>JAZUKQ010000429.1:0-4468 GCA_045643325.1 Kiritimatiellia bacterium | reverse complement strand
CCGGGGACGACGTCCCCATCCGGAGTGCGAATAGAAGCGTGGTCGATGCGCTCAAAGAATGGAACCCTTCATCAGGGCGTTGGCAAAGGCAGGGGCATAGGTCGCCTCGGCGACCCCTTGACATGCCTTCTCATAGAAGGGGGCTGTCGGCGAAGCCGACTGGGGGTGTTTTTCCGGGCCCCTGCGTCAACCCCCACCGGCGCAACGCGCCCCCTCCCCCAAGGGAGGCGCCTGCGGCGGGCGGCGGAGCTTGCTCCGGCCCCCTGGAGGGGGCTGTCGGCGAAGCCGACTGGGGGTGTTTTCTCTCCGCGATCCGTTTCACCACTTCCGCTTCGTTTTGCCTCCACACGCCTTCCATGCATTGATCCACAATGCAGTTCCGATATCGCATCACTTTGATTCCAAGCGCCTCTAGAAACCGCGTCCTCCGCGCATCGTATTCCAGCGCCTCTTCTGTGAAATGCTGACGACCGTCCAACTCCACCACCAACGCCGCTTCCGGGCAGAAGAAATCCGCGATGTATTCGCCGATGGGCTTCTGCCGCAGGAAGCGGTATGGACACTGGCGAAGATATCCGTACCAAAGCCGCCGCTCTTGATCGGTTTGGTCGCGCCGAAGTTCGCGGGCGCGAGCGGTGAGGTCGTTGCGGTAGCGGATTATGGAATGTGCGTTCATGTGAACGAATGTAGCATGAATGGCAGGCGTGGTCAACACCCTCCGCCCCTTCGGGGCACCTCCCTCGAGGGAGGCGCCTGCGGCGGGCTGCTGCCGCGAGTCCCCAATGGCCCGCGGCGGGCGGCGGCCGCGCGCCCCAATGGCACCGCGTGCCGCTTTCGGGCGGAGCCCGGCCCCCTGGAGGGGGCTGTCGGCGAAGCCGACTGGGGGTGTTTTCCGGGATCCCTGCGTCAACACCCACCGGCGCTACGCGCCACCTCCCTCAAGGGAGGCGCCTGCGGCGGGCTGCTGCCGCGCGCCCCAATGGCACCGCGCCGCGAAAGCACCGCGCCGCGAAAGCACCGCGCCGCGAAAGCACCGCGCGGCAGCAAGCGCTCAAGTGCTCAAGCGCTCAAGTGCGCGAGTGTCCGCGACGGAATCGTCGAAGACATCGTCCGCCGCGCCTCAACACTCGAAGGAAAGTCCCGCGCGGAGCTGTACGGCCCTTTCTCCCAGTTCCTCGCGCAGAATCCCGAACGCGCGGTCGCCGGTGCAGTGGCCCGTATAGACGCTTCCGACGCCGGTCTCGCGGACGCGGCGGGCGAACGCGCGGACCTCATCGTCGGGCGTGCGGAAAAGGTGGAAGCCGCCGACAACGGCGCGGACGGGGCGTCCCGGAAAGGTCGTCATCGCCTCGCGCACGACGGTGTCCGCGCCGGCGTGGGAACAGCTGTTGAAGACGACCAGCCCGTCCGGGCCGAGGTCGACGACGAGACTCTGCTCGTGGCGGAAGTCGTCGAGCATTTTCCGTCCGTCCACCCGGATCCGGAAGCGGGCCCGCCTTCCGATTTCCTCCAGCCCGGGCGTCTTGTGCGGGACGAGCCACACGCCCGGAAGGATCTCGCGGTCTCCGGAGACATAGACGATGCGGTCGGCGTATTTCTCAAGCCAGCCCTTGTGGATGCCGATGTACTCGTCGAAGGGCCAGCGTTTGTTGTAGCAGCGGCATCTCGCGCCGTCGCGCAGGTAGAACGGGGCCGACGCGTTGCGCCGGAAAAACTCCGCCATCCCGTCGGAGTGGTCGAAATGCGCGTGCGAGAGCACCCCGGCGTCGACGCGCGCGAGGTCGGCACCGAGCGCGTCCGCGTTCTCCGCGAACAGGCCGCTCGCCCCCGTGTCCAGCAGCACGCGGCGCCCCGCGTGCTCGACGAGGATGGAAAGGCCCCATTCGCAGGACAGTCCGACGGAGGCCAGATTGTCGATCAGAACCGTCGCTCTCATGGCGCGGCCAGGATCCGGAAGGCGGGAAGGCCCTTCACTCCGTACGTCTCGAGAAGCGCCGCCGTCGCGGGGTCCCGGGGATCCTCCGCCTGGATCCGCACGACGACGAAGTCCTCCAACGCCGCGGCGACCCCGGGATCCTTGAAGACCGAGCGCTCCATCGCGCCGCAGTTCTTGCACCAGGTCGCCCAGAAATCAAGCAGGACGGGCTTCTCCCCGGAGCCCGCGAGACGCCCGATCTTTTCCGGGACCGTCGCGTCCGACGCGGAAAACTCCGTCCGCTGCCCCGGATCCCCGGCGGCGGTTCCGGCGCGTTCCGGGAAGAATCCGGCGTACGCCAGCCTCCCATAGTGGAAAACGAACGCGAGCATCACGGCCGCGAACACGAATTTGACGTACCTCATCCACGGGCCGGGCTTCGGAAGCGCGCCGATGCCGGCTCCGACGAAGGGCCAGGGCAGCGCCATCCCCGCGCCGAGCGCGAGAGGCAGCAGGACGGCCGCCGCGTGCCCCCCGGCATACAGCGCCCCGGCGGAAAGCACGGTGGAGATGACGACCGGCGCCACGCAGGCCCCCGCGAGCAGCGCGGAGAACACGCCCGCCGAGAACACGGCCGCGTCGGAGGCGAAATCGGAACGCGTCTTCCGGAAGCGCGAGAAGTCGATGGCGAAGCAGTCCAACTGCGCGGCCGC
This sequence comes from Kiritimatiellia bacterium, assembly GCA_045643325.1. Lineage (GTDB taxonomy): Bacteria > Verrucomicrobiota > Kiritimatiellia > RFP12 > JAZUKQ01 > JAZUKQ01. Next base: position 1,840 of record JAZUKQ010000429.1, on the reverse strand, counting down.
GAGGGCGACGAAGACCAGGGCGACGGCGAGGTTGAACCACGCCGAGGACTGCAGCGCGCCGAAGACCGCGCCCGTGGCCACCGCGACGGCGCCGAGGACGCCGTAGGCCGCCGCCATGCCGGATCCGAAGACGAGACCGCGCCGGAATCCGTCCCGTTTGGACTTCCGGCGCTTTCCGATGCCGAGGACGGCCAACTGCACCGGAATCATCGGAAGAACGCAGGGCGTCAGGTTGAGCAGGAAGCCCCCGGCGACCAGCGCCGCGATCCGCAGCGCCCACCCCCCGACGCCGGACGCGCCGCGTTCCGCGGGAGCCTCCGCCGCGCCGGGGGCCTTCGCGGAATCCAGAAAGCGCAGAAACCTCCCCGCCGGGAGATAGCCGTCCGCGCGGAAAACCCGGAATCCCGCGGCGCGCCGCGCCCCGGAATCCTCCGCGCCCCGCGCCCCCGGACCGGAGTCCGGACCGGCCTGCGGCACACTTCCCCCTAGCGAGAGGTCGAAGCGCTCGGTCCTCGGCATGTAGCAGGTGGTCCCGGCGCACCCCATGTACGAGACCTCGACAAGAAACCGGTTCGTTCCGTCCGGAAGCGGGAACGAGACGCTGAACGGGCGCTTCATCACCGGCATGCCGTCCTCGTCGACGGTCGGAAGCGTTCCGTTCTCCTGCCGCGCGCCGTTCACGGTGACGGACCAGTTGTCGGCGTAGAGGTGGCCGTCCTCCGGAAAGTCCGCGGCCACGCGGAGCTCCCCGCGTCCGTCCGCGTTTCCGAGCTCCGCCGAAATCCGGAACGGAGACTCCTCCGCCCCCGCGGCGACGGACACGAAAACGCGTAGAAACGCCGCGAGGAGGACGGTTCCGGAAAACCGCCGAGCAACGCCGCCTGTCTCTCGACCCATCGCCGCCTCCCCGGCCTCCGCGCTAGATCGCGCTCTCCAGGAAATCCCGGTCTCTCTCGAACGCCGCGAAATACGGCCGCCACTCCATCTCCCGGTTCTGCCAGACGGGAGGCTTCAGCGCGGTAATCTCGAAAATCAGGAGCACCTCGTGAGGGACGCTCCCGACCGCCGTCATGACCTCATGCCAGTCGATGACGCCGAGACCGGGATGCCAATGGCACTCGTCGACGCCGTCGTAGTCGGAAATGTGGCAGGCGCGGAGACGGTCGGAAAGCAGGCGGATGCCCGGCCCGATTTTCTCGGGATGCCCGCAGAGGTGGTTCACGTCAAAACAGACACCGACGGACTCCGGCATGCCGTCCAGCATCTCCGCCATCTCCTCGGCGGTGTTGCCGAGGCAGGTCCGCGGAAGCACCTCGACATTGAGCGACGCGCCGACGGACTCCGCGACCGGCGCGAGCTCGAGAATCGACTCGCGGGACGCGGAAATCCGCGCGGCGCGCTCTTCCGGAAGAATCGGCTCCTGGCTTCCGTGGATGGTGAAGTTCCTCGCCCCGAGCCCCGCGGCGCCGCGGATGAACTCCGCGACCTTGCGCTGGTACTCCTTCCGGGCCGCCGCGTCGGGAAGCGACGGATTCCAGGCTCCGAAGAACGGAAGATGGATGCTTGCGACATCGACCAGGCCGGCCCCGCGCATCTCCAAGAGCCTCCGGATGTGCGGACGGACGGCATCGGAATCGGCGGTGTGCCCCGCCGAAAACTCGATGGTCCGGAGCGAGGAGCGCTCCAGGCCCTCCCTCCAGCCGGGAAGCATGATGAACTCGAGTCCGTGGGACGCGGCGTATGTATGATGATGCATGACGAGGGAACGTACGGAATGACGGCGCCCTACGGGGCCGGCTCGGCGGCCGGAGCGTCGGCCGCAGGAGCGTCCGCGGCGGGC
>JAZUKQ010000428.1:0-5316 GCA_045643325.1 Kiritimatiellia bacterium | reverse complement strand
ACCAAACGCCGCCAGTGCGACGCGCTCGCGCGCTCCGGCATCCAGATCGCCGAGATGCTCATGAAGAAGCAGACCGGCATCTCCCCGACCGCCGAGGAGGACGCCGCCAACGAGGACGACCGCTGGTACGAGGCCGCGCAGCGGCTCGCCCGCGGACAGCCCATCGAGGGACTCGTCGAGCCGCTCGGCGACTTCGACGGCGACGGAGAGCCCGACGGCGAAATTATCCTCTCCATCTCCCCGGAGCCCGGCCGCCGCAACGTGAATCTTCTCACCGAGGAGGACTGGGAGCGCATTCTCACCAACTGCGGGCTCCCCGAGGAATACTGGCCGATGATCATCGACTCGTACTCCGACTGGGTCGACGAGGACGACACGCCGCACACCGACGGAGCCGAGACGGAGGACTACTACGACAAGCTCGAGCCGCCCTACACCGCGAAGAACGGCCCCCTCGACACCGTCGGCGAGCTCCTCCTCATCCGCGGCTTCACCGAGGCGCTCCTCAAAGGCGGCGAGTTCCACCCCGAAGAGATGGATCCCCTCAACGCCTCCACCTCCCGCTTCAGTTTCGGAACGCCGGGCGACACCTCCCGCTTCGGCGACACCAACGCGATCGTCCTCGCCGGAATCGAGGGCATTCTCACCACTTACGGCGACGGCAAGGTCAACATCCTCTCCGCCCCCGCCGAAGTCCTCATGACTCTTCCCGGAATCGACGACATCGCGGCCGGCGCCATCATCGAGGAGCGCGGAGACTACGACGACCCCGATTCCGACACCGCCCGCGAGCCCTATTCCTCGGTCGACGACCTCTACGCGCGCGTCGACGGGCTCGACCCCGAGGCCGCCGCCTTCATGACCACCTCCTCCGAGTACTACCGCATCACCTCGGTCGGCCGTATCGGGGGCGTCGAGCGCCGCCTGTGGGGCATCGTCCACTTCGACGGCGAGAAAATCAACTTTCTCCGCTGGTGCGAGGAGCCATAGTCCGCGCCATGCTCTCCATCCGGAATCTCGGCGTCTCTTTCGGTTCCTCGCCGCTCGTCCGCGGCGTCTCCCTCGATGTCCCGCCGGGCGCCTTTGTCGCGCTCGTCGGCGAGTCCGGCTGCGGAAAGTCCCTTACGGCGATGTCGGTCACGCGCCTTCCGCCGACCGACGGCGCCGTCCTCACCGGCTCCGTCCGGATCGACGACACGGAGGTCCTCTCCCTCTCCCCGCGCGAGCTCCGGGCCATCCGCGCCCGCGCCGTCTCCTATGTGTTCCAGGACCCCACCTCCTCGCTCAATCCCGTCCTGTCCGTCCGGACGCAGCTCCGCGAGGCGCTCCCCCCGGGAACCCGCGATTCCGACGCCCTCCTCCTCGACCTGCTCGCCCGGGTTCGCGTCCCCGATCCGCCCCGCGTCCTCGCCGCCTATCCCCACGAGCTCTCCGGCGGCCTCCAGCAGCGCGTCGTCATCGCGATGGCCATCGCCGCTCGCCCGCGCTACCTCGTTGCCGACGAGCCGACCACGGCGCTCGACGTGACGACCCAGCGCTCGGTCCTCGACCTGCTCGACGCGCTACGCAAAGCCGACGGCATCGGCCTGCTCCTCATCACCCACAACCTCGGGCTTGTCGCGCGCTACGCCGAAACGGTCCACGTCATGTACGCCGGCGAGATTGTCGAATCGGGCCCCGCGGCGAAAGTGCTCTCCGCGCCGCGCCACCCCTACACCCGCGGGCTTCTCGCCGCGGTTCCCTCGCTCGACCTCGAGTCCATCGACGGGCTGCAAGGCATTCCGGGGCATGTCCCCCCGCCGTCGGAGTGGACCTCAGCGTGTACCTTCGCCCCCCGTTGTCCGCTCGCCTCTCCGGAATGCACCGCGGAGCCCCCGCCCCTCCGGACCGACGGTCCGCGCGCCTTCCGCTGCCGGAGGTAGAGCCTACGCCGTCCGGCTCTTCTCCACCCGCTCCCGCACGCTCCGCATCCCCGCGTCGTCGACCGACGTCTTCTTGGGGTAGAGGTTGTACGCGTCGCGGTATGCCCTCGGCGTGAAATTCGGCATGAAGACGTTCGCCCCGCACCGGAGCGCGCGGTCCCGGAGCCCCTCCTCCAGCGAGTCCAGCGCCGTCGCCGCGGGGATGTTCGCGCGCGGGTTCATCAGCCGGAGCAGCGCGACGACGTTGCACACCAGGTCCGGCGTCGCGCCGTCCCGCTCGTCCGCCATCGGCGTCCCCGGCGCGGCAATGAACGGCCCGCACCCGATCATGTCGAGTTCGAGCTCCCTCGTGAACAGCAGATCCCTCGCGACGCTCCGGAAGCTCCACCCCGGAAGCCCGAACATGAAGCCGCTCCCCACCTCGTAGCCGCATTCCCGGAGGTCGCGGAGACACGCCGCTCGCCGCTCCAACGTCTCGTCGGGATGAATCCGCGCGAACAGCTCCGCGTCGCTCGTCTCGAACCGCAGCAGAAACCTCTCCGCCCCCGCCTCTCTCCAAGCGGCGAGCGTCCGTTTCTCCCGTGTCCCGACCGAAAGCGTCACGACAAGCCCCGTCTCCTCGCGGACACGCCGGACAAGCCGGGCGATCCGCTCCTCGGTCCAGTACGCGTCCACCCCGGACTGCAGGACGACGGTGTCGCAGCTTCCCTCGGACCGGATCTCGCGCGCGGCCGCCGAGATCTCGTCCTCCGTCATCCGGTAGCGCCGCACGCCGGGTCCGGGACACGTCCCGCCCGCCGCGTCCCGCGCCCGGATTCCGCAGTACAGACAATGGTTCGAGCAGAAGTTCGAGAATTCGACAAGCCCCCTCAGGAGGACCCGGTCCCCTTTCGCCTCCGCCCGCGCGGCGTCCGCGGCCGCGCGCAAACGCTCCGCCTCCGCCCCCGCCGACGCGAGCGCCTCGGCGACGCGGTCCTCGGTCCACCCGCCGGCACCGACAGCCGGAGACCGGGGACGGAAGCCCTCCGCCCCCGGCCGTTCCGGACTACCCACGACGGCTCCGGAGGAAGTCCGCGGCCATCCGGATGTCGGCCGCCGGATCGGCGCCGCACTCGCGCTCGATGGTGAGGAAGCCGTGGTATCCGATCGCGTCGAGCGCGGCGAGATAGCCCGTCCAGTCGACGTCGCCCTGTCCGAGCGGGACCTCGCGGTACGGGGGCTGCGTTCCGCGCAGGCCGTCCTTCGCGTGCGTATGGACAATGTACTTCTGGAGCGCGGCCACGCCCTTCACCGCGTCGTCGGCGACGCACATCGTGAGATTGGCGGGGTCGAAGTTGACGGCGACGCCGGTCGACCCGAGCGAGTCGAGGAACGTCTTCAGACGCTCGGCGGGTTCGGGGCCGGTCTCGATCGCGAAATGCGCGTCGAGCGAGTCGGCGTAGGCGGCAAGCTCTCCGCAGGCGTCCTGCATGATTTTGTAGACGTCGTCCGCGGGATTCTCCGGGACGCGGCCGATGTGGGTCGTCACGATCTTCGTGTCGAGGTCCATGGCGAGATCGAGGATCTGCTTCGACTTCGCGATGAGCGAGGGATTGAGTTCCGGGTTGGTGAAGCCCTTCCCGAGGTCGCCGCAGAGGGCGGAGATGACCAGCCCGCGGTCGCGGACCTTCGCGAGAAACTCTTTGCGCGCGGCGGCGTCCATGTTCTCCGGGGCGCGTTCGCCCGAAGTCGTATAGACCTGGATGCCCTCGGCGCCCACGCTCTTCGCGGCGTCCAGCGCCGCGTCGGTTCCCATCGCGAACGACTCAAGCATCGCGCCGATTTTATAGGTAAACATTGTCGAAACTCCTGAATGACTGCTAATGACAAAACGTACGCCGTCGCACGGCGAAATCCATGGGCTATGCTATCAAATGCGCGGACACGGGTCAACCGGAAGCGGGACCTGGATATTTCCCGTTTGGGAATTCGGAAGTCGACCGGGAGTACACCGTGCGCGGCAAAGGTACGGCACCGCTTGGACACCGCACGTCCGCTTTCGGGCGGAGCCCGGCCCCCTCCGCGAGGGGGTTGCCGCTTGCGGCTGGGGGAGTACACCGTGCGTAGCAAAGGGACAGCGCCGCTTTCGGGCGGAGCCCGGCCCCCTTGAGGGGGCTGCCGGCGAAGCCGACTGGGGGTGTTTTGCGGGCGCCGCAAAGGCACGGCACCCCGCCCTCCACATAAACGGTCTTTCGCCCCGCCAGGAAGGATTTCGGTTTCTGAAAAACCTAGTTCGTTCCGCTCTCCTGGAGGGCCCACTTCGACGGAAGTTCCGCGACGCCGTCTTTCACGCGGAGTCCACCGAGGTGGAACGCCACCGCGTGCTCGACGCGATGGTAGTTCACGCGCTGGTCGCGGCTGTGGAGCGAGAAGGAGAGCAGATAGTCGCCCGGCTGCAGCGCCGCGAGCGGCACCGTCAGAAGGAGCGAGCCCTCTCCCTCGATATAGGGGACGGACATCCCGTCGAGCTCCGTGTTGGAGCCGTAGACGTTGAGCCCCTCCGCCGTCGTGATGGAGAATCCGAAGGTCGGCGTCTCGATCCGCGCCGGGGCTTTGTAGGAGACGCGGACGCGCAGCACGCCGTCCGGGCCCGGAGCCATGGCGGAAGCGCCGTCCGAGTCGACAATCCGCGTCTCCGTGATGGTCGCCTCGCCCGTTCCCCACTCGCGGCGCATCCCCTGCGTCCGCTCGCCGAGCGCCGCGGCCTGATACCGCGCCGCCAGCGTGCCGGGATCGCCGATGCCCTTCACGACACCGTGCTCCAACAGGAGGATCCGGTCGGAGACCGAGCAGACCGTGTGAAGGTCGTGCGAGATGAGGATGAGCGACTTGCCCGCGCGGCGGAACTCGTCCATCTTGTCGAGACACTTGCGCTGGAAGTCGGCGTCGCCCACGGCGAGCACCTCGTCCACCAGCAGGATGTCGGGATCGACTTGGACGGCGACCGCGAACCCGAGCCGCACGTACATTCCCGAGGAATAGAAACGGACGGGCTGGTCGATGAACTTCTCGAGACCGGAAAATTCGACGATCGCGTCGAAACGCTCGCGCATGACGGAGCGCGGAATGCCCATGATGGCCCCGTAGAGCATCACGTTCTCGCGGCCCGTGAGGTCGGGATGGAAGCCCGCGCCGAGCTCGAGGAGCGACGAGAGCGTCCCGTTGACCGCGACGGTCCCGGACGTCGGGCAGAGCGTCCCCGCGATGGTCGAGAGGAGGGTCGACTTCCCGGCGCCGTTCGCGCCGGTGATGCCGAGCGTCTCGCCGCGCCGCAGGTCGAACGTCACGTCGTCGAGCGCCGTGAAGGTCTTGGGCGGGCGGCCGCGCAGGCGGTCGAGCAGCGCCGTCTTGAGGG
>JAZUKQ010000427.1:0-7155 GCA_045643325.1 Kiritimatiellia bacterium | reverse complement strand
CTTGAGGGGGCTGTCGGCGGAGCCGACTGGGGGTGTTTTCCCTCCTCTGCGGCGACACCCACCGGCGCTTCGCGCCACCTCCCTCAAGGGAGGTGCCTGCGGCGGGCTACAGTCTCGGAGCTTGCTCCGGCCCCCTCCGTGAGGGGGCTGCCGCTTGCGGCTGGGGGAGTACACCGTGCACTGCTTTGGTACGGCGTCCGCTTTCGGGCGAAGCCCGGCCCCCTTCGAGGGGGCTGTCGGCGGAGCCGACTGGGGGTGTTTTCCCTCCTCTGCGGCGACACCCACCGGCGCTTCGCGCCACCTCCCTCAAGGGAGGCGCCTGCGGCGGGCAACAGTCCGGAGCAAGATACCGACGACCATTTGTCCGAACGGTCGGGTCGCCCACCCTCGTTAGCCCTTTCGCGTCCGCATGACGGCCACAATCAGGCCGCGTTTGGTCAGCAGTTGTAGGTATTGCGCGAGCAGCGCGCGGGACTCGAGGAATGTCAGCTTGTGCTTCGCCGCGAATTCGTCGATCAGCGCCTCGAAATCCTTTTCCCCATCGACGCTCTCGTAGACGCCGCGTCCGACGCCCTCAAGCACGTAGGTCTTCGTGCGGCGCGCCCCGAGAAGGCTCCGGAAAAAGCCGAGGACGGGCGAATAGCTGAGCTTCACCTCAAGATGAAGTTCGCCGCCGGGAACGTCCTGGACGACCCGGACCTCCTTGTTTCGGACGGGAACGGCCTTGAGCGACCGCGCGTAGCGCTCCGTCTGCCGCTCTATGGTTTCAAGCGTCATCTCAGTCTCTCTCCTGGACGGCGATCGCGTCGGACTCGTCCGTAATCTCTTTCGAGGGGGCCTTTGCGAGGAACGAGACGGCAATCGTCATGTCGAACGCGTCGAAGACGCGCGGAGCGGACAGCGAACGGTCGGCGCATAACGCTCCGAGAACGGGAGGGATGGACATGGCGTGCCTTTTCGGTGAAACAGACGTAAAAATATTGGGCAAGTATACTGAAATCCGGGACAGGGGGCAAGCATCGGAATTCGGTGGGAAGGAATCCGGAGTTTATGCTACACTTTCCCCGTTTCTCCGTCCGACACTGCGGCCGCCGCGTCCCCTCCCTTGGAAGGATCTCCATGCGCAAATTTCTCCGATCTCCCCTCTTTTGGACATTTCTCCTTTCCTTGGGAATGTCCCTCTTCGTCTTCTCGCCGGTCTTCGCTCCCGGCGTCGCGCTCCAGTCTCCGGACTCCACCCCGATCGCCCACCCGTGGTTCCGACCGTTCCAATGGATGAACTTTTTTACGGAAATCCGGGACGTGCCGACTTTCCAGACGTGCTTCGCTCCGCTTTTCGACTGGCCCGTCTATTCGGACCTCTCCTATATCGTGAGCGCCGTCCTCACCGCTCTCGCTGCGGCGTGGTATCTCCATCACCACGGACTGCATCCCGCCGCGGTCGTGTTCGGAGGAATCGCCCTCGCCTTCTCCGGATATCATTTCACTCTCTTCAACGCCGGTCACCGCGGCTATTTCACGATGGTGGTCTACGGAATCCTCCTCTTGAGACTCATCGACGGAATGGTCGAGACGGGACGCTGGCCGTGGTTTGTCCTCGCGGCGCTCTGCGCCGTCTCCGCGCTCCGCCCCCAGCCGGACGTCTTCGCGCTCTGGTGCGTCGTGCTCGGAGCCTATTTCGTGTTCCGCCTCGTCACCACGCCGGGCGCGTTTCGTCGGAGACTCGCGTTCGGCCTCGTCGCCGCCGCCGCGACTGTCGCCCTTTTCGGCGCCCCCTCCATCCGGCACGTCCTCACCGTCATTGTCGCCGGACGCGAGGCGCAGATCGCCGAGGCGACACCCGGTTCGGAAACGCCGGAGGATCCGTCCGTCGCCGCGAAGGCCCGCTGGGATTTCGCGACGTCCTGGAGTCTTCCGCCTTCCGATCTGGCGGAAACGGTCGCCCCCAATCTCCGGGGCTACGGGACCGGAAATCCGGAAGGACCGTTCTGGGGAGAGACTGGGCGCTCCGTTCACTACGCGGAGGACGGACAGGGGTTCTTCAACTTCCGCCAGCACTCCCTCTATCTCGGCGCCCTCACCGTCCTCTTCGCCCTGCTCGCGGCTTGTCGCGGAGTGCGCGGCCTCCGGGAGACCATGCCGGCGGAGACGGCCCCCGGTTCCCCGGATCCGTCGGACAAAACGCCCCCCGCCCTCATCCTCTTTTGGACCGCCGTCGCGCTCGTCTCCCTTCTTCTCGCCTTCGGACGCTTCACGCCGCTCTACCGGCTCTTTTACGCGCTTCCGAAAATGTCGGCCGTCCGCGGTCCCATGAAGTTCTTCCATTTCACCGAGTTCTCCATGGCGTTCCTCGCCGCGATCGGACTCTCCAAGGCCCTCGGCGGGGAGATTTCCGAGCGGCGCCGTCTCGTGTTCACCGGACTCTCCGTCGCCGCCGCGCTCGCGGCCATTGTCGCCCTGTGCTTCCGGCCTGACTTCGCGGAAATTCTCCCCTCCATGGGGATTCCCGCCGCCGCGACCGCGAAATACACCGAAATCCTCAGCGGAATCCGTCTCTCCGCGCTTCTCCGCTCCGCGGGTCTCTTCACCTCCGGCGCCGTGTTCCTCTTCCTGCTCCCCGTGGCCCGGAAACGGGGAAAGAAGGCGGTCGGACTCCTCGGCGCCGCCGTCCTTGCCGTCGCCGCGGCCGATCTCGCCGCCGCTGCCCGTCCGTATGTCAATCCGATGGAAACGGCGCCGTATTTCGCGCCGAACGCGCTGACCGCCTCTCTGTACCGCTCCGGCCAGCACGACGGCACGGCCTGGTCCAACCAGTTGGCGCCGATGTCCGGGATGCACCCCCTCGCGTTCTCCATGCGGCGCGAAGGCATGCGCCACTCGGAACTCTTCACCGACACCCAGGCGGACTCCGTGGAGGGAGTCGCCGTGCGGAAACTGAAGGGAGACATCGACGCCCTTTGGAATTTCTGGGGGACCCGGATCGTCCTCCTCCCTCCCGACCGTTTCGCGACCCTTCCGTCCGGCGGAGCCCGAATCACAAAACTCGGTCTCTACACGTTTTCGGCGGGCGGCATCGCCCCGACCGACAATCCCAAGGCCGCCGCGTTCGGCGTCGGAGTCGTCCGCGACTGGATTCCGCCTTTCGGCGTCTATACCCATTGGACGCCCGTCGACTCGTCCGACGCGGCGTGGGAGACCCTCTCCGCCCCCGGATTCCCGTTCCGGAGCGATTTGGCCGTCGAAATTCCTTCCGACGGCGCGGACCTTCCCGCCTCCGCCCCCGCGCCGGCTCCGATGGTCCCCGCGAAACTCGTCCGGCCCCTCCGCGACGGAAAATGGCGTTCCATCGCCGTCGAGACCGCCGCCGACTCCCCGGCGGGACTCCTGTTCCTGCGGCACGAGATGCTCGACTACAAGCGTCTTGAGGCGTTCGTGGACGGCGTGCCCGCGCCGTGCTATCCGGCCAACGTCTATTTCCGCGCGGTTCCCGTCACCGCGGGGGCGCACACCGTGGAGCTCCGCATCGCCCTCTCCCGCCCCCTCATGATCCTCTACGCGGCGTCATTCCTTCTCGGTCTCGCAGCGGTCGCCGCCCTCGTCCGGGGGCGGAACCGCTGATTCGCCGCGCGCCGGATTCCGCGGAAAGAGGAAACGCCGTCTCCCCTCCCCGGCGGCGTCTGACGGATAAAAAAAACGCGGCCCGCAAGAGCGCGAGCCGCGGAATCTGACGTCGGACGCACAACTGCGACCGGACGGTCCTACTGGCCTCCGAACTTCGCCAGCGCCTGCCGGTACGGGGCCACCCAGAAGAGGATGAGGCCGAGCGCGATGAGGGCGCCGAAGACGATGATGCCTTTGACGCTCCAGATGGTACGGCGGATTTCCGCTGGATTCTTCGCGTTTTCGGGCATGACGAAGAGCTTGGCCCGCGCCTCGACCTCCTCCTGCGTCACTTTCGTGCAGAGGGAGACGATCGTCATGCCCAGGATGCCGAGCACGGCGCCCACGATGAACGGATCGAGGAAAATCGGAAGTTTGACGTGCCAGACCGCCTTGACGACGTTCGTGAGACCGCTTCCGAGGAAGCCGAGGACCAGACCCGTCGCCGCGCCGGCCTTCGTGACCCGCTTGCTCCAGACGCTCGCGATGGAAAGGGGCAGCCAGGAGCTGGCGATGACCGTCACGCCGAAGTTCATGATCCAGAACACCCGGTCCTTGTTCACGCGGGAGAGGACGAACACGACCACCGCGCAGAGGACGATGGCGAGCCGCGCGGCGAGCAGCGTCCGCTTCTCGTTTTTCCCGCCGATAAAGTCATAGGAGAACGAGGAGCCGATAAGCGTGAGGAACGTCGTCGCCGAGGAGATGCCGGCGGCGAGGACGCCCGTCAGCATGAACACGCCGATCGCGCGGGGCATCACGTTCATCGACGCCCAGACGAGCACATGCTCGACGCTCTTCACCTTCGCGAGGCTCGCGCCGTACTCGGGGGTGCCGTTGAAGCTGTGGCAGAGCAGCGCGACGAACATCACCAGAAACTCGAGGAAGCACACGCCGAGAATCGCCCAGACCGACGAGCGGACGACAACGTGCTCGTTCTTGGCCATCAGGTAGCGGCTCGACTGCCAGGGGCCGACCATGCAGACGCCGATCCAGACAATGCCGTAGCAGCACGCCCAGATCATGTTGGTCGCGCCGGTCGCGTACAGCTGCCCGCCGCATTGCGCGCTTCCGATGACCGGCGCCTCGAGCGTGCCGGACCAGGACATGAAGTCGGGAACCTTCCGGGCGACGTCCTCGAGCATCGGGAACCAGCCGCCGCCGGCATGGACCACGCAGAAAAGCCCCACGACCGTGGCCGCCGTGAAGATGCTGAACATGATGGTGTCCGTCACAAGCACGCCCTTGGAGCCGGAGAGCATCGTGATGACCGTGAAAACGACAAGGCAGGCGATAATCGCCCCGTTTGTATACTCTTCGCCGAGCACCAGGCCCATCAGGCCGCCGATGCCCTTGATGACGCTGAGAAGGTAGACGGTGAGCGAGATGACCGTCGTCAGGGCCGCCAGGCAGCGGACGGTCCGCGAGCAGAAGCGCTTCCCGAAGAACTCCGCGACGGTGAACGTCTCGCTGCGGCGCAAAAATCGGCCGAAAAAGACGCTGCCGAACGCGTAGCCGATGACCTGGATGGTCGCCGCGATGAAGCACGGACAGAAATGGCCGCCGTACGCCATGCCGACGTCGCCCATGTAGAGGCCGATGCCGACGTAGGACGCGACGAGCGATCCGACGATGAGGAACGTCGGCGCCTGACGGCCCGCCACATAGAAGTCGCTGACCGTCCGGACCTTCCGGCTGACAAGGTAGCCGACGACGACATAGAACAGCAGGGAAATCCCCATGCCGATGATGAAGGGGTTTGTGAGGAACTGCGGCATGGTCTACTTCTCCTCCTTCTTAGGCGAGTTTCCGGATGTTTCATGGTTCTTCTCGTAGTTGAGCCGGAGGAGCATGGCGACTCCTGCGACCGCGATCCAGAAGCCGAGGCCTATTGCGACGACGTATTCCATGTGTTCTACCTTTACTTATGTCTACAATCTCCCCGCCCCGGAAAAAACTCACTTGCTGTAAGAAAGGATTAGAATAGCATACTTGGCAGAATATCCGCAACGGCTTTTTGCGGCTTGGCTCCGCTACGAGGGCAACGTTGTACTTTCCATGGCGGCGGACATCCAAATCCGCATTCCGCAACGCCTTATCGTGACGGAGCGGCTACGGAATCGCGCGCGATAAGCCGCCCGCCGATGAGAATATGCTGGGGCGGGAGCATTCCCTCGGCATCTTCCAGGCGGCGGCAGAGCTGGTCCGTCGCCGCGCGCCCCAAGGCCGCGCCGTCCGGATCCAGACATGTGATGGCGGGGTTCGCGTAGGCGATGAGCGGATCGTTGTTGAAGCAGACGATGGAAAGGTCCTTCGGAACGTTCACCCCCCGGAGCCAGGCCTCGTGCAGAAGGCGCATGGCCGTGCCATGGTTGTAGCAGATGACCGCTGTCGCCCCTTGCTTGAGCGCGATATCCAGATGCACGGCCTCCTCCTGCGTCCGGATTCCCCACCCTTCCAACGGTGTGACGCCATACAGTTCGCACTGCTCCAAGTAGGCCTTTTCGCGTTCCTCCACGCTGTAGTGCTCCGGAAGCTTCGTGTTGGAGGTGCGCGGCGGATAAATTCCGGACGTAAATGACGCGTAGAAAATGCGCCGATGACCACGACCGTGCAGATGGGCGAAGAGAAGCCCCATGTTGTGGCGGGTGTCGCAGGCGATGACGTCGCAGGTCTCGTCGCCGATGCCGTTCACGACCAGGACCGGAACCCCGGCGTCGCGGACGAGGCTCATCTCCTCGCGCATCCTCACGTCCGGGAGGATCACCGCCCCGGTCTTCCAGGGAGGCATGCGAAAGACCATCCGGTCGGTGGAGTAGGAAAACGAGAAGAAGCACTCCCGCCTCCGCGCGTGGAGTTCCTCCGAGAGGGTCTGCACCGCGGTATTCGAAACCGTATGGGTCGCCTCCAGCGTGTTGCTCGGGAAAATGATCGTGAGCGGGAGGTTCTTCCGGTTGCGCATGCCGCGGAAGAGCGGGTTCGGACGGTAGTCGCCACGCTCCGCGACCGCGAGGATTTTCGCGCGCAGTTCCGGGGTGACAGAGAAGTTGCGGTTGCAACCGTTGAGCACACGACTGACCGTCGCCGCCGTCGTCCCAACCTCTTTGGCTATGTCCGTAAGTGTCATGTTCTATTCTCTCGCGAAATGGCAGAAGCCTGGGCCGTTGAAATGAATCGTCGAGATTGTAGCCAAACAGGCTTTCCCGCGCAAGGAATCAAATCCGCCCGTCAAATACAATTCATCCGACACCCCGCAATTTCCCCATCCCTGGGCTCCTTCTATTATTCCGCAGGCCGCAGCCTGCCGCAGGCGCCTCCCTGGAGGGTGGTGGCGCGCAGCGCCGGGGGGTGTAGCCTCCCCGCCGCCGCAAAACACCCTCAGTCGGCTCGCCGACAGCCCCCTCAAGGGGGCCGTGCCTTTGCGGCGCACGGTGTACTCCCCCAGCCGCAAGCGGCAGCCCCCTCGCGGAGGGGGCCGGGCTTCGCCCGAAAGCG
>JAZUKQ010000426.1:0-4728 GCA_045643325.1 Kiritimatiellia bacterium | reverse complement strand
GGAGCCGCTTGGAGTGGAGCGGATCGCCGGGTCGGAGGGTTTTCAGTTCGGGGCAGAGCTCGTTGACGATCTCCGCGTACTTCGAGTCGCGGCACGACTCGATGAGGACGAGCGTGTGCGTGTCGGACTGTTTGAGAAGATATTCCGCCTCGTGGATTTTGTAGTTGGTGTTCATCGCCACGAGGACGGCGCCGATCTTCGTGACGGCCCAGAAGGCGATGTACCACTCGGGGACGTTGGTCGTCCAGACCGCGACATGGGAGCCGGGGCGGACGCCGAGCGAGAGGAGGGCGCGCGCGCAGGTGTCGACGTCGTCCCGGAACTCCGCGTAGGTGCGGGTATAGTCCAGCGTCGTGAACTTGACTGCGTACTGGTCGGGGAAAGTCTCGGCCATGGTGTCGAGCACCTGGCCGAACGTCTTCTCGATGAGTTCCGCCTTCTTCCAGACGAACTTTCCCGTGCGGCCGGCGTTGTCGTGGAGCGTGGTGCGCGCGCGGGCGAGCGACTCGAACCGCTGCATGTAGCTCACGAAATGGGGGAAAATGATGTCGGGGTCGGAGATGTCGCGGTTCCAGGCGGGGTCCCACTCGATGGAGAGGAAGCCCGCGTAGCTCACGGAACGAAGGGCGTTCATCATCTCCGCGAGCGGGAGGGAACCCTCGCCGACAAGGGCGGGGGAGTCGGGGCCGTCGGAATCCTTGACATGGACATGGCGGATGTAGGCGCCGAGATTCTTGACGGTGGTCTCGGGCGTCTCGCCGGCGGACTGGAACGGATGGTGGACATCCCAGAGCGCGGCCAGGGAGTCGCTGATGAAGTCGCCGAGAAGGTCGCGGAGGCGCGAGGTGTCGGCGTAGGGGCCCACGGTCTCGACGAGGAGCGTGACGCGGGCCCGCTCCGCCTCGGGGACGGCGGCCGCGAGAAACCGGCGGACGGACCGCTCGGCGCAGGCGTCCGGCGTCTGGGGCTTCTTCGTCTTCAGCCGGATATAGGGGGCGTGGAGACGGACGGCGAGGTCGAGACAGCGCTGGAGCTCGGCGAAGGCGGCGTCGAAATCGTCGGCCATGTCGAGGGCCATGTCGACGCACGGGACCTCGAGACGGGAGGCGACAAGGAGGCGCGCGGCCTCGGCGGGCGGAAGCGAGAGGCTGGCGGGGTCGTGAATCTCGATGCCCTGGAACCCGTAGGCGCGCGCGGTCTCGATGGCCGCCGGGAACGAGAGTCCGGACCAGCGGTTCGTGGAGAACGAGAGGCGGATCATCGGGCTGACTCCTCGAAGCAGATTTTGTTGACGGCGTCGAGATAGGCCCGGATGGAGGCGCCGACGATGTCGGTTGAGACGCCCTGGCCGGAATAGAAAGAGGAGCCGGCGCGGAGCTTCACCAGGCTCTTGCCGACGGCTGTGCGTCCCTCGGTGACGGACTGCATGCGCCAGTCCTCGAGCTCGAAATGGCGTCCGACAATCTGCTCGATGGCGAGGATGGCGGCGTCGACCGGTCCGTTTCCGAGCGAGGAGCCGGTCAGTTCCCGGCCGTCCTTCGAGAGGACGACGGTCGCCATCGTGGAGATGGTGTTGCCGCAGGTAATGACGAACGAGGAGAGCGTATAGGTCGCGGGGACCTGGGCGACCGCCGCGACGATGGCGTCGAGGTCCTTGGCCTCGACGGTCTTGCGGGCGGCGATGCGGAGCACCTCCTCGTGGACGTGATGGACATTCTCCGGGGAGAGCGAGTAGCCGAGGGAGTCCAGCGCGGCCGCTGTCGCGGCGGGCGTCGCGGCGGCGTCGAGGGAGACGGGCGCGGAAAGGGCGCCCGCGCCTCCGGAAGCGCTCCGGTCGGGCAGAGCCCGTCCGTCGGAGTCCGCCTCCGCGGGCGCGGCGTTCTCCCCGACGGCGCGCGCGATGCGGGCGGAGGCGTGCTCGAGGAGCGTGAGGTCGAGGGAGAACGAGACGCCGAGGGACTCGCTTTTCTGGCGGAGGACGCGCCCGACGGCGGCGAGCGGGGGCAGGGCGGGGGTGGCGGCGGCGACCTTGAGGACCGAGACACCGGCGGAGAGCGCGGCGAAAGCCGCCGCGGTCGCGGTCCCGAGCGCGTCGGAGCATTCGACGGCGAGCGCGACGGTCTCGGGAAGATCCGCGCGGACCTTCGCGGCGAAGGCGGCGAATTCGGCGGGAAGGAGGATGCCGGCGGAGTCGCAAAGCGTGAGCTGCGAGGCGCCCGCCGCGGCGGCGGCGTCCGCGGCCGCCCGGAGGACATCGGGCTCGGCGCGGGTGGCGTCGAGGAGCGAGACCTCGAACGCGGGATCGAGCGAGGCGCAGAGCTTCCCGGCCGCTGCGAGCGTCTCGAGCATCGCGGGGGCCTTTTTATGGAAGAGATACTCCATCTGGACCGTGGAGACGGGAACCTGGAGATTGAGGCGGGGACGGGCGCAGCCCTTCACGGCGTCCCAGGCGGCGCGGATCGCGTCCTCGGCGGGCGGCACGGGGACGGAAACTCCGGCGAACGTGAGGAGCGGGGCGATGTTGTGGAGGAACAGCCGGTCGGTCGCGGGGTGGAGAAGCGGGGCGACCTCGATGAAATCGACATGGAGCTTGTCGAGCGCGTAGGCGATGTCGAGCTCTTCCTTGAAACTGGGTCCGGAGGTATGCTCCCGGAGGGTGGCGTCGATGAGGGTGATTTTTTGCATGGAAACCTCGTATGGAAGCAAGTATTCTACCATATCGTGCGCGCGTGTGGGAAGTGCCGCGGGAATCCACACTTATCCCGCTTTTTTATAGAATGAGAGTTTGCGCTGTTGGATATGTGCGCCCAAGGCGTTGTTCTACGCCTGGTCAAGCCCTAGGCGGAGCTGTCTCGGATCTGCCCAGGCGCGCTTTTTCGGGCGGCCGGAAATGTACCGGACCATGCATCTTAAGAGGGCCTCGTTTCCCGCATGGAATAGGTCGATTTTCTCGGTGTGGAAAAAAGGCCCGCGTCGTCCCGTCGCCCAAAAGGCGGGATAAATGTGTCGGCCGCCGTCCGCTTTTGGTATACTGTCCGGCGTTTTCTATGGAATAAAAGGCTTCCCCATGATTCTTTCCCGTCCCAACGACTGTCTTGTCACGGCGCACAGCGATGCGCTCCATTACCGCGCGGCGTTCGCCGACGTGACGGAGACCGCGCGCGCCATCTCCGATTTCCAGCTTGCCGGACAGGCCTCCGAATACGTGCTCGCGCACGCGCTCGTGTCCGTCGCTCTCGCCGGCGCGGATTTGACCGAGGAGGGCGAGTCGATCTCGTTCCACGGAATCCTCGAGCAGGGCTCCGCGGCCGGATTCTTCGTGGAGTACGCCTACGGCGGGTATCTCCGCGGGTTCGTCCGCCGGAAACTTCTTCCCGAGTTCGAAAGCGATCCGCCCGCGCACCGGGTGGAGCTGCTCGGCCCGAACATGGCCGTGGAGTCCGTGCGCTCCGCGCCCGACGGGCGTCCCGCCTCGAAGTCCGTCTTCCGCGCCCCCGGCTCGTTCCAAGGTCTTCTCGAATGCTATTTCAACCATTCGGTCCAGATTCCGACGTGGGCCGAGGTCGGGGTCGTCACCGATCCGTCGAACGGCGTGGAGCGCATCATCGCGCTGGCGCTTCAGTGCCTGCCCGACGGGGACGTGCCGGGATTCGTCCGGCGCGAGAGCCTGTTCCATTCCGAGAACGGCGTGATGGCCGCGCTTCTCGACGACCCGACGGTCGAGACCGCGAAGTACGCCCTGGAGATTCCCGACCTCACCGTCGACTCGTCGGTGCCGCTCCGTTTCCGCTGCTCCTGCTCGCGGGAGAAGTCGCTCGCCGCGTTGAAGTCGCTCCCCGAGGAGGACCTCCGCGCGATGGCGGAGACGCATTCCACGCGGACGGTGACATGCCACTTCTGCGGGTCGACCTACGAGTTCGGCGCCGAGGAAATCCAGGCGCTTCTTCCTCCGTCGAAATGAGCGCCGTGACGGTTTCGGCCCCGGCGAAGGTCAATCTCACGCTGGAGCTTCTGGGGACGCGTCCGGACGGATATCACGCCCTCCGGAGCGTCGTGATGCCGGTCGATGTTCAGGAGACGGTGACCGTCTCGGACGCGGAGGCGCTTTCCTGCGCGACCGTGCTTGACGGCGTGCCGCCTTTCGACATGGGAACGGTCCCCCTCGAAAAGCATCTCGCCGTGAGGGCGTGGAACGAGCTGTGCCGGCGGACCGGAGTCCGGCGGAACGTCCGGATCGACATCGTGAAGCGGATTCCCGTCGGCGCCGGGATGGGAGGCGGAAGCGCCGACGCCGCCGGAACGCTGATCGCGCTGAACGAGCTGTGGGGGCTCGGCATGTCGAGGGAGGAACTCGCCGAGGCGGGCGCGGCGTTCTCGAGCGACGTGCCCGCGATGACGCTGGGCGGCGCGGTGCTGATGGAGGGACGCGGAGAGGTCGTCGGAAAGTTTTCGACGGCTTCCGGCGACGGACCGGTGGCCGAGGGACGCGCCGGAGGGTTGTGGGCGGGAATCGGTTTCGCCGGGGGCGCGGTCTCCACCAAAGACGTGTACGCCCGGTGTCCGGACATGCTCACAGCGGGGCGGGATCTCCTGGACCCGATGCGCCGCGCGCTGGAGTCGGAAGACGCGAAGGCTCTCGGCGGACTGCTTTTCAACGCGCTGGAGCCGACGGTCTTCGAGTTCGCCCCGGTGACGACGCGGCTGGCGGACGCGTTCCTCGGCGCGGGG
>JAZUKQ010000425.1:0-3235 GCA_045643325.1 Kiritimatiellia bacterium | reverse complement strand
TCCGACACCAGCGCCCCCGTGCCTCTCCACGGCCGTAGCCCCGCGCCTCTCCACCGCCATCGCCCCGTGCCTCTCCGCCTCCACCGACTTTCGGGAAGGCCTCAGCCCGCCGCAGGTGCCTCCCTCGAGGGAGGTGGCGCGCAGCGCCGGAGGGTGTTGGCGCAGAGAAGGGAAAACACCCTCAGTCGGCTCCGCTGACAGCCCCCTCAAGGGGGCCGGGCTCCGCCCGGTTGCCGCGCCGACCCTTTGCGGCGCGTGGTGTACTCCCCCAGCCGCAAGCGGCAGCCCCCTCGCGAAGGAGGCAATGGGGAATGTCCAGCGACGGATTTCTGAACCGGCAGTGGAAGGACCGGCGTTTATAAGGTATACTGGACAACCTGTCCGGGAAATTTAAATTCCGGGAGTCCGGAAACCCCGGAGACCGGTCGTGAGAAAGGAAACCATGAAACGTTTTTTGAATGCGAATGAGATTTCGTGCAGGGCGGCCCGCGGCGCGGCGCTCCTCTGCGCGTCGGCCGGCGTCTGGATCGGCGGAACGAGTCTTTGGGCCGCCCCCGAGGCCGCGCTTCCCGGTGCGGAGAAGGGCGTCAAGCCGCTTGAGACGGCGGCGGCAGAGGACGTCGACGCGCTCGGGAAAGCGGCGATGGCGAAGGGACTCGCCTGGCTGAAGGATCATCAGAAGGACGACGGCTCGTGGTCCGCTCCCGGGTATCCCGGACTCTCCGCGCTCGGCCTCTGGGCCGCGGCCCGTTCCCGGGACGACGGGATGGCCGGCTGCGTCGCGAAGGCCGCGGACTTCGTCGCGAAGTTCGCCCAGGAGGACGGCGGCATCTATAAACCCGCGCTCCCGGGCCGCCGCGGCTCCGGCGGTCTCTCCACCTATAACACCGCCATCTGCATGATGGCGCTCTATCAGGTCGACCCCGACAAGTACGCCCCCGTCATCCTGAAGGCCCGCGAGTATGTCGCCTCGTCCCAGCTCGTGGGAGACTCCGCCGGCAATCCCGACGAGGTGGGCGGATTCGGCTATAACAAGCCGCCCACCGCCGCCGAGAAGGCCAAACGCGAGGCGTTTCTCAAAAAGACCGGCGCCACGGGAGACGCGCTCAAAGGGCCGCCCTCGCGTCCCGACATGAGCAACACCGGCTGGGCCCTGATGGCCATGCGCATGACCGAGCCGATCGAGGACCGCCGTCCCGCCGGCGAGAAAAAGGCCGATATCCAGTGGGAGTCCGCCGTGAAATATATCGCCTCCATGCAGAACATGGACGCCTCCGACGCGGATTCCGTCGGAAGTTTCGGCTACGAGCGCGGCGGCGAGCGCGGCGGGACAAGCGCCGACGCCGAGGACAAGGTCACGCTCCGCGGGTTCGGCAGCATGACATACGACGGCCTCGAGGCGATGATCTACGCGAAGGTCGACCGCAAGGATCCGAAGGTCCGCTCCGCCGCCGCGTGGGCCGCGAGACATTGGACGGTCGAGGAGAATCCCGGCATGGGGCTCCGCGGCCTTTTCTACTACTACGTCATCCTCACGAAGGCCATCGCGCTCTACACGCAGGGCGGCGCGTTCGTCGGGGCGGACGGCGCCGAGGTCGACTGGCGCGGAGACCTTATCCGGAAACTCGCGGCGACCCAGGCCGAGGACGGTTCCTGGGCGAATTCGGACAACACGTTCTGGGAGGCCGATCCCGCGCTCGTGACCGCGTATTCGCTTCTCGCGCTGGAGACGGCCCTCGGCATGTAGCGGGGGCGCGGACGGGAACTCCGGGGCGGCACTTCGCGCGGCCGTCCCGGAATCCGCCGGAGACGTCCCCCGGAGTCCGGACCGGGACTAGAACACAAAAAGCCCGAGAACCAGGAGCGCCGCGCCGATCGCCGTCGGGACGACGGACACGGCCCGGAGGCGGGAAGGCGTCGCCGCGCTCCAGGACAGGACGTCGCGGAGGTGGTAGGGCTGCGCGACGACGAACATTCCCGCGACGGCCAGAAGATAGGCGAGGACCAGCACGAAAAAGCGCGCGGGGGAGGTGTGCCACTGCGCGGCGGACAGCATCGGCGTGGGGACGAGCACAAGCAGCGCGCCGACCGCCCGGCAGGACAGCAGCTCGTCGCACCAGAACCAGACCGCCGCGACCGCGCCGATCGTGAGGACCGGAAGGTACGGCCGGATGACCGCCACCGGCCCGAGGGGCATCACTTGGAGCCAGAGCGCCGACCAAACGAGCGCGACGGCGGACAGAACGCGTCCGGGCCACACGCTGCGGGGATAGGCGCGGGCCGCGCTCCGGAATCTCGCGGGGGCGAGAAGGCCGGGAAGCCCGAGAAGAAGGAAGACGCCCCCGATGACGGAGGAGACGGCCGGAAGGGCTTCGGCCATGGGGCGGAGAGTGTCGGTGGTGAGAGTCATGGGTTTTGCCTGAAAACTCGGTCTTGGGGAAAACACCGGAGACGCGCTAGCCGTCCGCCGGTCCGGTTTCGTCCCGCGGCGGCGCCGGGGGCGCGGGGTCCACGGGGAGGTCCGGCTGTTTCGGAACGGGAGACGGCGCGACGGGCGTGTCGAGAAGCCGGAGAATCTCGGCCTGGAGGTCGGTGAGCTCCGCGAGTTCGAGCCCCGGGTCCGTGACGAGGAGGAGCTCGCCGGTCTTTCTGTGCTCGTAGACGTGGACGCGCTCTCCGGCCCCGCCGGGGCGGACATCGCGCTCGATGAGGACGCGCTTGCGCTCGAGCATCACCGCGAGAAGGTAGCAGACGCCGGGGCGGGCCTCGTCGCCGGCCTCGAGCTGGGCGCGGAGAACCGTCTCGACGGTCTGCTTCGGGGCGGCTTCCGCGGAGGCGGGGCGCTCGGCGTGGTAGACGGTCTTCCAACTCCCGGAGAGGTCGTCCTTCTCGCCTTTTTCCCAACAGGCGCGGCACCGGTCGACGCGCTCGAAGGAGAACGTGCCGGAGAGGTCCGGCCGCACATTGCGGAGAACGGAGTAGCAGGTGTCTCCCTCGGCGAACTCGGCGTGGCAGACATCGCAGGCGCCGGAGCGGGCCCGGAGATTCCACTCATGCGCCATGGCGGGGTGCCTTTCCTGCGGGGGGGCGCGGAGCGGAGCCGTCCGGGCGACCCTTCCCCAACAGCGCGGCGCGCTCTCCCGCGGAGAGATCGCGCCATTCTCCCGGGCGGAGGCCCTGGGCGAGGCGGAGGCCGTTGACGGAGACGCGGACGAGGCGGAGGACACGGAGGCCG
>JAZUKQ010000424.1:0-6789 GCA_045643325.1 Kiritimatiellia bacterium | reverse complement strand
GTGCCGGGCGGCCGAAGGAGAAGCCGGCGGCGGGCTAGGTGAGGGCGGGCCAGGCGGCGCGGAGGTAGTCGACGGCGCGGGCGACGGACTCGGGCGGCGTTCCGGGAGCGGGCTCGAGGACGGCGGGGATGGGAAGCTCCCCGAGAAAGGAGAGCGCGGGAAAATCGACGGTCCCGCGCTCCTGCGGGGGCATCATGTGGTCGTCGGCCGGGGGAAGGACGTCGTGGACATGGAGTCCGCCGAGATGCGGCGCGAACCGGCGGAGGACCGAGGCGTGGTGGATGAATCCGAGATTGGCGCGGACCTGACCGTGGCCGATGTCGTGCCAGGCGGCGAGCGCGGGGGACTCATAGTCCTGAAGCAGGGAGAACATCTCCGACTCCGTGGGCATGGCGTCGTAGGTCGGAAGATTTTCCAGACCGAGCACGAGCCGGTGGTCCTCGAACCAGGGAACGAGCTCGTCGAGCGCGAGGCGGAGGGCGTCGAGATGTTTCGGGGCCTTCCGGTCGCGTTTGAGGATGAGGGCCTCGCGCTTGCGGTCGAATTTCGGGTCGGAGGCCGGAACCCCTTTTTCCGCGAGGTCCTGGATTTTGCGCGCGGCGCGGATGACGGCGCCGACGCGGCCCGCGTGGAGGACGACGACCGGCGCGCCCATCTCGAGGGCGAAGCGGGCGGTGTTCTTCACGGCGGCGACGGCGTGGATCCGGGCGCGTTCCGAGGGCTCGCAGATCGAGAAGAGCTCCGGATGGCCGGAGGAGACGCCCATCGGCACGGGACAGAACGCGTGGACGCTGGAGATCTCGATTTCCCCCGATGCGACGAGGGGCCGGAGTTCGTCGGCCTGGCGGTTTGTGAGCGCGTAGCCGAGCTCGAGCCGGGAGAGGCCGAGCGTCCGCGCGGTACGGACGAGATCCGTTCCGCCGAGTCCGGAGCGGGAGTTCCAGTTGGTCGAGAGGGAGAGACGCGCCATGGAGAATGTCCCGGCCCGGAACCTACCGTTCGCGGGCGGCGAGAATGAGGTCGCGGAGCTCGGCGTAGGCGACGTCGAGCCTGTCGTTCACGATCCGGGCGGAATAGAGGTGCGCGGAGGCCATCTCCGTCGCGGCGTTGGCGAGCCGGCGCTCGATGACGTCGGGCGCGTCTTCCGCGCGGGCGACGAGACGGCGGCGGAGTTCCTCCATGGAGGGGGCGGTGATGAAGATGTCGAGGAATCCCTCGCGGAGGGGGTTTCCCTCGGGGAGGGCGCGCACATAGGACCGGACCTGCGCGGCTCCCGCGACATCGATGTCCATGACGATGGAGAGCCCTTCGGCGAACGCGCTCTCGACGGTTGTCCGGAGCGTCCCGTAGTGGTTTCCGTGGACCTCGGCGTGCTCAAGGAACTCGCCTTTGGCGATCCGGGCCTCGAAGGTGGGGCGGTCGAGGAAGTAGTAGTCCTCGCCGTCGACCTCGGCGCCGCGCGGGGCGCGCGTGGTGCAGGAGACGGAGTAGACGATATCGGGGAACTCGGCGAGAAGTTTGTCGCAGAGCGTGGACTTTCCGGCTCCGGACGGAGCGGAGAGGACGATGAGGAGAGGGCGCATGGCGGGCGGGGAAAACGGGGGCGTGGAAGGGATCCGGGGAAACGGATTAAGAAAGAATGCACAAAACGCGGTGGGATAGAGCGTTTTGTGCATTCGGTCCGGGACGCGCGGAGCGCCGGCTAGCGGAAGTTCCGGATGACGGAGCGGACCACGCCGCCGATGCGGAGGGACTCCTTCGGGCGGATGTTGCTGAACTTCTTGTTGGCGGGGCGGAAGAAGAAGCCCTGGTTGTCTCGGTCGAGGTACTTGAGCGTCCACTCGTTATCGACGCAGGCGACGACGATGTCGCCGGGGTTGGCTTCCGGCGTGGCCTCGACGAGGACGAAGTCGCCTTCGGCGATGTGGGCGTCGATCATCGAATCGCCGCGGACCTGGAGGAGGAACGTCTGCTCGGGGTTGGGGGCGAGGAAGTGATCGAGCTCCACGGCCGGGGCCTCGACCTGCTCGACATCGACGGGGATGCCGGCTTGGACGGTGCCGAGGTTGCGGATGGAGCCGACGAACTTGGCCGTCGGGGCGATTTTGCCGCGGGGGCCTTTGACGAGGTATCCCTGATTCTCGAGGACGCGGAGGACCTGGAAAATCGAGTTCTTCGACCGGTAGTTGAAGATGACGAGCATCTCGTTATAGCCGGGAAGCCGACGCTCCTTGGCGTAGAACGCGCGGAGCGTGGAAAGAATCTTTTTGAAGTTAAGAACGCGTGGCATGGTGTGTATGTGTGAAACCGGGTTTTACGCGGGGACGGGGATGTCTTTCCGGAAACGGGCGGAACGACTAGACCTTCTCGACGGCGCCTTCGGAATTCTTCTTGACGGACTCGATGCCGTTGAGGCAGCTGGCCATGCTCTTATAGCCCTCGCCGACGGCGATGATCTGGCCGTTGGAGGCCTTGAGGCGGAAACGGAACTCGCCGGCCTTGTCGGTGTAGACCTCGAACTTCGGGCACTTCTGCTTCTCGACCGTGGCGGCGGTCTGGTCCTCGAGCGCGGCGGCGGGGGCGAACTTCTTCACGCTGGCGACACCGTTGAGGCAGGTCTTCTCGGACTTGTAGATCTGAGAGGTGGCGACAATCTGGCCGTTGGTGGCGAGAAGGTCGAACTTGGTGCCGCTCTTAACGGCTTTGACGACAAATTTACCCATGGTTTGCTCCTTGAAAAGAAACGTGGTGGTGTGAAAGATATATCAAGTGTAGCACAGAAAACGGAGGTTCCGCAAGAGGGGATTTGAGAACTTTTTTACGGAAGCATGTCCGCGCCGGAAAGCGCGCGGAGACGGTCGGCGCTGTGCCGCTTGAGCGCGTGTGAGATGTCGGTGACGAGCAGGAGCCTCCGCGCCTCGTCCGCCGTTTTGAAGTCGGCGAGGAGTTTCGCCGTGGCGGGGTCGTCGAGCGATTCGGGGTGTTCCATCCAGTACCGTTGGAGCCGTACCGCGCAGCCGTCCTGAACCGCGCGCACATCCTCGCGCATCGACTGGACGTCGGTGTCGATCCGCTCCTGGAGCCATTCGAGATTTTTCCTGCCGAGCGCCCCCTCCGAGAGTTCCGCCTGCGCGAGAACCTGTCCGAGCCAGGTCTTCCGGAGACCGATGGGGTCGGAGTAGTCCTTGAAGGATTTCGCGGCGCCCTGCGCGAAGGCCTCGCGGACCGGGGCGACCTCGGTGAGCGACGCGCCGTCGGGCAGGACGAGCGCGGGGTCGAAACGGGAGACTCCCTCGGCGTCCTTGGGCATGAGCACGCTCAGCCCGTAGCGTCCGCGATAGGCGTCGAGCACGGTCTCCGCGGCGAGGATGAGCTTCTGCCGCTCGATTTCCATAATCTGCTCCTCCTGGACGCGGACGCTCTCGGTCCGGAACATGAAGTACGCGATCATGAAGATCATCATGATGGCGAACGCGATCTGGAGCATGAGTCCCTCGACCTGTTCGGTGCCGAAACGGGATTTCGGAGTCGCGGACTTTCCGGAAAGCCGTGAGAGCGGGGAGGTTTTGGACATGTGCGGAGGAGTGTCGTGGAGACCGGGAGAGGGGATTCGCGGGGTGCCTAGCCCCGGGCGACGTGGCGCATGAGGCCGCCGTCGAGGAGGATGGCCTTCTGACGGTCGGTGAGTGTCGTGACCACAGGAATCGAGAGGCCTTTCGACCCGACGACGAGATGGGCCGTGCCGTCGCCCTTCACCGCGTCGACGAGATCGGGGATGGAGACCTCGTCGCCGGCGTCCAGTCTGTCGTAATCGGCCGGATCCGCGAACGCGAACGGGACAATCGCGAAGTTGATGAGGTTCGCGAAGTGGATGCGCTCGATGGACTTCGCGACGATCGCGCGGACTCCGAGATACATCGGGCAGAGGGCCGCGTGCTCCCGCGAGGACCCCTGGCCGTAGCTCTCGCCCGCGCCGACGACGGTCGCGACGCCTTGGTCGCGGGCGGCGGCCGCCCGGGCGGAGAATTTCGCGTCGACGCCCTCGAAGACGTACTTCGAGTACTCGGGGACATTGGAGCGGTACTTCAGGCGCGCGCCGGCCGGCATGATGTGGTCGGTCGTGATTTTGTCGCCGACCTTGATGCCGACGACGGCCTTCGCGAGGTTCTCGACGGGCTTGGCGCGGGGCGCCTCGCCGACATTCGGACCGCGGACGATCTCCGTGCCGGGGACGCCGGCGCCGGCGGTGTCGCGGAAGAGGAAGAGCTGGTCGTCGATCTCGAACGACGTCGGGTCGGCAATCTCGGGAAGATCGGCGCAGAGCGGCCGCGGGTCGACGAACTCGCCGGCGAGGGCGATCGCCGCGGCGGTCTCGGGGGAGGCGAGATAGACCTCCGCGGACTTTGTCCCGCTGCGTCCCTCGAAGTTCCGGTTCGAGGTCCGCACGGAGACGGCGTTCGTGCCGGGGGAGAAGTGATTTCCGATGCAGAATCCGCAGGCGTTCTCGAGGATGCGGACGCCCGCCGAGGCGAGGTCGGCGAGATAGCCTTCCTTGGCAAGCCGGAGGACGACCTGGCGGGAGCCGCAGGCGCAGCCCATCGTGACATCGGGATGGACATGTTTGCCCCGGAGGAGGAGGGCGACGGTCTTGAGGTCGCGGAACGAGGAGTTGGTGCAGGAGCCGACGACGACCTGCTGGACCTTTTTGCCGAGGAGCGAGGCGACGGTCGCGACGTTGCCCGGGTTGTGCGGACAGGCGACGAGCGGCTCGAGCGAGGAGAGGTCGATCTCGATGACCTTGGCGTATTCGGCTCCGGAATCGGCCGCGAGGGGCGTCCAGTCCTGCTCGCGGTGCTGGGCGCGGAGGAAGGCGAGCGTTGTCTCATCGGACGGGAAGACGGAGGTGGTGACGCCGAGCTCGGCACCCATATTGGTGATCGTCGCGCGGGCGGGGACGCCGAGCGTGGCGACGCCGGGACCGGCGTATTCGACGGCGGTGTTGACGTTGCCTTTCGAGCCGAGGATGGAGAGGACCTTGAGGATGACGTCTTTGGCCGAGACACCGGCGGACAGCTTCCCGGTAAGATGGACGAGCGTCACCTTCGGGCAGACGAGGTGAAACGCCCCGCCGCCCATGGCGACCGCGACATCGATGCCGCCCGCGCCGATGGCGACCATGCCGATGCCGCCGCCCGTCGGGGTGTGGGAGTCGGCGCCGAGAAGCGTCTTGCCGGGCTTGCCGAACCGCTCGAGGTGGAGCTGGTGGCAGATGCCGTTGCCGGGTTTCGAGTAGACCGCGCCGAATTTTTTCGCGGCGGACATGAGATAGGCGTGGTCGTCGGCGTTCTCGAATCCGACCTGGACCGTGTTGTGGTCGACATAGCTGAGGGAGACGTCGGTGCGGACGTGCTCGATGCCCATGCTCTCGAACTGGAGAAAGGCCATCGTGCCGGTGGCGTCCTGCGTGAGGGTCTGGTCGATATGGATTGCGATATCCTCGCCGGGGACGAGGTTCCCGGAAACGAGGTGGGATTCGAGAATCTTATAGACGAGGGACTTGGGCATGGGGTGACTCGGGGGCACAGGGTGGAAGATTCGTTCCGGCGCGTCGCTCGGAACGCGGGGGCTGGGTTGGTTTAAGGAAGAACCCTTTCCCGCCCGAAGGCAAAGAAAGGGCTCTCGGCATTTTTTGAGCGGTTCTCTCGGTCGCCTACTTCGCGCGGCGGCGTTTGAAGAGAAGCGCGACGCCGACGAGGGCGAGGGCGCCTGTCGCAGGCTCGGGAATGACGTTGAAGTTCGCGGAATTTCCGAAGAAATGCGCCTTCGAGGGATCCGCGAAGGGCAACGTGCTCGTCGGATCGGTCGCCGCGCCGCTCAGGACTGCGTCGGAATAGGAGTAGAACTCGGAGAGCATGGCGCCCTGAGCCGCGGGGGCGGAGGCGCTGCCCTGCGAGAGGACGACGTAGAAGCCGCTTCCGTCGCTGGCGATCGTCGATCCGGGCGTGAAGGAAGAGGCGCCGCCGAGGAGTGTATCATCGCCGCTGGTGAACGAATCATCGGTGGACCAGACATCGATGAGCGTCTGATCGGGGAGGGCGGAGGGATTGTCGGGGAGAGCCGCTGTCACATAGTACACATACGCGTAGTATGGATCGGCGGAGCTCGTAATCGTGTCGTCGAGGGAGACGGTCCAGTTGAACATCGCTCCGGAGGCGGCGGAGACCGCGAGGAGAAAGAGAGGAAGTATCGAGAGTTTTTTCATGGGAGCCTCGGACGGGATGCGGGATTATCAGAAGGTTTTGGGAAGCGTGATCGTTCCGGTCGTGGCCGTGGCCTTGTAGAGCCAGAAAACGCATCCGACGGGGACGGTGACGGAAGTCGTGGAAGAGACCGAGCCGGAGCGCTTCCAGCCGGAGGCGGTCCGGGTGTAGACCGCGGGGGATTCCGGAGCGGCCGGATTCTCCTGGACGAACAGGAAGTCTCCGCGGGAGACGCCGGCGTCCGCGACGGCGGCGGCCGCGTCGAGCGAGGCGTCGAGGCTCGGATTGGCGACCACATAGTAGCCTGCCGCGTTGGCCTCGATGGAGGTGGCGGTCTGGGCGACCTCGCCGATCAGTTGGAGGGTGGTCGGGGCGCCGGAGGGGCGCTTGATCCAGAGGGAGGAGGCGTAGGTGAGTTCGCACTCGGCGGCCGCGGGAGCCGTGGCTCCGGACGTGCCCAACACCGTCGGGACGGACTGGCCGACCCAGGCGCCGTTCGACCAGTTATACTGGCAGAAGGTGAGCCCCT
>JAZUKQ010000423.1:0-2144 GCA_045643325.1 Kiritimatiellia bacterium | reverse complement strand
TCAACAAATACTCCGCCAAGCCGTTCGTCTGGACGAAATCCGCCGAGGCCATCCTCCTGTCGGTCCAGCATGCGAATGACGCGCTCGCGGTCCAAACCGAACGAGTTGTTATAGGTTTGAACTAATTTTGCGAGACACTAGAATGTCGCGGCCCGTTAGGAGAGGCTCCGGGAAATCGTCTTCTGGCGGGCACTTCCTCTATCTCGCTCCGCTGCTGAGACGTGTACTTGTCTTCTTCTGTATTGCCATGTGAACATTCTATCATGCCTGCCGATATAGGGTAATACTAATTTTGCGAGACACTAGGAAAATGGCGCCCAGCAAAACCGTGGCGTCTTGACATGCAATGTCGTAAGAACGGGCATCGTTTATCTGGCCACTTTCCGGGCTGTGCCACCAAGGTTACACGGAATTCCGTCTTCTTGTTCACATCGAACTGCGCGAGGCGGTCCCCGTTTTTCTCCAGGGAGGCGCCTGCGGCGGGCTGCGGCCTGCGAGGAGGCGACACCCACCGGCGCTTCGCGCCACCTCCCTCCAGGGAGGCGCCTGCGGCGGGCGGAGAGGGCGGCTAGGTGGCGGCCGGGGCGCCGCTCCCGTCTTCTCCGGTCCGGGACGCGGGCTCCTGTTTCGGCTCCTGTTTCGGCTTGCGGGAACGGCGCGGCGCGAGCGTCGGGGTCTCGTCGGCGATGAGTTTCGCGGCCTCGTCGTGCTCGGTGTCAACCGCCTCGACGCCGACCTTCTTCAAGCGCATCGAGAGAATCCGCGACACCCCCTTCTCCGGCATCGTCACGCCGTAGACGATGTCCGCGCCGGCGATGGTATGCTGGTTGTGGGTGATGATGAGGAACTGCGACTGCTCCAGGAAGCCCTTGAGCGCGTCGACGAACCGGCCGATGTTCGAGTCGTCGAGCGCCGCGTCGAGCTCGTCGAGCAGCGCGAACGGACTCGGCTTCACCATGTAGATCGCGAAGAGCAGGGCGACGGCCGTCATCGTCCGTTCGCCGCCGGAAAGAAGCGAGACATTCTGAAGCCGTTTCCCCGGCGGCCGCGCGACGATGTCGATGCCGCACTCGAGCACGTTCTCCGCGTCGAGCAGCTGGAGCTGCGCCTGCCCTCCGTTGAAGAGTTTCTGGAACATCACCTGGAAATTCGCGTTCGTCTTCTCGAAGGTGTCGCGGAAGAGGCTCGTGGACTCCTGGTTGATGCGGCGGATGAGGTCGAGAATCTCGGCCTTGCCCTTGACCAGGTCCTCCTCCTGCGCCGCGAGAAAGGCATGGCGCTCCTCGAGTTCCTGGTATTCCTCGATGGCCACGAGGTTGACCGGCCCCATTTCCTCCATTTTCGCGCGCAGTTCGGCGATGCGCGCGTCGAAGTCCTCGGGGGCGAAGGCGTCGCCGTCGGGAGCCGCGCCGTCGGACGACGGGCCCGAAGGAACGGACTTCGGCGGCGGCTCTTTGTCGTATTCGCTCTCCGCGAGCTTGTAGTCCTCGAAGAGGCGGGAGACGGCGTTCTCGCGGCGCATCCGGGCCTCCGCGGCCTGGACCTCGCCCTGCGCGCGGCGCGCCTTGACATCGTCGAGCCGCGCGCGGAGCTCTTTGGTCGCCGCGCCGATCTCGCCGATTTTCCGGATCCGTTCCTCCTTGCCGCCCCGGAGGATGTCCGCGCTCTCCTGGGCTTTTTTGCACTCGGCCTCGAACCCGCCGGTTTTTCCGAGCGCCTCGGCGCTTTCGGCCTCGAGACGCCTGATGCTTTCCTCGTAGGACGCGCAGCCCTGTTCCCGGGCCTCGATTCCCTTGAGGAGCTCGGCGAGCCGCGTCTTGCCGGAGGCGAGCTGCGAGCGGACGAGGTCCGCCTGCTGCGCGAGCGCGGAGTGTCGGACCCGGGCGTCCGCGAGCGCGGCCTGCGCGTCGGTATGCGCCTGTTCGATTCCGACGAGCTCTCCCTGAAGGCGCTCGGCGGCGGCGACCAGCGACTCTCTCGACGCGGAAAGCGCCTCGAGCCGGGCGCGGAGGCCGTCCTGCTTCCCCGAGACTTCTTTCGCCAGCGCGGCGGCGTGCTCGAGGTCGCGGGCGACGAGCGCGGCGCGCTCCTCGGCGCGCTGGAGGTCGCGGCGGGAGACGGAGAGCTCTCCGCCTTTCGCGGCG
>JAZUKQ010000422.1:0-3273 GCA_045643325.1 Kiritimatiellia bacterium | reverse complement strand
CGGGTCCTACGGGCTCCGGTAAGACGACGACGCTCGCCTCGATGCTCAACTTCATCAACGAGAACCGCTCGGTCCACATCATCACCATCGAAGACCCGATCGAATACTACCACTCCCACAAGACCTCGATCGTCACCCAGCCAGAGATCGGCGCCGACGTCCCCCCCTCCAGCGGGGCCCTCCGCCCCGCCCTCCGCCAGGACCCCGACGTCACCCTCGTCGGCGAAATGCGCGACCTCGAGACCATGGCCGCCGCCATCACCGCGGCCGAGACGGGCCACCTGGTCTTCGCGACCCTGCATACCACCGGCGCGGCCAGCACGGTCGACCGTATCGTCGACGCCTTCCCGACCGACCAGCAGGGCCAGATCCGCATGCAGCTCTCCGTCGGTCTTGTCGCGGTCATCTCGCAGCTTCTTCTCCCGCGCATCGACAAGCCCGGGCGGATTGCCGCTTTCGAAATCATGGTCACCACCCCTGGCATCCAGGCGGAAATCCGCGACGGCAACACCCACCGAATCACGTCCGACATCCAGACCGGCGCGAAATTCGGCATGCAGACACTCGACTCGCATCTGCTCACCCTCTACCAGAGCGGCATGATCAGTTACGAGGACCTCATCTCCAAGTCCCGAGACCCCGACACCGTCATCGAGAAACTCAAGGAAGCCTCCCGCGGCTAGCCGGCGGTCCTGTGAGGTAGGCCGCGCTTCAGGCGGCCGGACAAATCAGGCCGAATATCGGCAGAAAACGATTCTCGCGCGCGGCGGCCCCGTGACGATCCTTGCCGGCCCCTACAGCCGGGACGGCGAGCGGCGTCTCGGGGCTTCTGATGGGATGCGTCGCCGGGATTGTCTTGCGACGGGTTCAGAGATGGCGTTCGAGATCCGCGATAAGCTCCGCTTTGACCGAAGGGGCGCCGTGGCCGAAGAGGCAGAGGTCGAAATCGCGCTCTTTCAGGAAGGCGAGCATATCCCGTAAGCGGTCCGGATCGCGCCCCCCGCCGTGATAGTAGTCCCGGCAGTCGGCGTCTCCGAGAAGGAGGACGTGTTCTTCGGGGACGAGGACGAACAGGGCGTCGCGCGAGTGTGTCGAATCGCGGGGGCAAAGGAGGAGAGAGACGCCTCCGAGGTCGACAGCGGTCTCTTCGGTCAGGCCGACATCGGCGTTTTTGACCGAGATGGCGGAAAGGTCCGGATATTCTTTCCGGATGCATTCATTGCAGAACGCGATATCCTCGCCGGACTCCTCGCGGCGGCGCATCGCCTCCTCGGTCCAGGACCAACGGACGACTTCGGCGAGTTTCCTGCGCGTGAGTTCGTTCGCGACGGTTTTTCCGTGGACGGCGGAGATGCCGAACGTGTGATCCCAATGCCAATGCGTGATGAACGTGGACTCTGGGAGCGGAAATCCGGCGCGTTCGAGTTCCCGATAGAACGCGGCGACATGAGCGGGGGAATTCCCCGCGTCCACGGCGACGGCGGCGCGGTCGCCAAAGATGTAGTAGAGGTTCGGCCGGTCCGTCTCATGCTCGCCCGGGAAGACAAGAATCCGTTCCGCGAGTCGTTTCAACGTG
Source organism: Kiritimatiellia bacterium (assembly GCA_045643325.1). Classification (GTDB taxonomy): domain Bacteria; phylum Verrucomicrobiota; class Kiritimatiellia; order RFP12; family JAZUKQ01; genus JAZUKQ01. Next base: position 1,697 of record JAZUKQ010000422.1, on the reverse strand, counting down.
AATCTGTTCTGCATGTCTCGCTTCTGCATGTCTCTGTTCTGCATGTCTCGCTCCTGCATGTGTCGGTCCTGCATGTGTCGGTTCTGCATGTGTCGGTTCTGCATGTTTCGGTCCTGCATGTGTCGAACCTGAATAATATTTCTAAAAAAAGGACAACGAAAATAGAAAAACAACGATAAAAATCCAAGGCGAAATTTTCTCAAAAAAAGACGGAACTTGAAAACCGCTTCTATATCCATCTTCTCCGAAATCTTCTTTGAGACTCCGTCACTTCAATCCATACGACTCCGTTTCAACGGTTATCAAGTTTCATTCAAATTTTCACAAAAAAATGAAGTAAATTTTAGTGTTTACAAAATCAAAACGTTTTGATATGATAGTTCTCACACTACGGGGATTCTGAGACACCATCTGTCAGGGACCCACCCTGTAGCAATGACCATTTTCTCTCTCCCGCTGCTTTCCTTCTCGGTACGAACCTTCCTCCTCCATGCGTCTTCCACCATTCGACTCCATTCCATTCTACGGACACGGATATGGCCAATCGGCCGCTTCCCGCGCGTATTCGCGGACAGGCTATGTTCCTCTGTGGACGAAACCGCGGCGTACGCGGAAAGCCGCCCCCAAGCCCTCCCGAACCTGGGACAACGAAGACGCGGAGGAAACAATCCGTTTTCTCCTCGGAAAAGGATCCATCTTCGACCCCAGAGGTCTGCTGTTCCTCCCCGTCCTTTTCCTCTGTCTTGTCGCAGCGACCGGAGGCGTCCTCCTTTCCATCCTCCGCCCCCTCATTCTCAACGCTCACCGCCGCGCGCTCGACCGCGCCCGCGCCGAATTCCGGAGGAATCCACCAGAAAACCCATACAAACACAAGCATTTCACATCGTTCAATCCACCACCGTCCCCAGAAACCCTTCTCACGCTTTGGGCCCGTCGCGCGGAGTCCCATGAGGCTGCGCTCGCCTTTGGGTCCGCGCTCAACGACCTTGAGGCAACCGTCGACAATCGTTCCATCTCCATCGGTCCAAACAACTGGCGCGGCCGTCGCCCCGGTCTTAAAGGGTGGCTTCTGGAGCATTGTCCTGACATCGCCGGACATTATGCTACCGCGCTACGCCTCAAACGTACCGCGCAACACCTCCGAGATGCCTCCGAAATGACAGAGCCATGCCCTCCCGACTGGCTCCTACCGCTCCCCGCCATCCGCACTGTCGACGCGGCGTCGAGAATTCACCGCCTTCTTCCCTGCGCATACCGCTATGAGACCCCGCGCAAACCCGTTCGCTGGATCTATCACCATCGTAAGACCCGCGACAACGAGGAACAGGTCCGTATCCGGTACTACCGCTCCCGCTATCTCGCGGCCGAACTCCTCAAAAAATTCTCCGACTCGCTCACCCGACTGGACGAACACCTCCGATTCCTTCTCGACTTGACCGATTCGGAGTAGCCCAGCCAGTCCCCCAACTCCCAGAAAAAAAGCGTTTCCAACCTACCCTTTTTCCATGAATCCTATCGGTGAATTTCGGACCGGCGAAGGACTCGGCGAGTATAAGTAGTGTCTGCCCATATAAGCCTTGATTCGCCGCGATGTGCGAACTTCCGCGTCTCCCGGCGTTGTCCCGCCGCCGCCCCGGGCCTGTAGTCCCGCCCGTCATGCCACATCGTCCTCGATCTCCAGCAGGTAACAGGCCGTC
>JAZUKQ010000421.1:0-3612 GCA_045643325.1 Kiritimatiellia bacterium | reverse complement strand
CTCCACCGCGAACACCGTCGCCACGCAGACCGCGCGCTACGTCTCCGGCTCCTCGACGCAGGTGACGACGACCTACTTCCGCCGCCACATCACCGTCCCGGCCGCCGCCGCGGCCCCGACCGTCGTCCGCCTCGCCGGCACGGCGCTCTACGACGACGGCTGCGTCGTCTACGTCAACGGCGTCGAGGCCTGCCGCCTCAACATGCCCGCCGGGAACATCGGCTACGCCACCTGGTCCGCCTCCAATCTCGGCTCGCCCGCGCAGAACACCTACCAGTCCTGCGTCCTCAGCTTCCCGGCCGGCACGCTCCGCGAGGGCGACAACGTCGTCGCCGTCGAGCTTCACCAGAGCAACGCCTCGAGCACCGACCTCTATTTCGACATGACGCTCGGCACCGACGGCTCCTCGTACGGCGACCATGAGCTTGGCGCGTACAACACGGTCGTCTCCGCCGAGCCCGGCTCGACCGTCCTCGCCCGCGCCTACGCCGACGGCGAGTGGAGCGCGCTCATGACGTTCGAGGTCCCCGGCACGCCCATCGTCTACGCCGAGCCCGCCGACGCCCTCCGCGTCGCCGAGGTGATGAGCAGCACCGCCGACGATGGCGGCGACGGTTCCGAGTACATCGTCCTCACCAACCTCGACGCGGTGGCGTCCGTCGCCCTCGAAGGCGTGCGCATCACCTGCGCCAAGGTCGGAAAGAGCCCTTCGCTTGACATCACGCTTCCGGCCATGGAGATTCCCGCGGGGGAGTCCGTCACGCTGACGAGGGCGGACTACTGGCCCGGCGCCAAGATCACCAACGGCGAGGTCGACGGCGTGCTCTACGACGCCGAGGGCGCCGTCGTCCAGACCTTCCACTTCGACGCCGGCTGGTGGGGCAAGGCGTGCGATGGCACCGGAGCCTCCTTCATCGCCCTCGACTTCGGCGGGGAGGTCACCGCGCAGGCCCAGTGGAGGCCCTCCTTCACCTGCCTGCCGGACGTCCTCCGCGTCGCCGAGGTCATGAGCAGCACGGCCGACGCCGGCGGCGACGGCCTGGAGTACATCGTCCTCACCAACCTCAGCGATTCCGCCGAGATCGACCTCACCGGCCTGCGCATCACCTGCACGAAGAACGGTGACGACGTGGCGAAGGTGAATATCACGCTGCCGGCCGGCACGACCGTGCTGAGCGGCGCCTCGCTCGTCCTGCGCAAGGCCGACTACGCCGAGGCCGGCTGGGACAAGATCACCAACGGCAAGGTCGACATCGTCCTCACCGACATCGCCGGAGATACGGTGCAGACGCTCTACATCGACGCCAAATGGTGGAGCAGCGCGTGCGACGGCACCGGCGCGTCGTTCATCGCGCTCGACTTCGGCGACACCGTCACGACCGACTCGCAGTGGAAGCCCTCGTTCCTGCCCCCGACGGACAAGACCGGCCTCAAGGCCGTGAAGGCCGCGGCGGCCGTCGAGACGTACCGCCAGTGGTTCGTCGCGCTGGGCGCCGACGAGGCGGGCCAGGCCGCGCTGCTGGCCTTCTCCGGCAGCGCCGCCGACCTGGAGACGTGCTACCTCGTCGGCATCGCGCCCGTCGCGTCGCCGGACGTCGATCTCCGGATTGACTCCATCGACGTCGACGCCGGCGCGGCGACGCTCTCGCTCACCGGCTCGCTCCGCGTGGATGGCGAGCCCTACACCGACCCGGTCAACGGCGGCGTCTACCTCCTCCGCTACGAGGCGCTGGACGCGGTGCCGGCGACCAACGCGCTCGACGCGACCAGCTTCCCGGTCACCGTCGAGGGGCTCGACGCCACCGGAGGCGCCGCGTTCTACCGGTTGCTCATTCAGTAGCGCGGCGACCCGGACCGGTCCCGGCGAACCGGGGCCGGCGTCCACGGAGGGGAGCGGCGGAAAACCGCTCCCTTCTCTTTCCCCGGACACCCCGCCGCCGCGGCGGACGGACGGCAAACAACGATGAAGCCTTTGATTTACGGAATCCTGAACGTCACCCCCGACTCGTTCTCCGACGGGTATCCCTCCGTCGATGCGGCGGTGAGGCAGGCGGAGAAACTGGTCGGGGAGGGCGCCGACGGGCTCGACATCGGGGCGGAGTCGACACGGCCCGGCGCGGAGGAGGTGGGGCCCGAGGAGGAAATCCGCCGCCTGCTTCCTGTCCTGCGGGCGCTGAACGGACGCGTCCGGATTCCTGTCTCGGTGGACACGCGCCACGCGGAGACGGCCGTCGCGGCGATGGGGGAGGGGGCGGCGATGATCAACGACGTCTCCGCGCTCGGCGATCCGGAGATGGCGGGGGCGGTGGCGCGGGGCGGCGCGGAGCTCGTCCTCATGCATTCCCGCGGGACGCCCTCGACCATGGACTCGCTCTGCGACTATCCGGACGGTCTTCTTCCGACCGTCACCCGGGAGCTCGGGGCGCGGATGGACGCCGCGATGGCGGCGGGGGTGGCGCGCGGGCGCCTGTGGTTCGATCCGGGATTCGGGTTCGCGAAGACGCGCGCGCAGGACATCGATCTGTTTCGGCGGCTCGGCGAGCTCGACACGCTGGGTTTCCCTCTCTTTGTCGGGCTGTCCCGGAAACGCTTCATCGGCGAGTTGATCGCGGGGCCCGGAGGCGTTGTGCCTCCCCCCTTGGAACGCGACGGGGCGTCCGCTGACGCAGCAGCCGCCGCCGCGCGCGCCGGAGCCCGGATTCTCCGCGTCCACAATGTCGCGTTGACGAGGGCCCGTCTGGCCCAACCGTGAGGGCTGTCCCGCAAGCGCGCGCCGTCCATAACGTTCCGGAAGACGTCTGGGGAGGGGGGAGGGCGCGAAAGTCCGGCGGACCGTACGGACAAAGATCGGCCGCGCCTGTTCCGGATTCTCCCGGGCCGGGCGGCGGAGCACACTTATCCCGCTTTTCTCGGAATGAGAGTCTTTTGTTGTCCGTGTCGTCGGGATCAAAATTTTTTGTCATCGGAAATGAGAGTAGTTTGTCGCCGGAAAAGAAAGCAGTTTGTCGCCGGAAAAGAGAGCAGTTTGTCGCAGGAAACGATTTGATTCGGAGCATCCGTTTACGTCCCCGCCCTCAACTGGTATTGCCTCAAGTCCGTCCGAGCATGCCTTTCGTGCAACCCGAAATGTAAAAAAGAGTTCAAGGGAAGCTCTCTCAAAAACTTTCCGCACCGTAATTTCATTCTCGGTGTCCCTCCCGCAGCAGGGCCCCGGCACCCCGGCACCGGACCGCCTGCCGCCGCGCGTTTTCGGTAAACTTCCGGCCTCTCAAAAACTTTCCGCACCGTAATTTCATTCCGGTTCCCCTCCCGCAGCAGAGCCCCGGCACCCCGTTCCCGGACCGCCCGACGCCGCACGTTTCCCGCAGAATTCCGGCCGCAGAACAACTTTCCGCACCGTAATTTCATTCCCGGCGTCCCTCCCGCAGCAGAGCCCCGGCATCCCGTCCCCGGACCGCCCGACGCCGCACGTTTCCCGCAGAATTCCGGCCACAAAAACTTTCCGCACCGTAATTTTATTTTCCGCTTAACACCTGTCGCAGCCTTTGCTATCCTACTCCCCGCGCCCTTTCACCCCCCCCCATCCACGCTTCCCTCTCCCCATCCACGCTT
>JAZUKQ010000420.1:0-5949 GCA_045643325.1 Kiritimatiellia bacterium | reverse complement strand
ATTTCCGGCCGCCCGAAAAAGCGCGCCTGGACAGATCCGCGACAACTCCGCCTGGGGCTTGATTAGGCGCAGAACAGCGCCTCGGGGCGCACATCCCCAACAACTCAAACTCTCGCTCTACAAAAAAGTGGGATAAGTGTGAAAAAAATACCCCGTTGACATCCGGTCCGAATCCGTGTAGACTGTCTGCCATTCACGACACGCGGCGGGTTAGCTCAGTCGGTAGAGCAGCGGAATCATAATCCGCGTGTCGGGGGTCCGAGCCCCTCACCCGCCACCATTTTTTTTTGGACTTTCCCCGCGATCCCGCGTTCCGTGCGGTGGTCTTTTTCAGGAAAGTCTATTTTTTCATAGATATCTTTTGTTTATCTATGAGAAATCCAGTCACGCACATTATGACGATTCCTGAAATGACTTCTTCCGAGTCTTCCGACACGGCATCGACTCCCGTGTCTGGCCCGGATTCTTCGACGACCGCGCCCGAGACTTCCCCGGAGCCCCAGAATCCCGCCCCGAAAAAACGCGGACGCCCCCGCAAGAATTCGCCGACAGAGGACGGCGCCCCCGCCACGCCGAAGAAGCGCGGACGCCCCCGCAAAAGCCAGGAATTCCAAGACTCCCAGACGGCCTCCTACGCCGCCGAGGACTTGATCGACACCGAGACCGCCACGCTCGACCGCTATCAGCAGGAACCCCTTCCCGAGCCCGAGGAGGACCCCTCCGAGGAGGAGATGCGCGCCGCCCGCGCGGCGGTCTCCGCGTCCTACCACGATCCAGACAACGGCGAAGAGGAAGAAACCGCCGACGGGTCCGCGCCCGCCGTCTCCACCGACGAGAACGGCGAGGAGGCGATTGTCTTCGGCGGCGAGGAGGAGGGCGGACAAGACGCCGGCGACACACCCGCGGAAACCGAAGGATCCGACGATTCCGCCGACATTATGGCCCGCTTCTCCCAGTCCGTCGCCGGTCTCTCCGCCACGGCCCCGTCTCTTCCCGCGGACTCCCCCGCCGAGGGCGCGGAAAACATCGGGCCTCAGACCGAGCCGAAAAGCCAGCTCGCCGCGGCCATCATCCCCGGCGCGGTCCCGCCGGACGACATCCATCCGGGCACCGCGACCCGCGCGTCGTTCCCCGACGCCGACCCCGCGCTGTTCGAGCCCTCCGAGGCGCTCAAGGCCGCTCTCGCGAGCCCCCATCCCTCCCGCTTCGACATCCGCCGGCTCACCCGCCGCGAGCGGGCTTTCCTCCGGACCGTCCAGCACGGCGCGAAATTCGACTACGCCACCTTCGTCGCCCGCGGCCTCGCCAACGCGCAGAAGGTCGCTCTCATTCAGCATCAGAACGGAAAAGGCGGAGCACCCGCGCAAGGCTTCCCGAACGTCCCGACGGCTCCCGCCGCCGCGTTCGGAGCCGGATCCAAGAAGGAGATGCCGCGCGTCGAACCCGCGCCGCCCCGCCCGCAGCTTCCCGCGCTCAAGGTCACGGACCTCCAGTCGCTCGACGTCAAGATTCTGCTCGCCAAAGCCGAGGAGACCGGTCTCGCCGACGAACTTCCCTCGCTCCACAAGCACGACGTCGTCTTCGAACTTCTCCGCCACCACGCCCGCCGAGGCGGCGCGGTGATCGCCGAGGGCGTCCTCGAGATCATGAAGGACGGGAACGGCTTCCTCCGGAACCGTTTCGCCAACTACCACACCTCGCCGGAGGACGCGCAGGTCCCCGTCGCGATGATCAAGCGGCTCGCGCTCCGGCCCGGCGACCTCGTGTCCGGCCCCTGCCGGGCGCCCGCGGAAAACGCCCCCGCGAAGTCCCGCTATTTCGTCCTCACCGACGTCAACTCCGTGAACGGCCTCACTCCCGCCCAGGCGCGCCGCATCACGCCGTTCGAGAACCAGACCCCGCTCTTCCCGAACCGCCGCATCAAGATGGAGACCGCGCCCAACGGCATCGAGATGCGCATCGTCGACCTCTTCACCCCGGTCGGGTTCGGCCAGCGCGGCCTCATCGTCGCCCCGCCCCGCACCGGAAAGACCATCCTCATGCAGAAGATGGCCAACGCCATCTCCGAAAACCACCCCGACGCCTACCTCATCATCCTGCTCATCGTCGAGCGCCCCGAGGAGGTGACGGACATGCAGCGCACGACGAAGGCCCACGTCATCAGCTCCACGTTCGACGAGCCGCCCGAGCGCCATGTCCAGGTCGCCGACATCGTCATCGAGATGGCCCGCCGCCGCGTCGAGATGGGCGAGGACGTCGTCATCCTCCTCGACTCCATCACCCGCCTCGCCCGCGCCTACAACACCCTCTCCCCCACCAACGGCACCATCCTCTCCGGCGGCGTCTACTCCACCGCGCTCCAGAAGCCCAAGCGCTTCTTCGGCTCCGCCCGCAACATCGAGCACGGCGGCTCCCTCACCATCATCGCCACCGCGCTCGTGGACACCGGATCGCGCATGGACGAGGTCATCTTCGAGGAGTTCAAGGGCACGGGCAACATGGAGATCTGCCTCGACCGCTCGCTCGTCGACAAGCGCGTCTTCCCCGCCATCAACATCGCCAAGTCCGGCACCCGCAAGGAGGAGCTCCTCGTCGGCGACGACGCCCTCCTCTCCCGCACCTGGGCCGTCCGGCGCGCCGTCACCGACGTCCCGCCCGTCGAGGCCATGGAGATGGTCGTCTCCCGCATGAAAAAGACCGCCAGCAACATCGAGTTCCTCCTCGGCGTCCAGAACACCGACTAGACGCCCGCGGATTCCGGGCGCCGTTCCCTCCCAGAGCTCCATGTTCGATTTCTCCAGCGAGCGAAACACCGGCCGGCAGGGCGCGGTCGACGTACTCAAGGCGTACGCCGCCCTGTGGCTGATTTTCTGCCACGCCGTCGTCTCGTTCCACTGGACGGACACCCTCCTTCCGGGATTCTCGGGACCGTATTTCACGCCGTACGAGTTCGCGTGCCAGTGCGGGCTCTGCTTCGTGGGCGCGCAGAGCCTCATGGTGTGCATGGGCGTCGGGATGGCCTTCTCCCGCCGTCAGGACGCCGGGCACTATTTCCGGCGCGGCGTCTCGCTCGTCCTCCTGAACACCCTGCTCATGTTCCTCCGCGCGGGTCTCCCCGCGCTGGTGTTCGGAAGCCACTCGTTCTGGTCTCCGGCGGACGGCCCGTGGGTCCTCTCGCTGATGACCTGCGACATCTTCCTGTTCGCCGGGCTGGCCTTCCTCTTCTTCGGCCTCGCGAAAAAGCTGCGTCTCTCCCTCGGGGGAATCGGGGTCTGCGCCCTCGTGTTCTTCGCGCTGGGCGAGATTCTGTCCCCGCGGCTCCAGGGCGCGGCGCTCTCCCCCGTCGTCCGCCAGCTCGCCCACTGGTTCGTCTACCTTCCCGGCGAGGAGGGATTCTCGTTTCTCAGCTGGATGGTCTACCCCGTGCTGGGCCTGTGCCTCGGCCGCGCGCTCCGGCACTGCACGGACACGAACCGGTTCCACCTTCTCCTCGCCGGCTCCGGCGCCGCGCTCTTCGCCGCGCTCCGTCTCGCCTGGCCCGGAGTGTTCCACCTCGGCTCCGCCCAGCCCTGCGAGATGGCGGTGCGGTACTACGACGGCGTCCCGCACATCGTCCTCCTGTACGTCGCGCTCCAATGCGTGTGGTTCGGCGCCGCGCATTTCGTCGCGGCCGCGCTCCGCGGCACCCGGCTCTGGAACGCCGTCCTCGCGGGAAGCCGCCTGATGACGCCGATGTACTTCGCCTCGTGGGTCCTCTTCGGCTGGGCGAACGCGGTCCTTTTCTCCCGCGGGATCGTCTTCCCGCGCCGCGCCGGCGCCTACTTCGCGGTCTCCGTCGCCACCGTCGTCCTCTCCGCGGCGCTCGCCGTCCTTTTCGGACGCCTCACGACGCGCCGCGCCGCTACACGTCCTCGGTCCTGAACGCGTCCCACGGAATCCGCGCGCCCTTCCCTCCGTTCAGCGTCTCGTCGACCGCCGCCAGGAGCGGGAAGTCCGAAAGGTCCCCCGCGCCCCGCTCCGCGAGCCTCCGCACCGCCCGCGCGACGCGCGTCGCGACGACGAGCGACTCGAGGGTCACCCCTTTGAGCTCGGCGAGCGTCTGCTCCATCGTCAGCCCGCCGCCGAGCAGGATGCCGGCCCGGCGCGTCCGCCCGCCGTAGACCGTCACATAGAGGTCCCCCGCGCCGACCAAAAGCTTGTCGTCCTTTCCTCCGCAGAGCCGGATGAGATCCCGCATCTCTTTGAGGCCTTGTTGGAAGGCCGCCGCCTGGGAGTTGAAATGCTGCTCGCTGTCGCGGCCGAACTCCTTCTGGCAGAGACCGACGGCGAGCGTGACGCCGAGCGCGTAGGCGTTCTTCAGCGCGACCGCGCTCTCCACGCCCCGCACGTCCGTCGAGACGGACGGATGGTAGTACCAGGTCGCCATCGTGTCGCGGAGCATGCGGAGCGCCGCGACGTCGGTCCCGCAGAAAAAGACCTCCGTCTGGTCGGGCGCGACGAGCTCGTAGCTGGTGCACGGCCCCCCGACCGCGCAGAGGACGCGCCGGAGCCCCCGCTCCGCCAGGCGGCGCTCCCAATATTCGGGATAGCAGACGAGCGACCCGTCGTCCCCGTCGAGCAGCCCCTTCGTCACGGAAAGGACGGGCACCTTCTCCGGAATCCTCGGAAGCGCGGTCTCCAGGAACCACTCCACCCCGAACGAGCTCACGCCGCCGATGACGAGGTCCGCTCCCTCGAGCGCCTCGCCGAGCTCCTCGGTCTGGTAGTATTTCACGCCGGGAGGAAAGTCTTTCCCGAACTTCGGGTGACGCCCCGTCGCGCGGCAGGCGTCGATGACATCCCGGTCGAGCGGCGTCCCGACAAGACGCACCTCGTGTCCGTTCTCCCGCGCCGGAAACGCGAGCGCGGACCCCATCATGCCGGCCCCGACAATCACGACGGTCCGTCTCGTCCGCTGCAGGGTGTCGAACATGTAGAACGGACGGTCCGTCGTCGCGCCGGTCGCCCCCCACTCCGCCGCGCGCCCGTAGGCGGCCGCGTCCTCGATCATCCAGAGCGTGACCTCGAACCCCGCCGCGACGGCCTTGCGGACCATCGCCTCCGGCGTGCGCCCCCAGCGGGGTCCGACGCGGACGGCGCCGATTTCCCGGGCGAACCCGAGGTCGTCGTCCGTAAGCTCGTGCGTGATCAGGCCGAGCGGCGCGCCGGGATCGACCTCGCGCATCGCGGCGAGCGTGTCGCGGCGGAACGAGGTGAAACGGTATGTCCCCGCGGGCATCGCGGAGGCGACCTGGTCGCGGACTTTCCGGCAGTACTCGCGGAGGCGGCGTCCGGGCAGGTCCTCGTCCGGGGGCGGCTCCCGTCCGCAGATGTTCCCGCCGTGCGACTTCAGCTCGAACTCGACCATGATGTCCCCGCGCCCCCGGAAGATTTCCAGCAGGTCCGAGAGAAACGGGACCGGGTCGCCCGACATCTTGAGGCGGAGCCGCCCGATCTCCCCGCGCGTCATCTCCTCGACGACGCCCGACCCGTCCGTCGTGCGCTCCACGCTCGAGTCGTGCATCACGACAATCTCGCCGTCCGCCGTCAGATGGAGGTCGGTCTCGAAGCCGCGCAGCCCGTGCTCCAGACTGAGCGCGAAACCGCGGGCGGAGTTGTCGTCGTATTCCCTGCGTCCTCCGCGGTGGCTGACAAGCAGCGGCTCTTTCCGTGAACGGATGGTCTCAACCGAGGTCGATTGCGCTTTCATAGGAGGTTCAGATGCCCTTTCAACGCGTTTCCGGCGCGCGCGGCCGTTTTCCGCCTCGACCCTAGTGTCTCGCAAAATTAGTTCAAACCTATAACAACTCGTTCGGTTTGGACCGCGAGCGCGTCATTCGCATGCTGGACCGACAGGAGGATGGCCTCGGCGGATTTCGTCCAGACGAACGGCTTGGCGGAGTATTTGTT
>JAZUKQ010000419.1:0-4802 GCA_045643325.1 Kiritimatiellia bacterium | reverse complement strand
CCGGCGCCGAGAATGAGGGGGACGGGACGGTCGGGCATGGCTAGGCGCGGACGGTGACGGAGATGCCGTCGGGAATCGCGGCGACGGAGGGGCGGGGGTTCCCGAGGAGGCGCTTCGCGAGGGCGAGCGCCTCGCCGAGGGAGTGCGCCGGGTGCATGTGGAGGGCGCGGACGACGGCGTCGGGCGCGTCGGAGACATAGACGACAGAGGCGCGGGAGAGGACGCGGAGGAAGACCTGCGTCTGCCACTGGTCGGGCTCGGTCTCGCCGCGGCCGCGCGCGAGGAAGGCGGCGAGCGTCGCGGAGGGGGCGGCGGAGGCCTGGCGGAGGAAGGACTCGCCGCCGTGCCCGTCGTCGGAGCGCGAGAGCATGACGATGACGCCGCCCGGGTTGACGCAGGCCTCGGCGGCGGTCATGCCCTTCACGGACTGGTAGATGTTCTGGTCGAGCGGATAGCCGCCGTTGGTGGAGACGACCACGTCGGCGGGGACGGACGGGACGGCGCAGAGGCGGGAGAGGAACTCCGTGCCGGCGAGATGGGCGGCCTCCATGTCGCCGGCGAACGCGGCGACGACCTCCTTTTCCGCGCCGAGGACGACGTTGACGATGTAGGCGAGCCCCGCGGCCCTCGCGGCCCAGAGCATGTCGCGGTGGACGGGGTTGCCGTCGAGGACGCCGGCGCGGGCGCGCGGGTCCGCGATGAACTCGGAGCAGTGGTTGGCGAGGACCGTCTCGCGGGAGGCGATGCCGGGGAGGACGCTCTTGCGCCCGCCGGGGGAGCCGGCGAAGAAGTGCGGCTCGATGAAGCCCTCGGCGCAGAGGAGGTCCGCTTCCGCGGCGAGGCGGTTGACGCGGCAGGCGCCGCCGGATGGGAGCGTCCCCAGGTCGACGAGATTCGCCGCGTCGTCGCAGTCGTGGACGACGATTTTCTCGCGGGCGACGATCTCCTCGCCGAATTTCGCGGAGAGCTCGGCGCGTGTGGTGGCGCGGTGGCAGCCGGTCGCGACGAGAATCGTGATGTCGGCGGAGGGGTTCCCCTCGCGGATCTCGGAGAGCATGGAGGGGACGATGACGCGGCTGGGGACGGGGCGCGTATGGTCGCTCGCGACGAGGACGACGCGGCGTTTTCCGCGGGCGAGCTCGCGGAGGGTCGGGCTTCCGACGGGCGCGGCCATGGCGTCGCGGACGAGTCCGTCGCCGCTTTTCGCGGCGCGGAACCCGTGAAGCTTGGATACGAGGACGCCGCGGAGGTCCTCGCCGGAGAAATCGTGTTCGAGGAGTCTTTTGCCGTAAGGAAAGCGGAGGATGTTCGCGGTCATGCCGGAAAGCGGGAGACGAGACTACCGGCGCGAGCGCCGGCGCACACGACGGGGAGGCTGCCGACGCACACGACGGGCGCACACGACGGGGAGGCTGCCGGCGCACACGACGGGCGGGCGGGAAACGCTATGCGAGCGGGACGAGGCGGACCTTGAGCGTCACGGGCTTTCCGGAGGGGATGCGGTACTTCTCGAGCGTGTCGGGACCGCAGGACCCCGTGCCGAGGCCGCGCTGGGCCGCGTCGACGAGGAGGGTCGTCTCGGCGTGCTTCGGCACCTCGTTGATGTGCGCGGCGGCGGTGAGGTCCTCGGGCGTCACATGCTGCGCGCTGAAGCCGAAGAGCTTCGTCGCGGCCGCCTCGACGCGGAGACCGGAGCCTTTCTTGTCCGTCAGGGAGAAGAAGCGGGTCTCCTCGTGGTTGCCGTGCTCCTGCGGGAGGACGAACGGGAAGTACTGGTCGGCGACCGTCGAGTGGAAGAGGCCGACGCGGCCGGAGGCCTTCCGGTCGACATACGTCTCGCCCGGGCCGAGTCCGAACCACGCGAGTTTCTCGAAGCCGGGGGCGACGGTGGCGCGGAAGCCGAGCCGCGGGACGTCCGGGAGGTCCTTATGGACGAGATATTTCGCGGAGTACGTGACGACGCAGCCGGCGCCGACGACGACCTTCTCCTCGACGGCGACAGGCTTCTTCGGGTCGGTTCCGACGAACTCGCGGACGGCCGTGAGCGTGTAGGAGGAGCCGGTCTTGGCGAACGAGGAGGAGACGAGCCGTTCGGAGAGGTTGTTGTAGCCGGCGGCGGCCCAGCGGCCGAGGGCCTTCCACTTCGTGTTGTTCCAGTCGCCGGCGCCCTTGACGCCGTCGTTGTCCGTCGGGGCGCGCCAGAGGTTGAACGCGGGGCCGTCGGAGAGGACGGACTTGCCGTTCACCGAGACGGAGGCGACGCGGGCGGAGGCCTTGTCGACGACGAGGGTGACGGGACCGGCGGCGAGCGTCGCGGTGGCGGCGTCCTCTGCGACGAGGGCGACCGCGGGGGCGGAGGTCTGTTTCATGGAGGAGGGTTTGGCGGTGGCGGCGGGGGCGGGGAACTGTTCCCAGGCGACGAGGTGGCCCTTGGGGGCCCAGGGCATCTCGCCGGCGGTGACGGCCTCGACGGTGACATAGGCCTCCTCGCCGGGGGCGGCGACGGGGGCGGCGAAGCCGAGGAGCTGGAGCGTCGCGGACTTCTGGGGTTTCGCGGAGAGGGCGGAGCAGGCGCCGGAGGCGACCTTTTTGCCGCCGACCTCGACGAACCAGCGGGCGGAAAGCCACGAGGCGTCGCGGAAGAAGTCCATGTTCCTCACGGTGATCCGGCCCTTCTTGAGCGAGGCGGCGTCGGCGGTGAACTCGAGCGGCTGGACGCACTTTTTGAAGTCCCACATCTGGGGCTTGGGCGTGCGGTCGGGCTGGATCATGCCGTTGCAGCAGAAGTCGTTGTCGTTGGGGCGGTCGCCGTAGTCGCCGCCGTAGGCCCAGAACGGGCGGCCCTTGTCGTCGTGCTTGAGGAGACCCTGGTCGACCCAGTCCCAGATATAGCCGCCCTGGAGGTTCGGATACTTGCGGAACATCTTCCAGTAGTCGCCGATGGCGCCGCAGGAGTTGCCCATGGCGTGGGAGTACTCGCAGAGAATGAGCGGGCGGGGGTCGAGGCGGGTCTTGCCGAACGCCTCGAGCGCGCCGAGCGAGTGGTACATCGGGCAGACGACGTCGGAGGCGTAGGAGCCCCAGCCGGCTCGCTTGGCGAGGACGTCGGGCTTGTCGTTGGAGGCGACGCCCGTGGCGCCTTCGTAGTGGAGGGGGCGCGAGGGGTCGTAGTCGCGGATCCAGCGGGCCATCTCGTCGTGGTTCTCTCCGTAGCCGGACTCGTTGCCGAGCGACCAGAAGATGACGGCGGGGTGGTTTTTGTCGCGGACCACCATGCGGGCGCCGCGGTCGAGGAACTGCGTCCGGTAGGCGTTGTCGCGGCAGATGGTGGCGTAGTTGGCGTGGGACTCGATGTTGGTCTCGCCGACGACGTAGATGCCGTACTCGTCGCAGAGGTCGAGCCAGGACTCGTCGTTCGGGTAGTGGCAGGTGCGGACCGCGTTGAAGTTGAACTGCTTGAGGAGGAGGATATCCTTGATGGAGTCCTCGGCGGTGACGACCTTGCCGAGCACGGGGTCGTGGTCGTGGCGGTTGACGCCGCGGATCTCGACGGGCTGGCCGTTGACGAGGAGCTGCCCGTCCTTGACGAGGACGGTGCGGAAGCCGACGCGCGTCGCGGTGGCCTCGAGGAGCTTGCCGGAGGCGTCGGAGAGGGTGACGACGAGCGAGTAGAGGTTGGGCTCCTCGGCGGACCACGGGAGGGCCTTCGGGACGGACGTCTCGAACTCGAGCGTGCCGCGGGAGGCGGAGTAGATGTGGTTCCCGGCGGCGGAGAGCGGATGGCGGAGGACGGCCTTGCCCTTGGCGTCGAAAAGCTGGAGGGAGACGGAGTACGCGGCCTCGCCGTCCCAGCAGTTGTACATGTCGGCGGAGACGCCGACCTTGACGGCGACGGAAAGCGAGCCCTCGGAGGTTTTCGGGTCGAAGCCGGCGGTCGCGAAGACGTCCTCGACGAAGGCGGACTTCTCCTGCGAGTAGAGATAGACATTGCGGAAGACGCCGGCCTGCCACCAGTGGTCCTGGTCCTCGATGTAGGAGCTGGCGGACCAGCGGATGACGACGAAGGCGATGTCGTTGGAACCGTCGCGGAGGTACTTGGTGAGGTCGAACTCGCAGGGGAGGCGGGAGTCGGTGGACATGCCGACGCGCCGGCCGTTCACGAAGACGACGAGCTCGCTCTCGGCGGCGCCGACATGGAGGACGACGCGGCGCTTGCCCCAGCCGCGGGGGAGGACGAACGAGCGGCGGTAGAGGCCGGTGGGGTTCTCGTCGGGGACGAACGGATAGCGGTTCTCGAAAGGCATCTGCACGTTCGTGTAGTGCGGGATCGAGTAGCCCTGCATGGTGAAGTCGCCCGGGACGGCGACGCGGTCCCACGCGGAGACGTCGAGCGCGTCGGCGAGGTCGGCCTCGGGGACGTCCTCGGGCTTGGTGAAGTACTTGAACGCCCACTCGCCGTCGAGGGAGGAGACCCAGGGGGACTTCCGCGGGTCGCGGGTGAGGGCGGCCTCGGCCGTCTTGAACGGATAGAGGCGCGCGGCGCGGGCGCGGAGGCGGTTGATGGAGACGAGTTCGGGGATTTCCCAGGGGCGGCCGAAAAGGAAGTTCATGTTTTGATTCCGGGGGTGGAGGAACAGGTGTCTTCAGTATACCGGAAAACAGGGCATCTGGCTAGCCTTCCGGCTTCGGCGGGAAAAGGGTGCAGCCCTGGGCGCGAAGGCGGTCGGCGAGGGCCAGAAGGGCCTCCTCCTTCTCGCCGAATTCGGCGGCGAGGCAGTGCAGGCAGAGGAAGCGCTCGACGC
>JAZUKQ010000418.1:0-2672 GCA_045643325.1 Kiritimatiellia bacterium | reverse complement strand
GTGATGCCGACAAGCGCCACCGTCTCCTGCGCGGCGAGCGGCAGGGCCCCGTCGTCGTTCTTCAGGAGAACGATTCCGTTCGCGGCCATGCGGCGCGCGAGCGCGGTCTTTTCGGTCCGTTCCATTGCCGTCGCGCCGCATGCGGCGAGCAGACAGCACCCGAGGAGAAGCTTGTTTTTCATAGTGGACGCATTATACCTTGTTTTCCCGAGGGAGGCAAGTGTATGGTATAATACGGACTATGATTACTGCTGCCGTTTTTCTGGCCGCCGCGCTCGGCGGGGAATGGTTCGGGGAGTTCCAGGACGCCCCCTTGACGAGCACCCGCCTCACGGACGGCTATGTCCGCCGGTTCATCGAGACCCAGCGTGACGGGCTCGGCACGCACTACGCCGTCTCGGGCTATCCCTACGACACCTGCATGTGGACCGGCCGCGTTCCCCAACCCGAGTACATTCCCTCGTGGCGCTCACGCTGGTGGCCCTACGAGCAGGGCGGCTACCTCACGGACGGTCTCGGCCGCATCGGCATCTACCTTGACGATCCGCGCCTCAAGAAGCTTCTCGCCGACTCGGTCGAGTACGCCGTCACGACGCGCAGCAGGGACGGGCTCTTCGGCAACGACGACACCGATCCGTGGGCGAACTCGGTCTTCGCCCGCGCGATGATGGCGCAGTACGACCTCACGGGCGACAGGCGGATCCTCGACGCGCTCGCCGCGAACTCGCTCGCCGTCACGAACGCCGAGGGCCGCGCGATGTGCACGGCGGAGGCGGACCTCTTCCTCTACCGCCGCACGGGCGACGCGAAGTGGATCGACCAGCTCAAGGCCCACACGGCGAAGTATCCGTGGAACTGGCGCCAGAAGTCGCGTCCGCGGCAGATCTGGGATCCGATCGAGTCCCACGGCGTCACCGCGGCCGAGGAGGGGAAGCTTCCGTGCCTCCATTACCTCGTGACGGGCGACAGGCAGAACCTCGTCGACGCCGTCACGTTCTTCGAGCAGGTCATGCACTACAACGAGCTTGCGGACGGCGTTCCCTCGAGCGAGGAGGGCTACGGCGGGAACGGCGACAAGACGCAGAGCCCCAAGGACCATCCGCTCTGGGAGCACGGCGGGCTCATGATCCACGAGACGTGCGACATCACGGACCACATGTGGACCTTCGGCTACCTCCTGATGGCGACGGGCGACGCCGTCTGGGGCGACCGCATCGAGCGCATCTTCTTCAACGCGGCCCCGGGCGCGGTCACGGAGGATTTCCGGGCGGTGCAGTACTTCTCCTCGCCCAACCAGGCGTTCGCGTCCCGGCGGACCGGCCATCCCGGCTTCGGCGAGGTCGGGCTCATCCGCCAGGCGTACCGTCCCGGCTGCGACACCGAGTGCTGCGCGGGGAACGTCCACCGCATGGCGCCCGCCTACATCGCGCGCATGTGGATGCTCGACAAGTCGGGACACAATCCCGCGGCCATGCTCTACGGGGACAGCGCGTTCGCCTTTACGGCGGAGAACGGCGCGAAGGTGACGGTGGCGGAGAAGACGGAGGGCTATCCGTTCACGAGCGGCTCCATCCGCTTCACCGCGACCGCCGACCGCGCGACGGCCTTCACGCTCCACTACCGGCTCCCCGGCTGGGCGAACGGCGGCATTGCGGCGATGCGGACACTTGAGGTGAAGACCGCGCCCGGCGCGCCGTGGACGCAGACGGTCGACTTCCCGCTTGCGTTCCGCCAGGAGCGCCACGCGGGCGGCATTTCGCTCTATCGCGGCCCCGTCCTCTACTCGCTTCCGATCGCGGCCGAGGAGGAGAAGGTGTCCGCGGGCGAGGAGAAGTGCTCGGCGGAGTGTCCCGCCTACTATCTGAAGCCCAGGTCGGCGTGGAACTACGCGATGCCCGAGTTCGGCGACGTCGGGAAGTCGGTCCGCGCCGAGGCGGGAGGCGAGGCCGTGCAGGTGGAGCTCTTCCGCCGTCCTGACTGGCGGCCCGAGACCGGCTACAACGCGGAGCGGACGCCGTGGGTGCCCGCGCCGAAGGCGGCGGCGGGGCCCGCCGAGCTGAAGACGCTTGTCCCGATGGCGCGGACGCGCCTCAGGATCAGCGTGTTCCCGATCGCGGAGTGAACGCATGAAGCAGATGTCGCTGATCGAGGGGATTGATCCGGCCGCCACGTCGCAGCCGCTCGCCTCGCGCATGCGGCCGAACGACCTCTCGGAGTTCGTCGGGCAGGAGCACCTCGTCGGCGAGGGGAAGATCCTCCGGCAGATGATCGAGCGGGACCAGATTCCGTCCATGATCCTGTGGGGCCCGCCCGGCGTCGGCAAGACGACGCTCGCGAACGTGGTCGCAAACGCGACGCGGGCGGAGTTCGTCAACTTCTCCGCCGTGACGAGCGGCATCAAGGAGATCAAGGAGATCATGGCCCGGGCCGAGAAGGGACGCCAGCTCGGGGTTCGGACGGTCCTCTTCATCGATGAGATCCACCGCTTCAACAAGGCGCAGCAGGACGCGTTCCTGCCGTTCGTCGAGCAGGGATCGATCATCCTCATCGGCGCGACGACCGAGAACCCGTCCTTCGAGGTCAACTCGGCGCCTCTCTCGCGCTGCAAGGTGTTTGTTTGTCAAGATGGAGAAGCAGCTTCATTTCATTCGGAGCAACCAGTACATACAGTC
>JAZUKQ010000417.1:0-14344 GCA_045643325.1 Kiritimatiellia bacterium | reverse complement strand
TCGCCAAGTCCCTCCCCGCCACCGTCAAGTACGTCACCGTGCTCGACCGCGTCAAGGAGCCCGGCGCCCTCGGCGACCCGCTCTACCTCGACATCCGCACCGCCATCGGCGAGGCCGTCGAGAAGGGCTGGATCAAGGCCTGGCCGAAAGTCGTCGTCGGCGGCCGC
Source organism: Kiritimatiellia bacterium (assembly GCA_045643325.1). GTDB lineage: Bacteria > Verrucomicrobiota > Kiritimatiellia > RFP12 > JAZUKQ01 > JAZUKQ01. The sequence goes on along the minus strand of JAZUKQ010000417.1, from coordinate 14,177 downwards.
TACGGCATCGGCTCCAAGGAGTTCACCCCCGCCATGGTCTGCGGCGTCTTCGACAACGCGGCCGGCGCGGCCAAGAACCACTTCACCGTCGGCATCGTCGACGACGTGACGCACTCCAACATCGACTACGACGCCTCGTTCGTCCTCGCCCACGCCGGACGCCACGAGTGCATGTTCTTCGGACTCGGCTCCGACGGCACGGTCGGCGCCAACAAGAACTCCATCAAGATCATCGGCACCTACACCGACAACTTCGCGCAGGGCTACTTCGTCTACGACTCCAAGAAGGCCGGCGGTCTCACGATCTCCCACCTCCGCTTCGGCGACGGCGACATCCGCAGCCCCTACCTCTGCACGAACGCCGACTTCATCGCCTGCCACAACTTCTCCTTCACCGAGAAGTACGACATGCTCGCCATCGCCAAGGTCGGCGGCACGTTCCTCCTCGCCTCCCCGTACTCGGCCGACGAGATCTGGGACCACCTCCCCGACGAGCTCGAGCAGAAGATCATCGACAAGAAGCTCCGTTTCTTCGTGATCGACGCCGCCAAGATCGCCAAGGCCTCCGGCATGGGCTCCCGCACGAACACCGTCCTCCAGACCGCGTTCTTCAAGATCTCCGGCATCCTCCCCGAGGAGCAGGCCATCGAGAAGCTCAAGGCCTACGCCGAGAAGTCCTATGCCAAAAAGGGCATGAACGTCGTCGAGATGAACTGGAAGTGCATCGACGCCGCCCGCGACGCGGTCGTCGAGGTCAAGGTCCCCGCGGCCCCCGCCGGCAAGTTCAAGATGCCGCCGACCGTCCCCGCCGAGGCCCCCGAGTTCGTCCAGAAGCTCACCGCCGAGCTCATGGCCCAGCGCGGCGACGCCATCCCCGTCTCCGCCCTCAAGGAGGTCGAGGACGGCACCTGGCCCGTCTCCACCACCCAGTGGGAGAAGCGCAACATCGCGTCCGTCATCCCCGTCTGGAAGCCCGACACCTGCCTCCAGTGCCTCAACTGCACGGCCGTCTGCCCGCACGCCGCCATCCGCGCCAAGGTCTATGACGCCGACAAGCTCGCCGGCGCCCCCGAGACCTTCAAGTCCGCCGACGCCAAGGGCGCCGCCTTCAAGGGCATGAAGTTCACGCTCCAGATCGCCCCCGAGGACTGCACGTCCTGCGGCCTCTGCGTCTCCGCCTGCCCGCTCGCCAAGGCCAAGCCGGTCCTCGACGAGAACAAGCAGCCGGTGCTCGACAAGAAGGGCCGCCCGACGATGGCCATCCCCGAGACCTCGCCGATCCGCCTCGCCAACCAGATTCCTCTCCGCGCCCCCGAGGCCGCGAACTGGAAGTTCTTCATGGGCATCCCCGACGTCGACCGCTCCAAGCTCAATGTCGCCACCCTCAAAGACTCGCAGCTCTGCCGCCCGCTCTTCGAGTTCTCCGGCGCCTGCGCGGGCTGCGGCGAGACCCCGTATGTGAAGCTCGTCACCCAGCTCTTCGGCGACCGCACCGTCATCGCCAACGCCACGGGCTGCTCCTCCATCTACGGCGGCAACCTCCCGACCACCCCGTACTGCCAGCGCGAAGACGGCCGCGGCCCCGCCTGGGGCAACTCCCTCTTCGAGGACAACGCCGAATACGGTCTCGGCATGCGCATCACGCTCGACAAGTTCCAGAGCATGGCCGTCGAGTACGCCAACCAGGTCCTCGCCAAGGACGAGGCCCCGGCCGAGGTCAAGCAGCTCCTCGCCGACATCCTCGGCGCCGAGCAGAAGACCTCGCAGCAGATCGAGGATCAGCGCGCCCGCGTCGCGGCCCTCAAGGCCAAGATCTCCGGCTGCGCCTGCCCGGTCGCCTCGCAGCTCGTCACCCTCGCCGACTACCTCGTCCGGAAGTCCGTGTGGATCTTCGGCGGCGACGGCTGGGCCTACGATATCGGCTACGGCGGTCTCGACCACGTCCTCGCCTCCGGCCGCAATGTCAAGGTCCTCGTCCTCGACACGGAAGTCTACTCCAACACCGGCGGGCAGGCCTCGAAGTCCACTCCGCTTGGCGCCATCGCCAAGTTCGCCGCGGCCGGCAAGCCGCAGCAGAAGAAGGACCTCGGCATGATCTCGATGACGTACGGCAACATCTACGTCGCGCAGGTCTCGATGGGCTCCAACCCCGGTCAGGTCGTCAAGGCCATGGTCGAGGCCGAGGCCTACGACGGCCCCGCGCTGATCATCGCGTACGCGCACTGCATCAACCACGGCATCACCATGAACAACGGTCTGGAGCACCAGAAGCTCGCCGTCGAAACCGGCCACTTCCCGCTCTACCGCTTCAACCCCGACGCCGAGCCCGCCAAGCGCCTCGTCCTCGACTCCAAGCTCCCGAGCAAGGCCTTCTCCGAGCAGGCCGCCGTCGAGAACCGCTTCAAGCAGCTCGTCCAGCTCGACGCCGACAAGGCCAAGGCCATGGTCGAGGAAGCCGACCGCCGCTTCAAGGCGAAGTACGACCTTCTCCAGAAGCTCGCCGCCCTCAACGGCTAACGGGTCGCCACGAAGCCCGCGGTCCCGCGCTCCGGCGCGGGACCCCAAGCCGCTCCGCCGCCAGGCGGGGCGGCTTTCTTTTAATCCCGCGCATTCCGCTAGCGGAAGATCGATTGCCGGTTCGTACGCCTTCCGCGACGGACCAGACGGCTCATGGACCGACATCGGCGAAAAACAGCGCCCGTCCGCGCGCGCCGTCCCTTTGCGGCGCACGGTGTACTCCCCCAGCCGCTGAAGCGGCAGCCCCCTCGCGGAGGGGGCCGGGCTCCGCCCGAAAGCGGACACGCGGCGCCCCGAAGGCGCCGCAGCCCGCCGCAGGCGCCCCCCTGGAGGGAGGGGACGCGAAGCGCCGGTGGGTGTCTCCCGCAGAGGCGGCACGAACTTTCTTGAGTTTGCGGAATCCGAGAGAAGAACGCCACATTCCACTTGAACAACAGCGCAATGCCCTGTTTTCTGGCTTTCGCATAGTTTTTGTTCTAATCCCCCTTCCCCTTCCATCTCGCTTTGGCTATAATTTTCCCGTCTTATCACTATGTACCGGACTTTTCCCGTCCGGAGAACCAAGGAATCCTGCCATGAGCCTCCTCGAAGACATCTCCGCCGCCCTTCAGGCCGGCAAAGCCAAAGTCGTCAAAGAACTCGTCCAGAAGGCGTTGGACGAGGGAACCCCCGCCTCCGACATCCTCACCAAAGGCCTCATGGCCGGCATGAACGTTGTCGGTGAACAGTTCAAGAACAACGAAGTGTTCGTTCCCGAGGTCCTGATCGCCGCCCGCGCCATGAACCAGGGCACGGCCATCCTCAAGCCCTTCCTCGTCCAGGCCGGCGTCAAGGCCATCGGCAAGGCCTGCATCGGCACCGTCCAGGGAGACCTCCACGACATCGGCAAGAACCTCGTCCGCATGATGCTCGAGGGCAAGGGCATCGAGGTCGTCGACCTCGGCACCGACGTCTCCCCCGAGACCTTCGTCAACACCGCCAAGGAACAGGGCTGCAACATCATCTGCTGCTCCGCCCTCCTCACCACCACCATGGGCGCCATGGCCGAGGTCGTCAAGGCCGCCACCGCCGCCGGCATCCGCGACAAGGTCACCATCATGATCGGCGGAGCCCCTGTCACCCAGGCCTACTGCGACCAGATCGGCGCCGACATCTACACGTCCGACGCCGCCTCCGCCGCCGACGCCGCAGCGGCCGCCTGCGCGTAACGCCGGGTCCGGCAACGTCCGGGAGTCCGTCAGGTCCGTCAGGTCGTCGGAGACCGCGGGACTCCCGGTTTTTCTTATATCGACCCCACACTCCGTTCCACGTCCGGACGAACTCCGGACGCGTTTTGTCGGCCTTCCGTCCTATCACCGTTTTCCATGAACAACCGCGAACGCATCCTCAACATCCTCCACTACCGGCCTGTGGACCATGTGCCCGTCGTCTTCTTCGGCTTCTGGGGCGAGACGATCCAGAAGTGGGGACAGGAAGGGGCCCTCCCCAAGGACATGGCCGACGGCTACGGCCAGTGGGGGCGGCCGGGAGGCCCGACCGACAAGGCCGTCTTCGACCGGATCGGCATCGACTTCGACTGGGGCGCCAAGTTCGGCTACGACACCACGCTCCGCCCCCACTTCGAGGAGAAGGTCCTCCGCACCGAGCCCGACGGCTCCGTCGTCAAACAGGACGGTCAGGGGCTCATCGTCCGCACGAAGCCCGGCATCGTCTCCATTCCCTCCAACGTCGGCACCATCCTCACCGACCGCAAGGTCTGGGAGTCCGAATACCTCCCGCGCCTCACGTACTCCCCCGACCGGATCGACTGGAAACGCCTCGAGAGCCTCAAACGCCAGGCCGACTCCTTCGACGTCCCGTTCGGGACCAATACGGGCTCCCTCTACGGGAAAATCCGCGACATGATCGGCGTCGAGGAGCTCAGCTACATGGCGGTGGACGACGAGGACCTCTACCTCGAGATCATCGACACGGTCGGCAATCTCTGCTACGACTGCGCCAAGGCCGTGCTCGACACCGGCATCAAATTCGACTTCGCCCACTTCTGGGAGGACATCTGCTTCAAGAACGGACCGCTCGTCAACCCGAAGGTCTTCCGCAAATATGTCGGTCCGCATTATAAGCGCATCACCGATCTCTTCCGCGAGCACGGGACCGACATCGTGACGCTCGACTGCGACGGCTGCATCGACCTGCTCGTCCCCATCTGGCTCGAGAACGGCGTCAACACGATGTTCCCGATGGAGGTCGGCACCTGGGGCGCCTCCATCGAGCCTTGGCGCGCGAAGTACGGCAAGGAGCTCCGCGGCATCGGCGGCATGGACAAACGCGTCTTCGCGCAGGACAAGGCCGCGGTCGACCGGGAACTCGACCGTCTCGCCCGTCTCATGGACCTCGGAGGCTACCTTCCCTGTCCCGACCACCGCGTCGCGCCGGACGCGAAGTACGACCTCGTCCGCTACTACTGCGACGAGTTCCACCGCCGCTTCTGATCCGCCGCATTCCTCCCCGCGCGCCGCGACGTCCGTCTCCGCGGCTGCGAAGCATCCGCGTACCGGACGAATGCCGAGACGGTACGGCAAAAACAGGACCCCGGACGGAATCTGTCGGTGGAACCGGCCGGGAGCCGCTTCTCACGTCCGGGAGAAAAATGGGGAACGCCCAGGGAGAAGTCCGAAAATCACGGCATGTCCAAGGACGGCTATTCCACCGTTAGGGCGATGTCGAAGGTCGCCGCGGGATTGCCGCCTTTCTCCAGCACCCATTTGCGCGCGTAGCCCAGGCGGACGCGCATCGTGCCGGGCTGAAGCGCCGTCACGGTCGCCTCCGCCGTTCCGCCGCCCCCGCGCGGCATCGGTTCGCCGGAGTTCGGCTTCGGCGGCCCCTTGTGGGCCAGGACGACGGCGCCGGCCTCGCCTTCCTTCGAGAGCACCAGCCACTGGTAGCCCGTCGTCATGTTCTCGCGCAGCGAAAACACCTTCGATTCGCCGACTTTCAACGTCACAGCGTTCGTCTCCTCGGATTTGGCTTCCATTTCCATTTTCGCCACCTCGATTTCATCGCCCGGCTTCACCAGGACGGCGCCGTACCGGTTCGGCGTCGCCGGCGTCCCGTTCACGGATACCGTCTCGTCCGACGCGACACGCAGCCACACCTCGCCCTCCTCGCAGATTTCGCCCGCCTTCGGCGCGAACACGACCTCGTACGTTCCGGGGGCGTCCGCCTTCGCCTTGAGCCGCGTGCTTTTCGCCCTCGCCTCGTAGAACGCGTTCTCCGCATAGGTCCCGACATGGATGCGGTCCGCGTTCTCCGAAACCGCCCGGAGCAACGACTCGTAGACGGTCACGTCGGGGATCGGATTCCAGCCATCGCCCGACACCTTCGTGCCCAGGCCGTGGATCATGACGCAGGTCACCCGGTTCGAGACCATCACCTTCTCCTCCAGCTGCTTCCGGAACGACGCCTCCGTGTCGCCCCGCCCCGTCGCGATGCGGATGTTCCCGGCGCGCACGCAGCACTTCGCCTGCTCGCGGATCCGCCCCGTCCAGTCGGGACACGCGTTTCCCGCGAACGCCAGTGTCCGGACCGTGCCCCCGACCCGCTCCTCCAGCAGCCGCCTCGCCTCGTCCACCTCGGCCCAGACGGCCGGCCAGTTCGGCTCGCGCATCGCGAACAGCTCCGCGCGCGTCTTGCCCGCCGTGTCCTCCTTCGTGAGTCCCGCGCTCTCGATGTCGCGCATGTTCCGGTGGCTCTTCGTGTGCGAGGCGATCTCCATGCCCGCATCGGCCATCTCCCTGAGCTCCCCCCAGGAGCAGTTCAGGCGCGGCCGGTCGGCGGCGGCATCGTCCTCCACGCGGTCCGTGATGATGAGGAACGTCCCCGGCAGACCGTACTTGCGGTGCAAAGGCAGCGCGTGCGTATAGTGCGCCCGCACGCCGTCGTCGTAGGTGAACGAGAACGCGCAGAGCTTCCCCTCCGGCACGGGGGATACCTCAACGGCCTTCGCGACGGAAACGACAAAGACGGAAAGCAAGAGAATGGTTCTTTTCATGCGTCCACGATACCATTCCATCGGGAATCCGTAAAGGGCGAACCCGTCCTGGAGACGGGCGGAAAGCTTTCCGGAAATGTTCCGTCCCGCATAGAGATTGCGCGCTTCGCGGAAACGCGGTATACTTTCCGCACGTTTTCCCGCTGGGCAAGTGTCCTCGGGTCTTTGGAGACATTCTGTTATGTACGATATGATGAAAGATGCGACGATGAAGAAGTACATGGAGACCATGAACTTCGGAGGCGTCAAAGAGCCGGTCGTCACCCGGAAGAAGTTCTCTCTCGCGAAAGCCCGCACCGTCCTCAAGAAGGAGACCATCGCGGTTCTCGGGTACGGCGTCCAGGGCCCCGCGCAGTCGCTCAACATGCGCGACAACGGCTTTAACGTCATCATCGGCCAGCGCAAGAGCACCAAGGCCGGCAGTTCCTGGCAGCGCGCCATCAAGGACGGCTGGGTTCCCGGCGAGACGCTCTTCGACATCGAGGAGGCCTGCGAGAAAGGCACCATCATCCAGATGCTCGTCACCGACGCCGCCCAGATGAAGATCTGGCCGACCGTGAAGAAGCACCTCGCCAAGGGCAAGGCCCTCTACTTCTCCCACGGCTTCGCCATCGAGTACAAGGACGAGACGGGCATCGTTCCGCCCGCAGACGTCGACGTCATCATGGTCGCCCCGAAGGGCTCCGGCCTCAACGTCCGCCGCAACTACCTCTCCGGCGCCGGCATCAACTCCTCGTTCGCCGTCTTCCAGGACGCCACGGGCAAGGCGATGAACCGCTGCCTCGCGCTCGGCATCGCGGTCGGCTCGGGCTTCCTCTTCCCGACCACCTTCCATAACGAGGTCACGTCCGACCTTACCGGCGAGCGCGGCTCCCTCATGGGCTGCCTCTGCGCGATGGTCGAGGCCCAGTACGAGACGCTCCGCGCCCACGGCCACAGCCCCTCCGAGGCGTTCAACGAGTCCTGCGAGGAGCTCACCGAGTCCCTGATCCGCCTCGTCTCCGAGAACGGCATGGACTGGATGTACAAGAACTGCTCCGCGACCGCGCAGCACGGCGCGCTCAAGTGGCGCCCGATCTTCAAGAAGGCCCTCAAGCCGGTCTTCGAGAAGCTCTACACGTCGGTCTCCACGCACAAGGAGTGCAAGGAAGTCATCCGCGACTGCGGCAAGGACACCTACAAGCAGGACCTCGACAAGCAGCTCGACGAGCTCGCCAAGAGCGAGATGTGGGCGACCGGCGCCGTCTGCCGCGCCCTCCGTCCGCACGAGAAGGCCCGCGTCTCCAAGGTCGGCACCGCCGGCCGCAAGAGCAACTAGTCCTTCCTCCGGCCCCCTTCGGCCGCAACGCCCCGGAGCCTCCGGCCCCGGGGTCTTTTTTTATTTCCGGAACCACGGCGCGCGGTCGCCGCCCCTCCCCATGAAGAAAATTCTCTTCGTCTGCCACGGCAACATCTGCCGCTCTCCGATGGCCGAGTTCGTGATGAAAAAACTTGTCGCGGACGCCGGACGCGCGGAGGAGTTCGTCCTCGCCTCCGCCGCGACGAGCGCCGAGGAAATCGGGAACGACATGTACCCGCCCGCGAAGGCGTGTCTCCGCGCCCACGGGATTCCGTTTTCCCGCCGCGCGGCCCGTCAGGTCGAACCGGGAGACTACGCGGAATGGGACCTTATCCTCCTGATGGACCGGGCGAACGCGCGGAACCTCCGCCGCATCATCCCGGCGGATCCGGAGAACAAAATCCGGATGCTCATGTCGTTCGCCGGGGAAACAAAAGACGTCGCGGATCCGTGGTATACCGACGATTTCGAAACCACGTACCGCGACGTCCTTACGGCCTGTACGGCCCTGCTGGCGTCGGACGCCTAGAAGTTGTCCGCGACCTGCCCGAACCCGTCCTTCTCGGTCTTGCCGGCCCAGGCGTTGTACTTGTTGCGGGGCGGGAAAACGGGACTTGTCCGGCGCCGCCGACGGGGCTTCCGGAGTTCCATGGTCGTCCCGGACGATCAGAAACAACATTTTGCTTGCAATTTCCCTTTCCACGCATTAACCTTTCCGCAGACCTTTCCCCGCTCCGTGTCCGAGTGTCCGCCGGACCCTGTCCGGGGCCGTATCAACCCATAATCCATCCAGGAGTTCCATCATGGTTTCCCGTATCATCCTCAACGAGACCTCGTATCACGGCGCGGGCGCCGTCGCCAAGATCACCGACGAGATCAAGACCCGCGGCTTCAAGAAAGCCCTCGTCTGCTCCGATCCAGACCTCGTCAAATTCGGCGTCACGAAAAAAGTGACCGACCTCCTCGATGCGGCCAAAATCAAGTACGAACTCTTCTCCGACATCAAGCCGAATCCCACGGTCGAGAACGTCAAGGCCGGCGTCGCGGCCTGCAAGAAGGCCAAGGCCGACTGCATCGTCGCCATCGGCGGCGGCTCCTCCATGGACACCTCCAAGGGCATCGGCATCATCATGACGAACCCGAAGTTCGCCAACGTCCGCTCGCTCGAGGGCTGCGCCGCCACGAAGAAACCCTGTCTCCCGATTCTCGCCGTTCCGACCACCGCCGGCACCGCCGCCGAGGTGACGATCAACTACGTCATCACCGACGTCCAGAAGAAGCGGAAGTTCGTCTGCGTCGATCCGCACGACATCCCCGTCGTCACGTTCGTCGACCCCGACATGATGTCCACGATGCCCGTCGGCCTCACCGCCTTCACCGGCATGGACGCGCTCACGCACGCCATCGAGGGCTACACGACCAAGGGCGCCGTGCCGATGACCGACATGATGCACCTCGAGGCCATCCGCCTCATCTCCAAGAGTCTCCGCGCCGCCGTCGCCGAGGCCAAGAAGAAGGTCTCCGGCGGCCCGGGCCGCGAGGGCATGGCGCTCGGCCAGTACATCGCGGGCATGGGATTCTCCAACGTCGGCCTCGGCATCGACCACGCCATGGCCCACGGTCTCTCCGCGTTCTACGACATGCCGCACGGCAAGGCCTGCGCCATCCTCCTTCCGCTCTCGATGGAGTATAACGTGAAGTCGCCCGCCGCCGTCAAGTACCGCGAGATCGCCCGCGCCATGGGCGTCGAGGGCGTCGACAAGATGACCAAGACTCAGTACTGCAAGGCCGCCATCGACGCCGTCAAGAAGCTCGCCAAGGACGTCGGCATCCCCGAGAACCTCAAGGGCGTGCTCAAGGAAGAGGATATCGCCTACCTCTCCGATTGCGCGTTCAAGGACGCCTGCCGCCCCGGTAATCCGCGCGACACCTCCGTCGAGGAGATCGCCACGCTCTACCGTACGCTCCTCTAACCGTCCGGAGCCGTCCGGTCCGGACTTCCCGCGCGGCGACGGGGTCTCCCCCCGCCGCCGCTTTTTGTCCCCGGACGGTCCGAACAAAGCACCCGCCGGGTGCGGCCCGCCCGTTCATGCGCCGTCGCAAACATCTCCGATATTTCCTGCTCTCGATTCTGTTCTTCCTCGTTCTGGGGACGATCGGGATTCTCCATGTCGCGGCGAACCATCTCCCCGCGCCGCTCGTCCGGAGGCTGGAAAACGCGCTCTCCTCGGACACCCTGTCCGTCGAACTGGACCACGTGTCTGTCTCCCTTCGCGACGGAATCGACATCCATCAGGCCAACCTCCTCCGGCGCGGCGGGCTCGAGCCGGAAGCCACGGCGCTCCGCGTTCACATCGGCCTCGAATGGATTTTCGCCCCGTTCCCCTCCATCCGGCACGCGCCGGTGCATGTCGACTCCCTCACGCTCCGCCCGTCCGTCCTTGACCTTTTCGACGAAGACGGGGATTCCGCCGCCGGAGGAACCTCCGGCTCGGGCGGCTTCCCGGAAATTCCTTTCGCCCCGGTCCGCGTCGGCATCGACAATGTGACCGTCCTTCCCCCGGAAGACGCCGGGGGCAAGCTTTCTCCCTGCGACATCCGCGGCCTCATCTTCGAGTTCTCCACCCGGCCCGACGCGGTCGTAATCGACCGGGTCCGAGCCGTATTCACCCCCCGACACGCCCAACATCCGGAGAAAATCAAAGGCGGGCTCGAGATCCGCGCCGGACGGAAATCCAGAATTCAGGGACATTTCGCCGGGACGCTCTCTCCCGACCGGGCCGCCCGGTTTCTGCGGCTTTTCGACATCTGGACCCTCCCAAAACACCTGACCGACTTCGAGTTCCCGTCCGCCCCGCCCTGGATCGATGTCTCGCTCCACCTCGCCCCGGAAAGCGAGAACGTCCAACAGGTCTCCGTGACCATCTCCGCGGAGGACTTCCTGTTTAACAATGTGCCCTACCTCGCGATGGACGGGACGGCCCAAGCCTACGGCGACGCGCGAGATTGGAACGGCGTGCGGTTTCTGGACTTCAAGGCGAGACGTCCGGAAGGCACGCTCCGCGGCGACCTCCACTTCGACTTTCTCCGCCACGGCGTGACCGTCGACGCGACCTCGTCGATCGATCTCAACCATCTTGCGCGGACCATCGGAATCCTCACGAAATTTCCGTGGAAAGACGTCTCGTTCGACGGGCAATGCGATGTCGCCGCCTCGGGGTTCTACGGTTTCTCCCAAGCCACGGAACCGACCGATCTGCGCGGCACGCTCGCTGTTCCGGCGGCGTCCTATCTCGGACTTCCCGTCGGAAACGCCATCGCGTCTCCGTTCGCCGTGGAGAAAGGCGGCGTCGCGCCGGATATCCTTTTTCCCCGCATCCGCGCCGGATTCTACGGCGGCGAACTGACCGCCCGGGCCCGGATTTCCGCGAATCCCGCGACCGAAGAATGGACACTCGACGCGACGGGCCGCGTCGTCCGCGCCTCGGTCGCGCGGATCGACGAGGCCATCTTCCATACGAGCGACCCCAACCGGCCCGGGACCGCCGACGCGGCGTTCGACATCCGGTGCGGGCTCGAGTCGGACATGCTCAGGTCCATGACGGGCACGCAGTCCATCCGGATCAGCAAGTCGAATATCTACCAGACACCGCTCTTCGCCGGTCTCACGGATTTTCTGTCGGACACCATCCCCGGCCTCGGAACGCTGGTGACGCAGGACGACCTGACCTGCGACGCGAAAATCTACGACAACGGCCTCCATTTCGGCGGAACGAACGGCGTGCTGCGCATCGAGGGACCGCTTTTCTCCGTCTCCGCCGAGGGCGACTACTATTTCTCCGACTACCTCAACAGCGTTCTCAAGGTCTCCCTGCTCCGGAACAAGACACTGGTCGGAAAAATCCTCAAGGTCGCGCTCTATCCGGTCTCGAAACTCTTCGAGTTCCAAGTGACGGGTCCCGTCTCCAATCCGTCCTGGTCTCCGACGACGCTCACCCTCTCCGGCGCGCCCGTTGCCACCGACGAGCAGAAATACGGGACCGGGCCTTGACGCGCGCCTCCGCGCACCCGACCGATGGATTCGTTTTCTTTCCAAAAGGTCCGCCCCTTTTTGACGACCATTTTACAAACTTTAGTACATACATAAAAAGGGTCTGACCCCTTTTTAATGGTGCATGAAATTACGGTGCGGAAAGTCGCCAATAAGGGTCTCGCCAATAAGCGCCAATAAGGGTCTGACCCCTTTTAGTGGCAGATGAAACTACGGTGCGGAAAGAATCGCCAGAGAGGGGCCAATCTTTTTTGAAGAACGATGCTTCTTATAAAATAAGGGTCTGACCCCTTTTCTCGATTCCGACTTCGCGTCGGTCGGGCGGAGCCCGCCCCCCGCCGCGCGGGGGGTGGCGGCAACGCCGCCGGGGGGTGTACACCGTGCGGCGGCCAAGCCGTCTCGCGCACTTGCGCACACCTTGCAACGGTGCAGCCTATTTCCTTCGCCCGATTGCCGCGCCGTACCTTTGCGGCGCACGGTGTACTCCCCCAGCCGCAAGCGGCAGCTCCCTCGCGGAGGGGGCCGGAGCAAGCTCCGAGCCATCGCCCCCGCATCCCGCCCGCCGCAGGCGCCACCCTCGTCATACTCGTAATAAGGGTTCTCGTAATAAGGGACTGACCCCTTTTTTGTAAGAAATAAAGTTTGTGCTTTGAGGAACAAAAGCGACCGGACCTTTTTTTATAAATTTCGGTTATAAGAACGTTATTTTGGATATAAAATGAGCCTGAACCCTTTCTTGCGGGGGCGGTTCGTTTTTGGAAACAAAAGGAAACCCTTCCGGGCACGGAGGAAAATCCGGCGCGGAAGGGTTGGCGCGAGGAGTCGCCGGGGGGGACGGTCTATTTCGCTTTGCGGATGGCCTTGAACGGGCAGACCTGCGCGCAGACGGTGCAGCCGGTGCAGGCCGCGGGCTCGATCTTCGCGTGGAAGCGCTTGCCCTCGGCGTCCGCCGGCTCGCCGCGGACAATCGACGGGCAGCCGATTTTGAAGCACGCGCCGCAGGCCTTGCAGACCGAGGTGTCGACCTCGCAGGGAATCGCCCCTTTGAGGAGTTTGCCCGCGAGGACGCAGGGACCGCGCACCACGACGAGCGACGGACCGTCCGTCTCGAAGGCGCGCGTGAGCGTGTCCTTGAGCGCCGCGAGATCCCACGGGGAGACGGTCTCGACAAACGGGACGCCCATCGCCTTGGCGACGGCCGCGATGTCCACCGCCGCAGCGGGCTCGTTGTAGATGTTTTTCCCGGAGCCCGGGTTCTGCTGGTGGCCCGTCATGCCCGTGATGTGGTTGTCGGAGACGACGACGGTCACCGCCGTGCGGTTGTATACGGCGTCCACCAGACCGGTGAGTCCGGAATGGAAGAACGTGGAGTCGCCGAGGACCGCGGCGAGACGGCCCGTGTGGCCCGCCTTGCGCATGCCGAGCGCGACGCCGATGGAGGCGCCCATGCAGATGGTCGTCTCCAACGCGGAGAGGGGCGGCGCGGAGCCGAGCGTATAGCAGCCGATGTCGCCGCAGATCGTCGCCTTGAGATCCGTGAGCGCCTTGAAGAGGCCGCGGTGTCCGCAGCCGGCGCAGAGCGCGGGCGGACGGGCGGGCAGGGCCGGAACCGCGGAAGCTTTCTTCCCGGCGTCGGACTCCGGCGCGGACTCGCCGCCGTAGAGAAGCGGCCGGAGCGCGGCGACGCGGTCGGGGTTGAGCTCGCCGATGCGGAAGGCGGCGGGAAGCTCGGCCGGGGCGAGCCCGGCGGCGCGGAGCTGGAAGTCGACGAAGGGATCGAGCTCCTCGATGACCGCGAGTTTTCCGACGGAGGCCGCGAAACCGCGGACGAGCGCGAGAGGGAGGGGGTTGGTGAAGCCGAGTTTGAGGACGGGCGCCCCGGGGAAGGCCTCCTTCACATACTGGTAGGCGATGCCGGAGACGACGAAGCCCACCCGCTTGTCGTCGCCTTCCTCGACGCGGTTGAAGGGCGAGGAGGCGGAGGCCTCGGCGAGCGCGGCGTCGCGCGCGTCGAGGGCGGCGCGCATGGGGCGCGCGTTGGCCGGGGTCGCGACGTTGCGGCGGATGTCCTTCGCATAGGGTTTCGGGGCGGGGGCGCAGGGGGCCGACGGCTCGACGGCGGAGGAGCAGGGCGAGGTGCGGGTCGTCATGCGGGCGAAGACCGGGTCGCGGAACCGCTCGGAGAGGTCGTAGGCGGCGCGGGTCAAGTCGAAGGCCTC
>JAZUKQ010000416.1:0-5844 GCA_045643325.1 Kiritimatiellia bacterium | reverse complement strand
GGAGCCGACGTCGAGGACGGAGACGGGGTTGCCGACGGCGCCGCGGACGCGTCCGGAGCGCCTTCCGTGGTATCCACGATGGTATCCACTTTCACGAAATCCTTTGTTTTCCTTGCCATTTCACTCTCCAAACCCCTCACTCGCACGGAGTGCCACGTCCTCGGCGGCATCCTTCGTAGAACCGCCGTTCATGCCGTCCTCCTCGTCCTCGGCCGCGCGCGGGCGCTCGCTCTCGCGCGAGGAGGAATTTTCCCCACCCAAACCATTCCCGGATACCTCGACCGCTTCGACGTCGCGCACGGCGCCGACGCCGCGAAGGAGCGCCACGAGTCGCTGGTCGGCGCCCTCGGACCGGAGAACGCGCTGGATGTTCTGCGGCTCGCCCGCGAGGTCGCGCTCGATCCCGGACAGCCGGTCCATGGCCGCGATGAGATCCTTGGTGGACATCTCGGCCCGGGCGTCCTCGTCCTCGAGCCTCGCTCGCAGCTCGTCGGCCGCCTGCATCATGATGCCGCGAACTTTGCCGGCTAACATGCGGCTATAGGATTGCGTCTCCATCGACGCGGCTTCGCGGGCACGGACAGCCTCGACGAGGTGGGCGGAGATACCCATAACGCGCCCGATGGCACGGACGGGCAGACCTTCTGCCAACAGACGAACCACTATCTTGTAGCTCGCAGGATTTTTTGAAAAAAAACGGGCGCCGCTGTACTCGCCTAGCGTCTCGCCGGCAATGGCCGTGCTCCGTCCGTCCGCCTCGAGCATCTTGTCCAACTCCTCGGCCATGCCCGGAAGCATGCTGTCTCCCAGGGAAGCCGAAGGCGAATTCTCAAAAAAAACGGGCGCGCCGACGTCAGACACGGGACGCCTCCTCTCGGGTCACGGTGTACAGAGTCTCGACCCCGTCGGTCTCCACGATGAAGTAGCCCCGCGATATCATGCAGGTCGCCAGATCGCTCCGCGCCGCCGCGATGATCTCCTTGCGCCGTCGGAGGTCGAAGGCGCAGAAGACCTGGAGCGTGAGGAACGACCCGCAGGCGATGCCGGCCGAGATTGCGATTACGACGATTTGAATCTGGCTCACTGTTATCCTCCGTTCAAAAAAAGCGCGCGTGTCGCTCGGCCTACCACGGCCCATTAACAACGGCGCGGGAAATGGCGTCCGTCTCTCCGGACTGTCACGGCGATCCTATGCGCACCTTTCCGTCACGGTGGCGGCGAGCGGTCCGTTGGGACTCCGGACCGAGTTCGGCCCAGAGCTCTTCAATCCGCCTTCCGACGCGGAGCTCGTGCTAGCCGCTCCGTGTCGCGGGCGCGCAACACGCCCGGAGAGGCGGCATGTCGCGGCCGTACGCTCCGCGGCGGCGTCCTCTCTGCCGATATGTGCATCTATCAACCCCGCGCTGCTCTGGCGCGTGTCGTCTCCTCGGGTGGGAGGTCGAAGGGAGAGACGAAGCCCTCGCTCGCCATAGGCTATTACCACGTCCAATCCAAACGTGGGCTTCGCAAAATAGGCCCATTCGCCGAATCGCAGGGCTGACGATGTGGAAGGATCTCCAGGTAATGCGGCGAGGTCGCGCCGCATTTGCAACGGATCTTCGGCTGAAAGGAAAGCGGCTGGTTCCCGGTCGCCACGGCCAGCCGTCCGTGTCCGAGGCATCGGCGACTCGGCCCCAGGAGCGGAAGGCCTCGTCGCGTTATCCGCGACCATGAAAAGGGAAGGCGCGCCGACGCCCGAGGGTGGAGGAAGGAGGACCTCGGGACGGGCGATAGGGGACGTTACGCCAAGCCGGCGACGGCGCGCTGAAATCATTTGGAGGACCTCCTCTGGGTCCATTTGTTAGGGGCGACGCAGACCGTGTGCTCGTCCGGACGGTAGATGCGGTTGCCGGAGAACGCGCACATGTGGGCGCCGATCTGCGGCCGGTTGGCCCACGAGCGTGAACGCCTCACGTCCTCCTCGGACGCGGCCGCGATGAAATGGCGGCAGTTTCGGCAGACCTCGTTCATCATGCCATCTCCTCCGGCGGAAGGTCCTCGGAAATGCAGGCGTCCGGCGTCAGCTGCGCCTCGAGTTCTTGGACGCGCCTGGTTAGGGCATCAATCGTCTTCTCGGATTTGGCGAGCTTGTCGGAGAGCAATTCGACATCGACCGCATAATAGTCCCTCTCACGCGACGCGTATTGCAGCATGTAGACTATCGCACGCTTATTCATCCGCATGGTCCGACGGACCCAACCGTCGCCATAACTGCCCCGTTCTTCGCTCATGCCTCGCCTCCGTTCTTGCGCCCACGTCCCTCGCCTCCGTTCTTGCGCCCACGTCCCTCGATCTCGGCCTTGGCCAGTTCGGCCGCCGCCTTCGCGTAGCCGACGACATAGGCGACGACTATCGCCTCGCTCCTCGTCGCGGCCTCGCACTCGGCGTGGATGTTGACGGCGAGCCACTCGTCGTCGGCCTTGATGTCCACAACGACCCGCCCGCTCATTTCGGCACCTCCACGCGGCTTGCCTCGAGGTACTCCTGGACGTTCTGCGACGCCAGCAGCGTCCGTCCTCCGACGTGGTACTCCGGCCCGAGGCCGAACTTCCCCTTCGAGAGGCGGTAGCGGCGCATCATGCGCCCGACGGTGCGCGTGGAGACCGAGAGCTCCCTCGCCGCCATGGCGACGGTGAGCATCGCCGGCTTCCCGGCGAACAGGTCCACGTCGAAGCTGCACACTCTAGGCATGGCGCGCCTCCTCCGTCCGTGTCGCCGCGCCGTGCGCCGCGCTCGCGCGGCGCCTCGCCCAGGCGAAGAGCTCGGCGGCGCCGTGCGCCGCCAGAATGAGCGGCATCGCCGCCAAAAGAATCGGGGCCGCCGCGACGAGGGCGCCGAGCCTCATGCACTCCCGGCTCTCCTCCTCGAGCGCGGCGCGGTACGCGCGCTCGGCCTCCGGTCCGGGCGTCCCGGCCACGGTGACGCTTCCGGTTTCCACGACTACGTTGTCTCTCGCACTGCTGGACATCTTGTCTTCCTTTGCTTTGGGTTGGTGAACGGGTGTGGGATTGAACGGGCTTCCACGGTCTCTTGCTAGTCCTCGAACGCTGATTCCAGTTCCTCGATGGCCTCCATGACCTCCTCGAACGCTGATTCCAGTTCCTCCATGGTCTCCAGGACCTCCTCGACGGCGGAGATCTTCTCCTCGAGCTTGTCGACGGCCTCCCGGAGCCGCTCGGCCCGGGTCTCCTCCAGCTTCTTCTCCTTGGCGTCCCTCTTCTCCTCGAGGTCGCGCTTGAGTTCATATAGGGCTTCTCCCGCCCGGGATATCGCTTTCGGCAGTGTCATTTGGTTTCCTCCTTGGTGGTGGTCAGGGACGGTACCGAGACCCCGCGCTCCCGGAGGGCGGCGGCGAGCTTCGGGCTCGCCATCCGGTCTCCGTGCAGGACGAAGGAGAGGTGGGCGGGCGAGCACCCGATCTCACGGGCCATGGCCCGGACGCCCTGGTAGCGGATTCCCGTGGCGCGCGTCGCGACGATTCGCGGGGCGTTCTCGGGGGCGGCTTCTGTATTGGCGGGGTTGACCATTTTGTGGTGTTGTTTCGGTACTGTCTCTAGTGGCGGGGGATAGTCTACTAGGTTTCCTCGTATCCGTCAACAGGAAAATTGTTATGAACAAAACATTGACAGATAAACTTCGTAAACTCCGTGGTTCCAGAAGTCAATCAGAAGTGTGTAAATCGCTGGGTATAAAGCAGTCTACATACTCAACATGGGAACTCGGAAAGTACGAGCCCCCCTTGAACATGTTAACAGCTCTCTGCGAATATTACCACGTCTCCTCCGACTACCTCCTCGGCCTATCCGACAACCCGCAGGGAGGGTCCGGGGCGGGGACGGTCGTGAACGGGGACGGGAACGCGGTGGCGTCTCCGGCCGCGACGGTGTCGTCGCCCTCCTGCCGCGACTGCCCGCACCTCACCCGCCTCATCTCCCTCCTCGCGGAGAAGAAGGGCAAGGCATGAGGTCGGCCGTCCAGATTGTGCGGGTGTCGGAGCAGGGCGTGTCCCGCCCGTTCCTCTGCCTCGCCGACGACGGGGCCCGCTACTGGTGCAAGGGCACGACAAGCGGCATCCGCACCATGCAGGCCGAGTGGGTCTGCGACCAGCTCGCGGTCCTCGTGTGGGCGGTGGACTCGTCGGACGAAGAGGACGAGCGTTTGCGCGTGATTCGTTTCGCCTCGTGAATCCCCGTTGACACCGTAACGTTACGGTGGTATGGTATCCAACACGGATACACAAGCGAAAATTGCGCTGAACTAGAGGGAAAGCAATTTCCTGTTAATGCGTGGGTCGCGGGTCCGATCCCCGCGCGTCCCACCAGTTCAATTTCCTTGTGTCCACAACGGTTTACGGGTGTAAACCCATGAAATTCCAAGGAATTGCGACGAATTCATGTCGCAAACGATGGATAGAGCAATGGACACGGAAAGACACGTCAAGACATGTTTGGACACCGATGATGGTATCCAAAATGGTATCCAAAATGGTATCCACAAGGCCGGGAGCCGCAGCATGCGTGCGGTCGTGGATTCAAGAGGAAACAAGATTCCGCAAGTATACCTCCGGAGCGGAATCTATTACGCCCGGATCGTAGACCCGTCCACCGGGTCGCGCACCCTCCGCGCCAGCCCGGACGGGACGCTCGAGGGAGCCCGCCGGCTGGTCCGAGAGTCGAAGAAGACGCAGTCCGTCGCCGGAGCGCAGGCGTTCGCCGCCGCGCTCGAGGCAAGCCGTCAGCGTTCCGCGTGGTCTAGCATCGCCTCCGTCCTCGCAGGATACGAGGTCGCCGCGGACAAAGAGCGGGCCTTGAACAACGGGAAGCCGACGAAGGCGTCAAGCGACGCGAACATCAAGGACCTCCGCCGCGTTTACAAGGACATGGGCGAGTCTCTCGACGGGTCATGCTCACGCGCTCCGGAGATTGTCGCCGCCTGGGCGGAAGCCAGACTGAAGGACGGGTCCATCTCCCGCGTGTCCGTCGCCGCCATCTCCCGCCGAGGCCGCGAGGTGTTCTCGGGCTGGGCGATGCGGCGCATGCGGGCCGCGGGCCTGCGCATCGACCCATCGATTCCAGAACGATGGTCCACGGTCAAGCACGAGCCGGTCCGCTACCAACTCCCTCCCCAGGAGCTGCGCGAGCGGACCATCGCCGCCGGCGTGGAGGAAATCCGCAAACGCTCGGACATCGGCCTCGCGTTTCTCCTCTGCTACTACGGAGGCATGAGCAAGGCCGACGTCGCCGAGGCGACGTGGGACATCCTCCGCGACGACAACCACCTCCTCTACTACCGCCACAAGACCGGGCGGCGCGCGGACCCGCCGCTCCCCGCGGACGTCGCCGACGCCCTGCGCACCTGGCCCGGGCGCGGCGAGAGGGACACAATCCTCCCCGGCGCCTTCCCGACCCAGCGCGACGACCTCGTCCGCCGCGACCTCGCCGCCTGGATGCGCGGCCTCGGCTGGACGACCCAGAAATGCGCGCACGAGCTGCGCAAGCTGGCCTGCTCCACGTGGGCGACGCAGGCCGGCATCCAGTGGGCGGCGCGCTGGATCGGCGACAGCGAGGCGACGGCCTCGGCCTACTACCGGGACCTCCTCCCCGAGCGCGCGCCGGAAATCTCGATGCCGTCCATCCTCTAGGGCGTCTCGCGCCAGCCGGCAGCGGCCAGGTCCTTGAGGCGCTGCAGTCGCTGGCCGAAGGGCGTGAGCTTGCCGCCGGAGGTGCGGATGTCCGCGCCCGTCTTCCCGACGCTCTCGGCGTAGGCCCGCGCGACTTCCGCGTAGGTGGCGTTGGAGGCGCGGAG
>JAZUKQ010000415.1:0-7975 GCA_045643325.1 Kiritimatiellia bacterium | reverse complement strand
TTTTCAGAGGACCTCGTTTCCCGCATGGAATAGGTCGATTTTCTTGGCGTGGAAAAAGGCCCGCGTCGTTCTGACCGTCCCGAAAGGCTTGCCGCGCAACAACCATCTTCATCTCGCTTCTCAAAAAGCGGGATAAGTGTGTTTCGTCGGTCACATACCCCCCATCGCTTTCACCGATTGTGGCATGCGAAATCCCGCTCGCTGTCTTCCCTCCGGCTTCTCATGGGAACAGGGGGGGGAGGACGTCGCGACAAGGTGGCTCGTTGTCCATGGATACGGACGAACCTGCTTTCAATATCCGGGATTTCGGTGCGCGAGGCGACGGCAAGACCGCCGACTCGGAGGCCGGCGGGGACATTGGCCTTGAGGTCGGCGAAAAGGGGAAGGGCGAGAATCGCGGAGAGGGCGAGCATTCGTTTCATGGTTTATCTGAAGGGAAAGACGATGGGGGAAAAGGGAGATTCTGGACATAGACAGGTTGACGGTCCGATCTCGTATGTACGCATTAAAGTCTAGAATGCGTACCCGTCGCCGTCTATCTGATTACGGACTCCGTGGGGTCGCCCCCCGCGTCCCTGGCTTATTCGCGCAAACGAACGTAGCCGCACTCCTCAATGAGCGCCTGCCCTTCGTCGGAGCGTAGCCAGTCCACCAGCACCGGGATGTTCGGATTCGGATTGTCCGTCCGGTAGACGGCGTAGAACTCCGCCGCCAGAGGATAGCTCCCGTTTCGGATGTTCTGCGCGGTCGGGGCGACGCCGTCCACCGCCAGCGTTTTCACGTTCTTGTTCTTCACGATCCCGTCCACGTAATAGCGGAAGGAATAGCCGACAGCCCCGCCCGCCACCGCCAAGGGCGATTTTGCGGCAATGGGCTTCCCGTCCATGAAGGCATCCATGGCGGACTGGCTGCCGCTGCCTTTGAGCCGCGTCACGGGGTTGATGGGGCGGGACGGTCCCCCGACCTGTTTCCAGTTGGTGATCTTCCCCTCGTAGATGTTCCGGATCTGCGTCGAAGTGAGCGCGGAAACGGGATTGTCGCGGTTCACGAGGAAGACGAACCCCTCGCGTCCGATGGGCGCATAGGTCAAGGTCACGCCTTTCTCCTCGGCATAGACGCGTTGCGCTTGAGAGGGTCCGGCGCAGAACAGGACATCCACCGTGCCGTCCACAACCGCCTTGTAGCCGCGCACCGTGTTGTGGTACTGCATTTTGCTGTCGGCGGCGAAGTTTTCCCCGTAGTAATTGTCGTCGGAGAAGACTCCGCCCACGTAGGTGACGCACCCCCGTGGGTAGACCGCCTCGACGACGGCGGCGTAGACCGGCACCAGCGCGGCCGCTCCGTCCAGGACGGGCAGGTCCTGCGAGAGATGCAGGGAACTGGGGACGCGGGGCAGGAGGGACTCCGGCTCGAAGGGAAGATAGCGTCCGACATCCAGCATGCCGGCCTTGGCTATGCCGCTGAAATTGTTGGAGAGCCGCCGGGTGACCGAGACATACAGGCTGGCGTTGAACAGCGCGAACACCGCCACAATCAGCGCAAGAAAAAGGGGCTGCCGACTTTTTCCCATCCCTACCACAACTCCTTTCCGATGAAGTAGAGGATGGAGCAGCGGCGGTAGGCGTAGACGATGTAGACGAAATGGGCCAGCGTCAGAACGGCGCAGACCCCCAACGTCAGGGCGAGGGCGGTGCGGAAGGTCCGGTCGGACATGGCATTTGTCACATGTTGACGACGGCGTTTGAAAGCACGATGATGATGCCAAATACAATCACCAGCGCGACACCGAACGGAATCGCGGAGGCGACAAGCAGAATCCGAAACCTGCGGAGTTTCTCCGGGGAGACACTTCCGGGAACCCGTTTGTTTTGTATCCTGCCTCTCAAATACAGAATCAAACTTGTCAGAAACAGGAGAAAAAGAAGGACAGGAATCGCGAAAAACAGAAACACGAATGGCATGCTGTCGTCTCCTTTTTCAAATGCCGCGATTGTCCCATCTTCTGCTTCGCCGTACGCCAGTCGGCGCGAGAAGCCGGAGACGGCGGGAGGGAAGACTCGTCATAGAAGCGGACACATCATAGCATGAATCAGAAAGCGAGACTCGTCTCTTCATAGGGAGGGAGACCTCTTACTTGAGAATGAAGACAAGGGCCTGATTTCTGGCAATGACGGTGAGTTTGCCTGTTCCGAGGAAGTGGAGGTCGTCGATATAGTCCGCGTCGGTCGCCGAAGAACCGTACGTGCCGCCGGGCAGTTTCTTGCTGTTGAGGAAGACATGGGCGCAAGTCTGGTCCGCGTCCGCGGCGATTTCGATCTTCGCGGTGCCGGCGGCGTTGTCCTGGAGGTTGATGACGGACGACTTCGAAATGGCGGTTTCGTTTTTGCCGATTTCGCCGTTGCCGTCGACATCATACCCTTTGAGCGGGACGGCAAGGACGCTGCCGGCGTGGATGTTGAAGGTCTCGACGTCCGTCGCGCAGCCGCGGACCGGGATTGTGGCGCTGTTGGAGGCCTGCTGCGAATACAGCCAGCCGAGCTTCGTATAGTTCGCCGGATGGCCGAGCCAGAGCGTGCCGCCGCCGACGGTGATGTCGCCGTCGATGCCGCGCTGGTCCGTCGCGAAGACGAGTTCGCCGCAACCGCCCTTGGTGAGGCCGTACGGAGCGGTCATCTCGGACCAGATGACGTTGTACTCGTTTCCGTTGTCGCCATTGCACTTGCCGAAGTCGGAAATGACGTACGCGCGGGCGCCGAAGGCCACCGTTCCGTTCTTCGAGAAGTAGGACGTCTGGGTGCAGCCGAGCCAGCGCCCCGTACGCGCCATGATGAGACCTCCGGACGTGATGGTCAGCGTCCGGCCCTCGCCAAGGATGAAATTGTCGGGATACGGGGCCGTCTCGGACGTGTTATAGGCCAGGGAGTTGATCGTCACGTCCGCGGAGAGGCCGACCCATCTCGTGCCGATTCCCTTCTGGCTGAAGTAGACATTGTCCCATTCGCCGGCATTCTGCAGGGCAAGGTTTGTCCGCCCCTTGCTGTAGAGCCGGCCGTCGACCAGGGCCGGGAAGGTCATCTCCGACCCCCAGGAGTTGTAGATCTGATAGCCGTTGTCATTCGCCGTGCAGGCGATCCAGGGGATGATTTTGTAGACGAACTGCGAATCGCCCGCCTGCGGGTCGCGCCCGACGGCGTATTCCGCGAGGCCTTCGCCCTTTACGCGGTCGTAGTTCAGCATATCCGTGCGCTGGGACTTGTCGCGGAAGTTGAAATCGTAGAGGCAGAGCGTGGCGGAATCGTCGCGCTCGATATCGTGGAGAATGACATGCTGGCGGACGCGCAGAGCGCCGTAGGAGCACTCGCAATAAAGCGCCGAATCGCCGGAAAGCGTCAGTTTCTTGATGTCGTTCGTGACGGTGATGCGATCCATGAGTTCCTGCACGGACGTAACGTCGTTCGTCCAGGAATTCAGGGCTCCGTTTTCGGCGTAGTTGCGGTAGATCCGGAGGCAGCCGCCGTCGAGCGTCACGGACTGGACGTCGATCTGGCTGCGGCCGGGATTGGCGGTGCAGGTGTCGTACCCGATGTTGACCGTGGCGCGTCCCGCGTTCGGCGCGCCGAGCACGGTCAGCGAGGCGTTCGGGGCTTCGACCATGCCCTTCCAGTCCGCGGATTGTGCCGCGACAAGGAGGGAGAGTGTTGCTTTCATGTGAGTTTCCGGTAAACCGAATTGAGCGTAAAAGAAAATTTTACCCGATCGGGTATTCGGGTAAGAGAGGGGCGGGGGACTCGTTCAGAATTGGAAAACGGCCGCGAATTTTCGTCCGGCCCGGGGTCAATAGGTTTCGGACGTCTCGAAGTCGGAGACGAGCGTGCCGACGGGCTCGCCGCGGACCGCGCGCTCAAGGGAGCTTTCTTCGAAGAAGTCGAAGACGACGATGGGGATGCGGTTGTCCATGCAGAGGGAGAAGGCGGCGGAATCCATCACTTTGAGGCGGGACGCGAGCGCGTCGCGGTAGGAGAGACGGCGGTAGCGGACGGCCGCGGGGTCTTTGACGGGGTCCGAGGTATAGACGCCGTCGACCTTCGTCGCCTTGAAAAGGACCGAGGCTCCGATTTCGTTGGCGCGGAGGGCGGCCGCGGTGTCGGTGCTGAAGAAGGGGTTGCCGGTGCCGGCTCCGAAGATGAGGACGCGTCCCTTCTCCAGATGGCGCATGGCGCGGCGCTGGATGAAGGGTTCGGCAACCTCCTGCATGGCGATGGCGGTCTGGACGCGGGTGGGGACGCCAAGCTGCTCCAGGGCGTTCTGAAGGGCGAGCGCGTTGATGACCGTCGCGAGCATGCCCATGTAGTCGCCGGAAGTGCGGGCGATGCCGAGCTTCTCCCCGAGCTGTCCGCGGAAGATGTTTCCTCCGCCAAGGACGACGGCGACCTCGACCCCCATGTTCACAACGGTTTGGATACGGCGGGCCATGAGGGTGACGACGGAGGGGTCGATGCAGTGGCCGTTCTCGCGGTTGAGGAGGACCTCGCCGCTGAGTTTGAGAAGGATTCGTGAATAGTGGGGGGCGCTCTGAGACATGGCGTACGGGAAGGCTGTTCGGAAGACGGTTGGACAAGTGTTTAACGTAAAATACGTTTCGGTGCCGGCTTTTATTAAAACAAAGGCATGGACGGGTGAAAAGGGGAAAACTCGCTTGTGGCGGCGACAGGGATATGGTATCCTTTCGCCGCTTCCGCGTCCGTTCGCGAGTTTTTCGCATTTCGCCCCAGTAGCTCAGCTGGACAGAGCAGCGGTTTCCTAAACCGACGATCGCAGGTTCGAATCCTGTCTGGGGTACCATTTTCCACGCGCCATGATCACGGTCAATCCCCATTACGCCAAACTTCAGGCATCGTATCTGTTTGCCAACATCGCCCAGAAAATCCGGACCTATTCGGAGGCGCATCCCGACGCGGACATTATCCGGCTAGGCATCGGCGATGTGACGGAACCGTTGCCAAAGGCCTGCGTCGCAGCGCTCCACAAGGCGGTGGACGAGATGGGGAACGCGGCGACGTTCCATGGCTATGGGCCCGAGCAGGGATACGGTTTTCTTCGGGAAGCCATCGCCGAAAACGATTTCCGCGCCCGCGGCGCCGAGGTCTCGGCCGACGAGATTTTTGTTTCCGACGGCGCGAAATGCGATACCGGAAACATCCAGGAACTTTTTTCGCAGGATACCCGCATCGCGGTGCCGGATCCTGTCTATCCCGTCTATGTCGACACCAATGTGATGGCGGGCCGGACGGGCGAGGCGGCGGACGGCCGTTATGCGGGGCTCGTCTACCTCGACGGCAACGCGGGAAACGGATTCGTCCCCGCACCTCCCTCCGAGGCCGTCGACGTGGTCTATCTCTGCTTCCCGAACAATCCGACCGGCGCGGTCGCGACCAAACAGCAGTTGAAGGCGTGGGTCGACTATGCGCTCGCCCACCGCGCGCTTCTTCTTTTCGACGCCGCGTACGAGGCGTTCATCCGTACTCCGGGAATTCCGCATTCCATCTATGAGATTCCCGGGGCGAGGAGGGTCGCGGTCGAGTTCCGCAGTTTCTCCAAGACGGCGGGCTTTACCGGAACGCGTTGCGCGTACTGCGTGATTCCCCGGGAACTGGAGACGTTCCGCGCGGACGGGTCGCCCGCGGACTTTCACGCGCTCTGGACGCGCCGGCACACAACGAAATTCAACGGGGTCTCGTATCCTGTCCAGCGCGCGGCCGAGGCGGTCTATACGCCGGAGGGAAAGTCGCAGACAAAGGCGCTGATCGACGGATACCTCGAGAACGCGCGCATCATCCGCGAGGCGCTCACGGCCAAGGGCTACCGGTCTATCGGCGGCGACAATTCTCCGTATATCTGGGTCGAGACGCACGGCGCGGACTCTTGGGCGTTTTTCGACAGACTGCTTCAGGAGGCGCAGGTCGTGACGACACCCGGGTCCGGATTCGGTCGGTGCGGCGAGGGGTATGTCCGGATTTCCGCGTTCAATTCCAGGACGCGCGTTTTGGAGGCGATGGACCGTCTCTGCAAGGTGCTGTAGTCCAGTCGCGCAGGAGACTCAGGGAGACTCCGTCATGTCGTCCGAGAAACATCATCACCACCACCGTCACACGCGGACCGTGCGGGAACATCGGGCGCTGTCAATGGACGAGGACGCGCGCAGGCGTTTCTACCATGTCGTCCTCCGTCTTATCCCCGCGTTCGCGCTGGTGCTCGGATTCGGCGTCTGGATTTGGGGCGAGGTGTTCAACAATGTGGAGGGGACTCCGGACAAAAAGCTGTGCGCCTGCGGAATCCGCTTCATGATCGGAGGCGGCGGACTTCTTCTGATTCTGCTTGTCTGCGATTGGATCGCGGCAATCCGACAGCACAGGAAAGACGCGGCGGACCGCCGGGCGGCGGACGCGTTTGAGCACTGTCATCACCATCATCACCATCATCACCATCATTCGGACGGGGACCCCGGAGACGGCCATTCCCACCATCATTCGGATGGCGACAGTTCGGACGGCGGTCATCATCATCATCATCACCACCACCACCATCATTCGGACGGCGATGGTTCGGACGGCGGACACCGCTCCCATCATCACTCCGACGACGAGGAATAAAAAGAAAGACCGGATTCCAAATTTGAGGTTCAAATCTGAAATCCGGCCTTTTTTTCCCAGTCGGGAGGCGGGCGTTACACGCCGCTATAGGCGTTGAATCCGCCGTCGACGGGGAGTACGACGCCTGTGACGAAACGTGCCGCGGACGGGGAGAGGAGGAACAGAAGGGCGCCGATCAGATCCTCGGGCGTGCCGAACTGGTTCATCGGCGTGTTGGCGAGAATCTTGCTCGCGCGGGCGGTGTAGG
Organism: Kiritimatiellia bacterium; assembly: GCA_045643325.1. GTDB lineage: Bacteria > Verrucomicrobiota > Kiritimatiellia > RFP12 > JAZUKQ01 > JAZUKQ01. The sequence continues at coordinate 1,078 of JAZUKQ010000415.1, read as the reverse complement.
GGCCGTCGGGATCCGTGAGGAGGGCGCGGTTGTGGGCGGTCAGGAAGAAGCCGGGGGCGATGGCGTTGACGCGGATGCCGACCTTGGAGAAGTGCGTGGCGAGCCATTGCGTCATGTTCGAGACGGCGGCCTTCGCGGCGGAATACGCGGGGATGCGGGTGAGCGGAGTGAAGGCGTTCATCGAAGAGATGTTGACGATGACGCCTTTTCCGCGTTCGGCCATGCCGCGCGAGAAGACCTGGGTCGGGAGGAGCGTGCCGATGCAGTTGAGGTTGAAGACGAACTGGAGTCCGGAGGGATCGAGATCGTAGAATGTCTTGACGCCCTCGACCGCCTTCTCAAGGTCCGCTTTCTCAAGGAAATCCTTGGACGTGGTTCCTTTGGGATGGTTCCCGCCGGCGCCGTTGACCAGAATGTCGACCGGTCCGAAGGCGGATTCGACCTCTTTCGCGGCCCCGGCGATGCTTTCGCGCTCGAGAACGTTGCAGGCGAATCCCTTGGCGGTGCCGCCCGCGGCGACAATCTCGTCCGCCACTTTCTGGGCGGCCTCGGGGCGGAGGTCGAGGATGGCGACTTTGGCACCGCATTCGGCGAGAGCCTTGGCCATGCAGCTGCAGAGGATGCCGCCGCCGCCGGTCACAACGGCCACGGACTGTGAGAGATCGATCTGGAAGGGAACGCTCATGTGAATGGAAGGTTTAGAGGTTACAGGTTTAAAAACACGGAGGTTGGGGATGGCCGGTTTCGAACGGGGTGCCGAACGGCCCGTGGAACAGAATAAGTTTAATGTTTCGCGGAGAATTCGGCAATGGGAAACTGGAAAGAAAGGGAAGCGAATTTCTCAAAAACCGATTTTTAAGATGGGCCGGGAGGCCCGAACCCCGTCTCGAACACCCCGAAACCAGACCGTTTTCCTTTTTCATCGACACGTAACATACTTTTATTCAGCGAGATATAAACTATTTTCACATTCCCGAAAATTCCCTCTTGCCAATCCGGCGCGGAAAGTCCATACTACACCCCCGTTGCCGCACGACAGGCGGGGCCATTCATCCGGCTCCCCTCGCCGCGGGGGCGA
>JAZUKQ010000414.1:0-12031 GCA_045643325.1 Kiritimatiellia bacterium | reverse complement strand
GCCGCCAGATTCGGTGCGGATGTACCCCTCCGACCACGGCGATTCCGCGCGCGCGCACGGACTGGTGTCGAAGGGGCCCGCGGTGTACGACGAAATCGCCCGGGTGCCGCTTCTCTTCGAAGGCCCGGGCGTCCCGGCCGGCGCCGTCTACCCGCATGTCGTCTCGCACATCGACCTGCCCGCGACCGTGCTCGACTACTTCGGGCGGCCGCGTCCCGCGGTATTCGAGGGGGAGAGTCTCCTGCCGCAGCTCGCGGACCCATCTCTCGCCACGAACCGGCCGGCCCACATCGAATTCACGCGCTACGAGATCGACCACGACGGCTTCGGGGGCTTCCAGCCCATGCGCGCCGTCGTCACCGACCGCTACAAGCTCGCCCTGCATCTGCTGGACGGCGACGAGTTCTACGACACCGAGAGCGATCCGTACGACCTGGTCAACCGGATCCACGACCCCGCACTCGCGCCCGTCCGGGACGGCCTGCACGACGAGCTGTGCGACTGGATGAACCGCACCCGCGACCCGTTCCGCGGCTACCAGTGGCGGTGCCGCCCCTGGCGCGCCGACCGGAAGCCCGGCTGGAACGTGGACGGATTCACGCGCCAGCGCGAAAACGACCCGGGCGAGTACCGCCAGCTGGACTACAGCACGGGTCTGACCATGGACACCGCGGTCCGCCGCAAGTAGCGAGGCGCTACCGCAAGAGCAGCAGCGTGTGGGCGGGCAGGCCTTCGTAGCATCCGATGTCGATGCGCGTCCCGATGAGGCGGACGCCACCTCCGAAGTCGAGCGCCGGGACCTGCATGCCATCCGGCATGACGCCGCGGTTGAGGAGCAGGTCGCCCGGGCGGAGGTCGTCGTTCGCGGCGTTCTTGAAGAGGGACGCCACGGGGCCGACGTAGCAGGCCCCGTTGACCGGCTCCGCGCAGTCGGACGCGCAGGCGATGTAGGAGGCGGCCGCGCCGGTGTAGGACACCGCCTCGTCCGTGGCGCCGACGACGATCGTCTCCAGGTTGGTGACCGTCTCGGTGACGAGGATCGGGACGTCGTCGATGAGGACTTCGCGCTCGACCTCGTTCACGACCTCATGCTCCTCCGTGACCGGGTAGGAGCGGCGGACGTCCGCGACCACGATGTTCCGGACCGTGGCGTTCGCGGATGCGTAGACGGCCTGGACCATGGACGCCTCCGTGATTTTGGCAGCGTCGTTTTCGTTGATGCTCCCGTGGTGGATGGTGCAGTTCTCGAAGACGCCCTGGTCCACCGCCACGATGTGCGCGCGCTGCGGATTGACATTCTGGATGAGGCAGTTGCTCACCCGGGCGTTGCGGCCGTTGAGTTTGAAGGCGGCGCCTTTCGAGGCCCCTCTGAGGATATCGCCGTAGTGGTCGCAATAGCCGCCCTCCACCAGCGTGTGCGTGACAAGACCGTTGAACAGAAGCACGCCCGCCGTCGGGGTGCTGGAATTGACGCCCCGCCCGGAGCGGATGACGCAGTTGGAAATCGTGCCGCCGTTCTGCCCGATGGTGGCCGACGCGCCAAACAGCTGATTGCTCTTGTGGCGGGTGCCCATCACCATGGTCAGACCGGAGACGAGCGCGTCGGGGCTGTCGATCTCGAAAATGTCCTTGGCGGGGTTGTTCGCGATGCCGTCCAGCGTCGCCGTGTTGGAGACCACCACGGCGGACGGGTACTGGGCGTTTCCGATGACGCGGATGTCCTTCTCCAGGACAATAGGTCCGGAAATGGGATAGAGTCCGTCGGCCACAAAGATCGTCGTCCCGTCGGACGCATTGGAGACCGCCTCCTTGATGTCCGGCGCCGCCGTTTCGGGCGTATCGTACGGGAAGGCCGCGGCGGGATTCCCGGCCGAGACGTACATCGTGTGCGAGGCGACAAGCAGGTTGGTGGTCCAGGAGACCGGGGCGAACAGCTCCCCGGACTGGGCGTAGACGGTGACGGTGTAGACGCCCGCCACGTCAAACGACCGGACATACGTCGGGTCCGTCGTCTCCGCGTCGATGACGCCGTCGGAGTCGAAATCCCACCGATAGTCGATCGGGGACTGCAGGAAATGCTCCGGCAGAGCCGTGAACGTCACGGCTTCGCCCGACAGCGGGACGGCCGGGGAGTTCGACCAGGAAACCGTCGGCGGCACGACGAGCGCGACCGTGGCGGCGCCCGGAGCGGCAATCCCGTAGGGACCGGGCAGGATGGTGAGCGTCACCGTCGGGGCTGGCACGGGGAGCGAACCGGCGACAGGCGTCAGGGACAGAACGGTCGACATCTCCCCCGACGGGATGACGACGACGCCGGACAGCGTCTCGGCGTAGTGGGTCCCGCCCAGGGCCGTACCCGACACCGAATAGGCGATTTCGACAGGTTCGTCCAACGCGGGATTCGCGGCGGGGCGGCTGAAGCGGAACGTGTTGTACGGCAGGGTCTCCGCGGCCTCGTGCACGTAGCCGACAACCGAGACATCGCCGGAGAGGAGCGTTTCGGTGGCCGAAAACACCGATTCGGAGCCGCTTCCGGAGACGCCGAGGATCTTGTAGTCGATGGAGCGGTCGGCGACGACGGCGGCCGTGTAGGTGACCATGGCGGGGGCGGTGACGGCGGAAGCCATGAGATTGGTCGTGCCGTCGAGGATGAAGTAGATGTCGCCGGAACCGTCGGCGACGTCGGCGGTCACGGTGAAGGTCCCGTCGAGGTTGCGGACGACGGAGGCGCCGCTGAACGCGATGGCGGAGCTGACCTGCTCCTCGACCGCGCCGTAGACGAGATAGGAGGAACTGTTCATGGCGTTGTACTCCTCCTTGATGAACTCGGGGGTCGAGGCAACCTTGCGGATGCGGACCTCGTCCATCTGCCCCGGGAACGGCGCGTCGCCGTTCGTGTCGTTGCCGAGGACGACGGGCATGCCGTTGTCGACGGGCGGCTGGACGGTCGGAGTCCACTTGCTCACGCCGTCGAGATAGAGTCTTCCCGTGGTGGTCCCGTCGTACACGGCGTGCCAGCAGCGCCAGTTGTTCCGGACGTCGGGACTCGTGATCTTGTTCTTGTTCCCATCGCCGGCGCCGCCGACAAGGACATAGTAGGGGGAAGAGCTGTTGTTGTAGAATCCCGTGTAGAATCCGCCCTCCCCGTTCTTCGCGGCGGGGTTGTCGCGGCGGGCCGCGAGCGCGGAATTCGGGAGCGACTCCGTGTTTCTCACGATCTTGATCCAGGCGGAAACGGTGAACGAGTCCCCGAGCTCCAGGTCCGCCGTACCCGCGAGGACGATGGAGCCCTTCGTTCCAGAGCCGACCTTGGAAATCTCCCGGCCGCCCGAAATCTTCCCCGCGATGCTCGTGGTGGTCGCCTCGTTCACGCCGTTGTAATGATTCGTCGTGGAATCGTAGGACGTTCCACCGGCGCCCTGCTCGTTCAGGTGCCAGACGCCGGCGTAGTCCTGCCAGACATCGCCGGAGGTGTCCTCCGGGGTGACGCCGCGGTAGTAGGCGTGGAACGTCATGCCTTTCGCCAGGGATGGGATGCGCACCCAGACCAGCGAGGTCCCGGCGGGGTTCCAGGTATCCATTTCATGCGGAAGCGGCGTGCCGTCGTCCAGCGCGAACATCAGGTCCGTGCCATCGCTGTTGAGATCCGAATAGCTGAATCCCTGGATGGCCGTGGAGAGGCGCACCAGCACGGGAACCCCCTCCACAGGCACGTCCACGGTGTTCGTCGCGGCGCCCGAGACGGTGATTTCCAGATGCCGCGTGAAGTCCGCGGTGGTGGCGGCCTGGAGGGACGCCGCGAAAAGCGCGGCGAGGGAGAGGGTAAGAACGGGAGTGTTCATGACGTTGTTTTTCGGAGATACTGTAGCGATACGGATTGAGCCGGAATGCACAAAGCAACAACAATTTGCATTGTATCTTGAGCGGTCTGGAAAGTCAAGGAAAAAGAACAACGCATGCCATAAAACAATGTTCAATCATAAATTGGGACGAGTTTTGCGTTCCTTTGCAAGGGAATGCATTGCATGTTATCTTGCCGGACCGTCGCGCCCTTCTTTCCCGATGCCGCCCCAGGGCCAGCAGCGCACGGCATAGCCGTTGCAGCCGATGCCGCAGTCGGCGATGTCGAAGTCGGAGCCGAGGTCGCGGCGCACGTCCGCGAAGTTGATGGCGCTGCCGGGCTGGCGCGAGGGGCGTTTAGTAGATCAGAAGAAGCGTCGCGGGGGGCGGGAAGTAGAGGACGACCTGCTTCGAGTCCCTGAAGTGGCGCCAGCGGAATTCGCCGGGGATGTTCTCGACGGCGGCGAAGGTGTCCAGGGTCGCGTCGTTGTCCGCGCCGATGAACGTCCCGCCGGCCGAGTAGTCGACCACCACGTAGGAGTGGTTCGCGGGGGTGCCGGTGAATTCGAGCGTCATGCCGGAGATGTCGAGGACGCCCGAGGTGAGCACCATGGGGCGGCTGCCCGCCGAGAGGTCGTAGACGACGCGGCCGCTTCCGGCGAAGGTCCCGCCGTCCACCAGGACGTCGTTGCCGATGGTGGCGGTGCATGTCTTGGCGGCGAGGTTCTTGTTCTGCGTGGTGGTGCCGGTCGCGGCGTGGTCGAGGGTCGCCACGTTGCCGTCGATGGCGAGGACGAGATTGTCCTTCGGGTTGAAGCCCCAGTCGCAGGTCACGACCTGCCCGACGGCGAGCGCGTCGGCGCCGCCCGCGGTGATGGTGATGTCGGGGGATCCTTCAACGCAGGTGTACTTGAGCGTGCCGGAGGAGAAGCCCTCGTTGTGGACGGTGAGCAGGGTGCCGTCGGAGACGGTCGTGCGCCCGTGGTAGGTGAGCGGCGCGGTGAAGACGATGCGTCCCGAGCCGACCTTATGGACGCTGCCGGTGGCGCCGTCTTCGGCGTAGTCGGCGATGAGGTCGTGGTAGACGGTGTCTGTGCCGAGCGCCCCGATGCTCAGTTCGGTGTTGTTTACCGGCGCATCCTTCCGGCCGAGGTGGATCCAGCGGTTCTTCTCGCTCCGGTAGGAACTCTCCAGCGACCCGATGGAGGGCGACGTCGAGCGGAAGCGAAGGTAGATGGCCGAGCGCGTGTCCGTCTCGACGAACGCCACGGGACCGGTGCCGAGACCGGTGTCCGAATCGACGTAGACGGGGCCGGCCGAGTTCCATTTGTTTCCGCCGGGAGCCAGAAATCCGCCGGTGTGCGTGTTATCGCCGGAAATACTGAACGTCCGGTCGCTGTTGACGGAGGTGTTCACCTAAATCGAGAGGTTCCCCCGAAGCGTTCCGGAGACAGACTTGTTGTCGTATTGGCTGCTGCAGGCGATGCTTCCGCCGCGGCTGCTTTCGATGACGGCGGTCTTGTCCATCTCGACTAGGCGGAAGTTGATGGTCCGCGCACCGACGTCCAGACGTGTGTTCTCCTTCATTCTGAAGTAGGTGTGGTTCACGCCGCCCGCGTCGGGCGAGGTATAGGTCACCGTGCCCGCGTCCTTTTTGATGGTGACGGGGGCGTAGGTTCCTTCCACGCTGACGAGGCCGATGGAGAGAGCGCCGGCTCCGCCTTTCTCGAAGCTTGTGCCGCTGCCGCCGGAGACCTTGCCGGGCCACGCGACGTCGACCTCGTTCTCGAAGTCGACGGGCTTGCCGTTGAGTGTCGCGGCGGCGCCGGCCGCGTCGGTGACGGTGAGTTTGTTGTTGGCCTGGACCACATAGCCCGCGGCGTCGAAGCGGAGCGAGCAGGTGACGGCGGAGGCCACGGTGACGGTGCCGGTGGTTCCGGCGAAGACGGCCTCGCTGCCGTCCACCCAGTCCTGGTTGGAGGCGCTGGCGCCGTCCCACCAGCACCCGGAGGTGGTCCATGCGCCGGCGCCGCCGAGACCGGTGCCGTCGAGGGCGTTGTTGGAGGCGTCGCCGTCCGCGTCCCAGTAGAGCGTGGTGGCCCCCGAGATTGTCGCCGTGGCGAGAACGAGGGCGGAAAGCAGGCAGTTTGAAGCGGTCATTTTGGAGAATCCTTCCAAAGCGTGAGGATGAAGACGCAGTTTCGCGTCACCTCCCCATTTTACAGAACCGCCGAACCTCCCCGAAAGATTCAAAATGCGAATAAGTATGCGTAATATGCGAACGATGTTGAGAATTGAGCGCGGAGAGTTCTTTAGACAGACAAAAAGCCGGCACAATGTCATTCCGGTCGAGGTAAAGAGCAATCGCGACCGCTAGCGTTGTGCTGGTCATGATGGCGGTCGCGGTAGTCCTTCGGGGTTTCTCCATGGACGTCGCGGAAGGCGGCGACGAAGTTCTGCGGGTGGCTGTAGCCGCATTTGAACGCCACGGTTTTGACCGATTCTCCCGGGTCGCGGAGCAAGGTCCGCGCATGCTCCATGCGGACCTGCAGAATGGCGTCGAACGGGGATCGCCCGAACCGCTTGCGGAACGCCTTCTCCAGCCAGCGCCTCGAGGCGCCCACGGCTGCCGCGAGCTCCTTTACCCCCAGGGGGTCGCAGGCATGCTCGCGGAGAATGCGCGCGGCCTTGTCGAGACGCGGGTCGTCGAAGCAGAAGATGTCCGTCGAGGCCCGCGTCCGGACCGGGCCCGGCGCCACGAGGACCAGCGGGGCGGCGTCGCGTCCGGCAAGGAGCCGGGCGAGCATCTCGGCGGCCTTGCGCCCGATTTCCTCGTAGGGAATGGCGATCGAGGAGATCGACGGCTGGCCGATCGTGCACAGGAATTCATCGTCATCCACGCCGAGGACGGCGACTTCGTCGGGAATGGCGATTCCCCGGAAGACCAGATCATGGACGAGTTCGCGCCCGATGGCGTCGTGCCCCGCCAGGACGGCGACGGGGCCGCGCCCATTGCGGACGGCGTCCGCCGACAGCGGGTCCTCCCGCCCGAAGGACGGCGGCGGCGCGCGCCAGACGGGGTCGAATCCCGCGTTGCGAACCGTTGCGCGGAACCCCTCCCAGCGCATCGTCGCGGCGAGACTCCGGTCGGCCTGGCTGTCGAACACGAACCGCGAGAACCCGCGCTCCAGGAAGTAGGTCGCAGCCAACGCGCCGACCGCCCGGTTGTCGACGCGGACGACGGGGATGCCGCTGGATTCGACATGCGCCCGGCATCCGACGACGGGCCGGTTCCGGGAGGCGAACCGCGCCAGCGGTTCCAGACGGGTCGTCCCGTAGATCGTGCCGTCTGCCACGGCATCGGATTGTCCGATGCCGAGAGGGTTCAGGTCCAGATGGATGTGCCACTCGGGATGGTTCCGGGCGCACTCCGCCACCCCGGCGACCATGCCGCGGCCGGAGACGCCGTCGCCGTCGACGATGACGCGGATGTCGAGCAACGGACGGCGGGTCCGTTTTCCGGCGGCCGGCCGCACGGCCGTCGCGCTGCGCTGTTTGCGGGTGTTCCCTTGCATGCGGACCAGTCTACACTGCAGTCGGACAGGGCGCAAGGAAATTGTTCGCAAAATGCGCATTGAGATTCGTATTCCGTGCCTTGTTTCGGACGGTCCGCCATTGTAGACTGGCACACATGCCCCTTTTCTCGCCCAGCAACGCCCCCGACGGCTCCGCTCCGTGGCTTCCCAAGACCTGCGCCACGACGGAGGTCGTCGTGCTCGACGTCTCGCGCGAGGCAAAGGACCCTGACACGCTTTTCGCGCTGGCGACGCTGCAGGGTGTCGTCAACCGGACCTGCGCTCGGAAGGTCTTTTTGGACTACCCGTTGCGCGACCCGTCGCACCCCGGGGTCGCGCCCCTTCGCGCGTGGTTCGAGGACGGGCTCATCCCCTATCCGTCGCGGCGTCCGGCGCTCCGGGAGGAGTCGCCTCATCCGGCGCTCGACTGGATGCTGCGCGAGCACGGAGGGCTTCTGCGCGGCATGGTCCTCACCCCGCCGCGGACGCGCGAGGCGGAGGGGTGCATCGCCGCGGCGACGGCCGCCTGCGCCTTCGAGGACGCCATCGCCCTCTCGGAGCGGCTCGCAGAGGAGCTCCGGGGCGAGGGCTGGTCGTTCGCCCTTCGGGGCGACACGCGCGGGCTGGACAACCTCGCCGCGCTCCGCTGGACGCTGGACCGGTATGGCTCCGACCCCCGGCGCTGCACGCGGCTGATGGGCTTCACGCACGGCGGGCGGCCGACGTACATGGTCGACTACTGGGTCGCCACACGCTGCCTCTGCTTCTACCTGGACGCGCGGCTCGCCGAGGAGGCCGCCGCGTCCGGCAAAATCCTGCGGCCGGAGATCGCGCCCCCGGGGACGATCCTCTACGGGGATGTGGAGGGAACCTGCGCGCGCCGCGTCACGCAGCAACTCGGCTACACCGTCTCGGCGGGCGATCTGTGCAACCTCTCGGTCACGTCGTCCATTCCCTCGGCCCCCGCGCGCATCTGCCACCCGCCGGCCCCGCGCGCCCTCCCGGCGGAACCGGACGCGGCGTACGTCTCGTGGAACGGCTTCGACGGGGACAACCCGGTCGGGGCCGGGGCGTACGGGTATCTGGCGCTGCGCGAGGCGCCGGCGGAGGCGGACGCGCCGTTTGGCATGTGGTTCCACCCGCACATGGTGGACCTGTTCCCGACGATGGCCGAATGGTGGTCGCGGCGGGCGGGCGCGAACCTGGACGTCGTGGCCTCGATGAACGACGGCGGCGTCGCGCCGTGGACGGAGGAGGGACGCCGCGGATGGCGCGAGGCGTACCGGTCCGTGCTGGAGCGCTCCAACGGTCTGTTCCAGGTGTTCAACGTCTTCTACGAGACGGAGGAGAACGTCCGGGAGGCCATCGCCGGGCCGCTGGGCTGGCCGTTCGCGATTCTCGGCTACAACAGCGAGCACTACCTCCCGGAGGAGGGCCCGACCCGCTGGCGGCGCCTGGGCGGCACGGTGTACTGCAACCAGGGGTGCCCGGGCGGCGGCGAGGCGGGGGCCGCGTCGATCCGCCGCGCCACCGAGGCGTCGCCGGCGGGGGAGCCGGTTTTCGTGATGGCGCAGATCAACGGCCCCCACGGATGTTTTCTGGAGCGCGCCACGGAGGCCATGCGGGCGCTCCGCGCCAACCCGACGGCCGGCCGGCGGCTGGTCTTCCTGCCTCCGCGCGACCTGGCGGCCACGTGGCGGGCGTGGGCGGAGACCGCCCGCCCGGCGCAGGCGTCGTCGGTCTGGCCCGGTCCGAACGGACTCCGCTTCCGCCCGACGCCGCTCCGCCCCGACGCGTCCGTCCCGTTCCGGCCCCGGCCCGTCGGGGAGGGGGCCGGCAGCCGCCCCGTGGTCCGCATCGCGGCGGACCTGCCGGAGGACGCCGTTTCTGACGAAGTCAAGCGCCTGCGCGCCGCCGCGGGGCGCCCGGCCTGGTGGGTCTGTGGCGAGGCGGCGCCGCTCGACCGTTCCGCCGTCCTCGCGTATGCTTTGCGTGTCGCCGCGCTGCGGCGCGCCGTCGAGGAACGCCCGGAGGACCGGGTCGCCGTCCCGGTCGCGCTGGAGGCGGGGACGCGCGCCGAAGTGCTCCGCTATCATCTGCTGGAGGCGCTGGAGGTGGCGGCCCCGGGGTCCGTGGACGCCTTCTTCGCCCTCGGCCCGGAACCGCCGGAGCGCCTCCGCCTCGAACTCGAGCAGTTCGCCTTTCTCCGTCCGGCCGCTGTTCTGGCGCCGCCGCGGGCCGTCCCGCCCCAAAACCTGCGGGATGCTCTCCCATGAAACCGACCCTCGAAATCCCCGACATCGCCCCCTCGCTTCCGCGCGACGCCCACTTCGCCGTCTCCGCGGAAGGCGCCCCGCTGGCCGTGCTCACCATGAAGGTCGGCGCGGTCGCCTCGTTCGCCTTCGAGGGACGCGTCGAGGTCCGCATCGAGCGCGACGAGCCCTTCGCGGACGTCGTCGTGCGCCCGCTCTCCCGCGCCGTCTCCGTCCGGCGCGAGGGCAACGCCCTCACCCTGACCCTCGACCGCCCCGGGAACTTCAGCGTCGAGTTCGACGGCGACATCCGGCGTCCGCTCTTCCTCTTCGCCGGCCCCGTGCGCGAAGACCGCCCCTCGCGCACGGACCCGGACGTCGTCTACCTGGAGGCCGGGCGCGTCCACCGCTTCGACAAGCTCGCGCTCCGTTCCGGGCAGACGCTCTACTTCGAGCCGGGGGCCGTGCTCGAGGCGCCGATTCGCGCGACGGATGCGGAGGACATCCGCATCCTCGGCGCCGGCATCATCGATGCGCGCTACCGCACCGACCACCCGACCGACGCGCTCTGCTTCACCCGCTGCCGGCGCGTCCGGCTGCAGGACGTCCACATCCTCGACAGCTGGGGCTGGACGCTCCATCCGCTCGGCTGCGAGGACGTGGAGATCGAGAACGTCCGCGAAACGTGCTGGCGCGCCAACTGCGACGGCATCGACATCGAGGCCTGCCGCCGCGTGCACGTCGACGGGTGCTTCCTCTACAACACCGACGACTGCATCGCCGTCAAGGTCCGCGGCCCCGGCCCCCTCGCGGGGCGCGAAACGTCCGTCGAGGACGTCTTGGTCGAGCGCACCGCCTTCTGGAACTGCATCGGCGGCAACGCGATGGAAATCGGCTTCGAGCTCAGCGGCGCCGGCGTCCGGGGCGTGACCTTCCGCGATTGCGACATCCTCCGCGTCGAGCGCGGCGCCTGCATGAGCATCCACGACGGAGACACGGCGGCCATCCGGGACATCCGCTTCGAGGACATCCGCGTGGAGGACGCGCGCGACGAGCTCATCGACTTCTACGTCGGCCTTTCCATCTACAGCCAGGACTGCCCCGACCGCTACCATCGACGCAACGGCTTCAACGTCCCGCCCGAACTGCAGGACCCCGACAGCGGCGACAACGCCGTGCAGTGGGTCGTCCTCCCGGAGCCCGAGCGCTCCCGTCACGCCGCCTTCCGCGGCCGCATCGAGGGCGTCGTCTTCCGCGGCCTCCACGTCGCCGCCGCCGAACTCCCGCCGTCCCTCTTCCGTGGCTACGACACGGACCACGCCGTGCGCGACATCCTCCTCCAGGACGTCACCGCCGCCGGCCGCCCCGTCACCGCCCCCGAAACCGCCCGCTTCCGCATGGGCCACGCGCACGGCATCCGCTTCGCCGCCGCGTCCGCGCCCGCATCCCTGTAAAGGAACCCCGCCATGCATCCCGAATCCGCCCTCCCGCTGACGCTTCTCGCCTCCGCCTGCCTCGCCCTGTCCGCCGGGGCCGCCCCGACCCTCCTCCCGTTCCCCGAGGGGACCCTCGCCAAGGCCTCGTTCGCGACGGAGGACGACGGCTCTCCCGCCAACCTCCTCGACGGCAACGCCGCCACGACCATGCGCGGCCGCGCCAACACCTGCCGCGACGCCCTCGAGCCCGTCTGGGTCGATTTCCGCTTCCCCGCCCCCGTCGCGGACCTCGCGGGCATCGAGACCGGCTCCTCCGACCCGTTCCACAACTACTACCCGAAGAAGGGCCAGGTCTGGATCGACACCACGGGCGACGGAACGTTCGACACCCTGGGCGCCGAACTCGTCCTCGGGCCCGCCGAGAAATGCGCCGGCCGCCACCTCTTCTCCGGTCGCGTCCCCGCGGCGTACGCCGTGCGCCTGCTCGTCACCGAACAGAACAAGACCGGCCTCGCGCGCGGGTTCATCCTGACCGACGTCCGGCTCCTCGCCGACGCCTCCGCCGCCCCGCTCCAGGGCGTTCCCGGGCGCACGGTGGACACGGCGCTCCAGGAGGCCGCCGACGCCCGCAAGGCTGCCGAAAAGGCCGCCGCCGAGGAGCGCCGCCGCAACGCGCCGCGCCCCGACCAGTCCATCGTCCCCGGCTCGGAGAAGCTCCCCGGCCGCATCCTGCCGCTGCCCGAAGGCACCCGCCTTTCGACGTCCGCGGGCGTCGACGGCAAGAACGGCCCCGCGAACCTCTTCGACGGCGACCCCGACTCCTGGCTCATGCACGGCGGCGGCACCTGCGCCTCGCCCGACGCGAGCGCCTCGGTCGTCCTCCGTTTCCCCGAGCCCGTCGCCGACCTCGGCGGCGTCGAGACCGGCG
>JAZUKQ010000413.1:0-7712 GCA_045643325.1 Kiritimatiellia bacterium | reverse complement strand
CTGGGAGACGGTGCAGTTCTTGGCGACGATGCCGGCGATGGCGGGGCCGGAGTTCCCGGCGATGGTGCAATGGCGGACGGAGCCGCCGGTGGCGCAGACGCCGGGGGCGACGGTCTGGCTCGCGCCTGGGGTGGTGGAGGTGCCGCCGGAGACGAGGCAGTGCTCGAGACGGCCGGCGTTGAGGTAGACGTTGGCGGCCTTGTAGGAGCCGCCCTCGTTGTTGATGGAGGCGTCGAGGATGCGGCAGTGGGTGACGAGGCCGTTGGCGCCGACGATGGAGACGTTGCCGCCGTTGCCGGTCCAGTTGTCGGCGATGCCGCCGCGGATGACGCAATTGGAGACGGTGCCGCCGAGTTCGTCGATGCGGACGTTGCCGCCGGGTGTGAGCGTCTGGTAGGCCTGGCCGCCGGTGATGGTGAGGCCGGAGAGGAAGGCGCCGGGGTGGTTGAGGAAGAAGGTGCGGGTGCGGAAATTCTTGTTCGAGACGACGATATCCGCGGGGTCGGCGGAGAGGCCGATGATGGAGACGGCGTTGGAGACGGCGATCTGGGCGGCGCTCACGTAGAGGCCGTTGGTGACGTAGATGGTGTTTCCGTCGACGGCGAGGTCGAGCGCGGTCTGGATGTCGCGCGCGGCGGTCGCGGGCGTGCCGTACGGGGCGACGGGGTTGGTGGAGGCGGCATCGACGTAGAAGACGCCCGGGACGGCGGGGTCTTCGGGAGTTTCCGGGCTGTCGGGGTCTTCGGGGTTTTCCGGGTCGATCGGAGTGTCGGGGTCGTCGATGTCGCCGTCGGGGCGGGCGAGGTTGTAGAGGGTGATGGCGCCGGCGTCGGGGACGGCGTTGACGAGGGCGAAGGTCGCGCCGTTGGTGGCGACGGTGGAGGCGTCGACGTAGGCGCCGGCCTGGGTGGCGGTGAGGTTGGTCCAGGCGGCGGGGAGGCGGACCTTGAGGGTGAGGGGCTCGTCGAAGAGGGTGTCGTCCATGCCGTCGGTGAGGGTGAGAACAACGTGGTTGTCGTCGACGGCGTAGGTGGAGAGGGAGGCGGTGTCGCGCTCCTGTCCGTACTTCGCCACGGCGGGGAAGGTGTCGACCCAGAGATTGGGGCGGCGCGAGACGTACTCGTGGACGAGGGTGTCGATGGTGTTGGTGTTGGACTGGACGGAGTGGATGATGGTGACGTGCCAGCCGCGGCGGTAGTTCGCGTTGTTGAGCCAGGCGGGGCTCTCGACGGTGCCGCCGAGGATGGAGGTGAGGTAGGGGGCGACATCGGAGCTGGACGAGGCGCAGGTCTGGAGGTAGTTGATCTTGCCGGCGGCGTTGGGGGTGCCGGTGGTGCCGCGTCCGGCGATGAAGAAGCGGGAGGCGATGTTGGTGTTGACGGAGTTGCCGGCGCCGCCCGGGTAGGCGATGCAGGAGCAGTAGTTGTTGGTGACGTGGTCGTTCACGGCGGCCTGGGAGTCGCCGTAGTAGTGGACCCACTCGGCCTCGGTGTAGGGGTCGTCCTCGGATTCGCCCGTGTGGTTGGTGGAGTGGGAGTTGATGGCGTGGCCGGCGTCGGCGAGGCGCTGCCAGCCGGGCCAGGTGCCGCCGGCGCCGGGGTTGGAGCCCTCGACGTTGTCGGTGATGACGAACCAGGTGAGCTTGAGGTCGTTGGCGGCGGCCTCGGCGAGCCACCAGTTATGGTCGTAGGCGCAGTTGTCGTCGATGGTGATGGAGCCGGCTGCGAAGGCGTCGTCCTTCCAGAGGCAGACCTCCGGGGCGTCGACGGAGGCGGGCCAGGTGCGGTCGGCGGGGACGGCGATGCGGGCGGAAGACGTGCCGCCGAGAGTGGTGAGGCCGGTGGAGGTTTCGGCGTAGGGGATGCCGCGGAAGTCGGCCGGGATGCACTGGAAGGGGCGGAAGTTCGCGAGCGCCGGGGAATCGGCGAGCAGCGCGTAGTTCGACGTGTTGGTGTCGGCGAAGTGCGGGTCGCCCCACGCCGACTGTTCGCCGTAGACGCCCTTCTGGGTCAGGAAGAAGCAGTTCGAGACGCGGAGGCCGTTCTCGCCGGACCAATCATTGTTGTAGCCGCCCATGCGGTTCCCGACGCAGTTGTAGACGCGCACGTCCGTCGGCGTGTAGCTGTCGCGCCAGAGCCATGTCTGGTTGATCAGCGTCACATGCGCGAAAAGCACGTTTTCCATGACATCGGAATACTGTGTCAGGAAGTCGGAATAGGGGGTGCGCTCGAAGACGACGTTGACGAAGGCGGAGTCCTTGAGGCGCACGCCGAAGAGGCCCTGGCAGCAGCAGTTGTAGCCGGTGACGTTGTAGAGGATGACGTCGTGGACCCAGTTGGGGGCGGTGGTATGGGACTGGTGGAAGTCGGGATGGGCGCCGGTGTCGCCGCCGTCGACGTCGTTGCAGGTGGAGTTGACGACGAGCTTGTCGGAGCCGGTCCAGACGTCGGAGGCGATTTTCTGGACGAGGTGGTCGCGGATGAGGTCGGCCCCGGGGCCGTTGGTCATCTCGGTGGTGACGCCGCGGGTGACGTAGCCGACGTACTTGTTGCCGAAGGTGACGGCGTTGGCGCCCCACCGGCCCTGACGGTTGTAGCACTTGCAGTCGTCGAGCCAGACGCAGGTGGAGCCGTTTTCGCCGGAGAGGATGGGCGAGTAGCTGCCGTCGCCGCAATCGCAGTAGAGGGAGACTCCCTGGAAGCGGATGCGGTTCCTGCCGGGGCGGCCGGAGCAGATCTGGACGGCGTCGCGGGCGACGCCGGGGGCGGCGGCGACAGTGGTCCAGTAGGGGCGGTCGGACGGGGCCTTGCCGAAGCCGCTGGGGGCGTACTCGCCGGGTTGGAGATAGACGGTGCCGCCGACGGGAATGCGGGAGAACGCGGCGCCGAGGGTCTGGAGCGGGTCGTCGGCGGTGCCGGTGGCGGTGTCGACGCCGTTGGTGGCATCGACCCAGAGGACGTCCTCGACCGTGAGCGAGCCGCCGTTGTTGGCGAAGAGGGGGAGGTCGGGGAGAGCGTACGACTCGGAGGAGGCGGCGAGGGTGAAGGCGCGGGCGCCGAGGGTGACGGGGCCGTCCGGCAAAAGCGCGGTGTTGACGGGGAAGACGTATTCCCAGACGCCGGTGCGCGGGTTCAGCGTCGGGTTCTCGGCGATGTAGGCGACTTCGCCGTTGAGGAGAAACTCGACGGAGACGCCGTCCTCATGAAAGGCGCAGACGCCGGCGCGGAAGATGCCGGAGACGCGCTGGTCGGGGATGACGTCCCAGCGGGCGACGGGGCGCGCGGCGAAGGCGGTCGCGGCGAAAAGGGACAGCGCCGCGCTCGGGAGGAGAGGAGAACGTTTCATGGTCGTGTCTTTGGATTTTGCCATTCCGGACGGAATCCCGCGTCTCGCGAGTTCCGCACCGGATGCGCAGTGTCAAACAATGAAAATTTTTTACACTGTTTCTCCGGAAATGTCAAGAACCGGACCGGCATCGCCGGGATAATCCAAATCACGGGGCGCGGGACAACTTCGTCGCTCCGCGTCTCCGCGTTTTTGGATTTCTCTGCGTGCGGCCGTTGCCTATTGCGGGTTCTGGTCCTTGGGTGTACCATTTCAGCCCTCAACAAAAAGGAAGGTTTCTCTTGCATTTTCTCCTCATCGCCCTCTCCGTGGTGTGCAGTTCGGCCAAATCCCTGCTGTCCAAGGGCCTTGGCGGCGCGAACCGGGAGACATATGGTCTCGCGCGGTCCAACACCTTCATCTTCTCGGCGGCGCTCGGCGTGATTGTCGTCTACGCGTTCGTCGCGGGGGTACGGATGCCGTCGCTCTTCACCGGAGTCACCGGCGTTCTCTTCGCGGGATGCATCGCGATGGCGCAGCTGCTTTTCATGAGCGCGCTCAAGTTCGGCGCCGTGTCCGTCACATCGTTCATCTACTCCAGCGGGTTCCTGATTCCGACCCTTGCCGGGGTTCTCTACTGGAAAGAGACCGTTTCCGTCACGAAAATCGCCGGGACGGCGCTTCTGCTCCTGGCGTTGTTCCTCATCGCGTGGGAGCCGGGGACGGTCTCCACCGCTCGGCAGGAGCGGGCGAAGGACCGTTCGGGTCTTGTGTGGAGGCTGTGCGCCTTCGGGGCGATGACCTGCTCCGGGATGCTCGGTCTGCTGCAGAAAGTGCACCAAAGTTCGCGACACAAGGAAGAATTGAGCTCCTTCCTGTTGATCGCCATGGGAGCGGCCGCGCTTCTCTCGGTGGTGTTGATGCTTTCCGCGAAGAAAAAAGGGGAGGGGACCGTCTACGGAGCGAAGCCGACGGCGTTGTCGCTGGCCTGCGGCGCCTTCTACGGCGTGGTCAACATCACCAACCTCGCCCTGGCGGGACGGGTTCCCGCGCCGCTTCTCTTCCCGCTTCTGAACGGCGGCGGCATCATCCTTACGGCGGTGCTGGGCAAGCTTGTCTTCCGCGAACGCGTCTCGCTCCGCAAGTGGATCGGTATCGGCATCGGCATCGCCGCCATCATTGTGATTTCACGGTAATGAAGATGGCGGAAGGTTGATCGCGCGGCGATATCGCCATCGAAAGCCCGACCGACTAATTGACCGCCCCCGCACGCGGGGAGAGGCGGATTTCCGGACCGGCAACTTCCATGTTGTCGGCAAGACACGAGCAATCGGTTGACTTCTCCTCGCCGCATTGCTACACTGCAAGAGTGCGAAGCGTATGCCGTTTCGCAACTTGCACCACATCTCCCAAGAACTCTAACTGATCAAGCCCTCCATGAACGCTCCCTTGATTCCACAGAAGTCCTGCCACAGTCTTATTCGGTCAGCCGCGTTCGCATTCGCCGCGATGGCGGCCTCGTCGGTTTTCGCGACGACGGCGTATGTTTCGACAACTGGCGATGACAGCACGGCGGTGCTGGACGATTCGGAGACTCCCTACAAGACCGTCTTCGCCGCCATTTCCGCGCTGGGACCCGACGGCGGCACCGTCCAGGTCGCCAAGGGCGAGTATTCCGAGCAGACGGAGAGTCACACCGGCATCACGATCGCGGCGCCGGTGAAGGTCGTCGGCGAAACGGCCGATCCTGACGAGACCGTTATCAAGTATGCCGGCTATCCCGGCAATTTCATCGTGCTCGACCACGCCGGCGCAGGATTCTACGGCGTGACCCTTCGCGACGGACGCGCGAGCGGCGCGGTCCAGGGACTCGGCGTCAAGATTCTTGAGAACGGCGGCACGATTTCGAACTGCGTGGTGCGCAACTGCTCGGGTTCGGGATACTCGATGACGGGCGGAGGAATCTACTGCACCAGCGCGAACGGCGTGATCAGCCACACCATCGTGCGCGACTGCGTGGTCGGCGATGAAAACCGCTGGGGCGGCGACAAGGCCGCCGGCATCCATGTGGTTTCCGGCCACGTCGACAACTGCCTCGTATTGAATTGCTACACAACGACCACCGCTCCGGCCGTTGCCGGATACCCGAAGTCGGCAGGCGGCATTTACGCCGGGACCGATGCGACGGTTGAAAACTGCACGGTCGTCAACTGCCGCGGTACGATGACCGGCGGCATCTGGGCCACTAAAAACTGCTCTGGCATCGTCAACTGCGTGGCGGTCGACTGCGGCTATCCCGGCGAGAAGGATTCCGGCGCCGGTGCCTTGACCTGGGCCGTAACCGCGGCCAAATTCACAAACTTCGCGACCGACGAGGCCACCGCCCCGGCGGGCACCGATTGCATCGCCGGCGTGACTGCGAACGACTTTGCCGACTACGCCAACGGGGACTACACGCCCGCCGTCGGCGGCAAGCTGTACAACACCGGCAAGGCCCTCGCCGGTTCCCCCTCCGAGGATCTCGCCCGCAATGCCCGCGTGTTCGCCGACGCGATCGACATCGGCGCCTACGAGCAGTACACGAGCGCGTCGCTGCTGGTGGTGGGCAATCCGGAAAACATCGGCACGCCCTCGGTCGACTGGGGCGTCCACACCGACCTCTCCGGCGCGCAGACCATCACCATCCAGGCGGCTGTGACCAACGAGGCGGCGGACACGATCACCGGCACCACCGGCTGGGGCCTGTATGTCAAAACGGGCGAAGAATGGAGCATGGTCGTCAGCGGCAGCGGAACGACCGCCACGTTCACCGTCCCCTCCGAGCCCTCGATGCTCGAGTGGACCTTCGCAAAGGAATTCGCGGTCGCGACCGACACGGCCGGACAGGGCACGGTTTCGGACGTGGCCGAATGGGTGGAGGACGGCGGCACCGTGACGCCGGTCGTGACACCCGCCGAAGGCTGGTACTTCTTAGGCTGGGAGTCGGGGTCCACCCAGACCACGTTCACCGTCACCGGGCCGACGACGTTCAAGGCGCTGTTCTT
Source organism: Kiritimatiellia bacterium (assembly GCA_045643325.1). Classification (GTDB taxonomy): domain Bacteria; phylum Verrucomicrobiota; class Kiritimatiellia; order RFP12; family JAZUKQ01; genus JAZUKQ01. The sequence goes on along the minus strand of JAZUKQ010000413.1, from coordinate 1,344 downwards.
GCCCGTGGGAATTGACGCCCCGGTGCAGTACGTCTCGAAGGACGGAAACAACGAGAACGACGGCTTTACGCCCGAAAGCGCCAAGGCCAATCCGCAGGCCGCGCTGACGCTGCTCAAGAGCTACGGCACGACGGGCGGCGTCATGCACGTGGCTCCGGGTACCTACCGCACTCCCGGTCTTGACAGCTCGACTCCGTCGCTTTTGATTTCCACCCCGATTTCCATTATCGGCGATACCGGCAACCCGGACGACGTCCTCTTCGAGCATGGCGGGGCGAGCGAATTCTTGGTGCTCGACAACGCGGCCGCGTCGCTCAGTTCGGTCACGCTGACCAACGGATACACTTCCGGCCAGTTCGCCTCCTCGGGTGTGAAGATTCTCGCGGGCGGCGGCACGGTGACGAACTGCGTCATCGAGAACTGCGTGGCGAGCAACGGCTACCAGAACCGCGGCGTCGTGTACATCACGAGCGCCAGCGGACTCCTCACGCACACCATCATCCGGGACAACACGTTGTCCGACGAGAACCGGTGGGGCGGCATCAAGGCGGCGGTCTACGCGACCGCAGGCCGCATTGAGAACTGCCTGATCGAGAACTGCGGCACCACCACGGCGAAGCCGGCGGAGGCCGGATATCCGCGGTCGGCGGGCGGCATCTACGCCTCCGGCACGGCGCTCGTGAGAAACTGCACGGTCGTCCAGTGCCGCGGCACGAAGACAGGCGGCATCTGGATTGACGGGAGCGATGCCCGTGTCGTCAACTGCGTGGCCTTCGACTGCGACTATCCCGGCGAAAAGGATACCGCCGCCGGCGAGAAGTGCTGGGCGGGCGCGGCGTCCGGGTTCGACCACTGCGCCACGGGCGAGGCGACCGCGGTCAACGCCACCTGCGTGGCGGCTGTCGCCGAGTCCGCGTTCTACGACTACGCCTCCGGAGACTACCGTCCGCTCGGCGATGGCCTGCTCTACAACGCTGGAACGGAGATTCCCGAATTCGATAACGGACTCGATCTGGCGGGCCGGTCCCGCCTCCAGAAGTCCAAACTCGACATCGGCTGCTACGAGTGCCAGGCGCTTCCGCCCACCATTCTCTTCGCCCGGTAGGGAGCGGCACACTCTCCCTATTTCGCTCGCGAAAAATTTAGGACAGACTCCCGTTCTCCGGCCGGTTGCGCGATGCAAATCGCGCAACCGGTTGCTTTCCTAGTGTGCCGATTCTCAAATACATTTCCCTTTTCGTGCCTTCTTTCCGAAAGGTGGCGGGACCGTGGTTTTCAGTTCCGTCATACCAAGGCTCCTCCTCGCGCTGTTGATCTTCGCAAGGATGTCCTCTCCCTCCGCAT
>JAZUKQ010000412.1:0-8920 GCA_045643325.1 Kiritimatiellia bacterium | reverse complement strand
GAGGCGGCCGGCTATACCGTGATCCCTCCCTCGGGAACTTTCCGCTCGCTCGCCCGACAGCTCGACCATATCTTCGGCGAGATGGGCTTCTCCATCCTCCAGCTCCTTCCCGTCCATCCCGCTCCCACGACCTATGCGAAGATGGGCCGATTCGGCTCCCCGTTCGCCGGGCTCGACTTCCTCTCCGTCGACCCGTCGCTCGCCGAGTTCGATCCGAAGGCCACGCCCCTCGAGCAGTTCCAGGAGCTTCTCGACGGCGTCCACGCGCGCGGCGGCCGCCTCTTTCTCGACCTGCCCGCGAACCACACCGGCTGGGCCTCGACGCTCCTCGCGCACCATCCGGACTGGTTCCGGCGCAATCCCGACGGCTCGGTCCGCTCCCCCGGAGCCTGGGGCGTGGTCTGGGAGGACCTCGCCGAGCTCGACTACTCCCGGAAGCCGCTCCGGGACTTCATGGCGTCCGTCTTCGAGACCTGGTGCCGGCGCGGGGTCGACGGCTTCCGTTGCGACGCGGGCTACATGATTCCGGAGGATGTCTGGACCTACATCGTCGCGCGCGTCCGCTCCGTCTATCCGGACACCGTGTTCCTCCTCGAGGGCCTCGGCGGGGCGATCGGAACGACCCGCGCGCTCCTCGCCCGTTCCGGACTCGACTGCGCCTATTCCGAGATTTTTCAGACGGAAGACCGCGCCGCCTTCGAACGCTATCTTCCGGGGGCGCAGGCGCTCTCCGACTCCGTCGGCCCGCTCGTCCATTTCGCGGAGACGCACGACAATCTCCGGCTCGCCGCCCGCTCGCCCGCCTACGCCCGGCTGCGCGTCCGCCTCGCGGCGCTGCTCTCCTCCGAGGGCGCCTTCGGTATCACCAACGGCGTCGAGTACTTCGCCACGGAGAAGGTCGACGTCCACGGCGCCTCCGCCCTCCGCTGGGGCGCGGAACCGAACCTGGTCGACGATTTCCGGCGTCTCAACGGACTCCTCGCCGCGCACCCCGCCTTCCGCGGAGTCGTCCCGGTCCGCATGATCCAGACGGGCGACGGCAACACGCTGGCCGTCCTGAGGAAGGCGCCCGGCGAACGCGCGTCGCTTCTCGTGCTCGCGAACCTCGACCCGGAACGTCCCCAGCCGGTCAACTGGCCCGTCTCGGAGTTCCCCTTCCCCGAGGCGACAGACCTCCTCTCCGACACGCCGGCCGCCCTGCCCTCCGCCGGTGTCGCGCGCGTCCTTCTCGCGCCCGGCGAAGTGAAGGCGCTCGGATTCCGGCACGGGCCTCTCCCCGCCGGGGATTCCCTTCCCGCGCCGGTCCTCCAGCGGGCGTCCCAGCTTCTTCTCCGGCTCCGCGAGGCCTTCCCCGCCGCCTCCGCCCCCGGCGGACTTCTCTCCGACCCCGCGGCGTTCCTTTCCTCCAGCGGCGTCCCGTTCACGCTCGTCTCGCTTCCGGAGGACGCCCGACGCGTCGTCCCGCATCCCGCGGGCTCCGCGCTTCTCGTGCTTTCCCCGTCGCCCTTCCGTGTCACGCTCGGTTCCGGCGACCGCCCGCTTCTTCAAGCCCCGTCCCTTCCCTCCGGGACCGGCAACTTCCACCTCCTCCTTCCCGGCGATTTCGCCGGCGAAACGGAACCCGCGACACTTTCCACCCGGGAGTACACGCGCTCGGGAACCCGCGCGCTCACCACCCGCGTCCTTCCTCTTCCGCCCTGCGACGAGGAGCCGCGGGCGCGCACCTCGTTCACCGGCGCGGAAGTCCGCGCGGGAGACATGGTGGCGCTTCTCACGAACGGCCGCGGCGGCATGGTCCACGCCCGCGCGGCGTGGGGTTCGCTCGGCTCCCGCTACGACGCGCTCCTCGCGTCCAATCCCGACCCGGCGGTCCCGTGCGACCGCTGGATCCTCCTCCCGCGCTGCCGGGTCTGGATCCGCCATCTCGGCTACTCGCAGGCGGTCGACGCCTCGTGCCTCGAGCGCTTCGAGCGGAACCCCGGATTCGCGCGTTGGCATTTCCGGGTCCCGCTCGGTCTCGGGAGCGCCGTCCCCTTCTCGATCACCCTCCGCATGCCCCGGGGGGAGAACGCCGTCGTCCTCGAGCTCGCCGTTCCGGCCCCGCATTCCCGCGCGAGGACGCCGTCCCGTTCCGCCTCCCCGGACAACTCCCGTTCATGCGCGTCGGCGCCGCGCGGCGACACCTTCGAACTCATCGTCCGTCCGGATGTCGAGTCCCGCTCTTTCCATGAGCTTACGAAGGCATACGCCGGCGCGGAAACCGCCTGGCCCGCGGCCTGCGCCGCCTCGCCCGCCGGATTCGACTTCGCTCCCGAGGGCCGTCCCGGTCTCCGGATGGAAGCGGACGGAGGGCACGCGTTCGTTTCGGAGCCGGAATGGGCCTACTGCCAGTCCTACCCCCTCGACGCCTCCCGCGGCATGAACGAGACCGGCGACCTCTTCAGCCCGGGATTCTTCCGGATTTTCCTCTCGCCCGGCGACTCCGCGGTCCTCCGCGCCTCCGAGCTTCGCGACGGGAAAACCGGCCACGAAGACGGGACGTCGCTTCCGCCGCCCGTCGCGCCCGCGCCGGAAAAAACGGCCTCTTCCGCCGGAGACCCGGGGCAACACGACCGCGGTCTGACCGATGTCCTGCGCGACGCCCTCCGGGATTTCGTCGTCCGCCGCGACGATGTCCATACGGTCATCGCCGGCTACCCGTGGTTCCTGGACTGGGGCCGCGACACGTTCATCGTCCTCCGGGGCATGATCGCGGCCGGCATGAAGGAGGAGTCGCTCTCCATTGTCCGCGCCTTCGCCCGGTTCGAGCGGGGCGGCACGCTTCCGAACATGATCCGCGGCAACGACGACTCCAACCGGGACACGACCGACGCCTCCCTCTGGTTCGTCGTCGCCGTCCGCGACCTCTGCGAACGGTACGGACGCCGGAAAATCCTCTCGCTCGACTGCGGAGGACGGACTCTTGCCGACGTGGTCGAGGCCATTGTCGCGGGCTATCGCGACGGGACGCCCAACGGCATCCGGATGGACGCGGACTCGGCGCTCGTCTACAGCCCGTCCCATTTCACCTGGATGGACACGAACTATCCCGCCGGCACGCCGCGCGAGGGCTATCCCGTGGAGATTCAGGCGCTCTGGATCGCCGCGCTCCGCTTCGTCGCCTCGTTCCGCCGCGAGGCGGAATGGGAACGGCTCGCCGACCGGGCCGCGGACTCGGCGCTCGGGCTCTTCTGGCTTCCGTCCAAAGGATACTTCAGCGACTGCCTGCACACGCCCCGGCCGGGCCGGCCCGCGCCCGCCTCCGGCTGCGTCGCGGTCGACCATCTCCGCCCCCACCAGCTCTTCCTCATCACGCTGGGAGTTCTCGCGGGAACGGACGGCGTCTCGCCGCGGCCGGACGGACTTGACGGCCAAAGCGGAATCCCCGGCCTCGTCCTCTCCGCCTGCGCGGCGCTCCTCGTTCCCGGCGGCATCCGCACACTCGCCGACCGCCCGGTCGGCTACGCGCTCCCAATCGACAGGGACGGAGCGCGCCTGAACGATCCCTCCGCCCCCTATTGGCATACCTACGAAGGCGACGAGGACACCCGGCGCAAGCCGGCCTACCACAACGGCACCGCCTGGACCTGGCCCTATCCGGCGTATGCCGAGGCGCTTCTCGCCGTCGGGGGAGACGCGGCGCTCCCCGCCGCGCGCGGCCTCATCGCCGCCGCCGTCCCCTGGCTCGAGTCCGGGGCGGTCGGACACCTTCCAGAGATCATGGACGGCGACGCGCCCCATCGCGAGCGCGGCTGCGACGCGCAGGCGTGGGGCGTCAGCGAGTTTCTCCGGCTTGCCGTCCGGCTCTGGCCCGAGTCCGGAAAATCATGACGCGCCGCGAAATCCGAGGAAGATGAACTTCGGCCTTTCCGCCGGAATCCGCATCCAATAAGCCGGAATTCCCGGGACGCATGGCGAAGCGCTTCGGCGCACGGCGGCGGCGAAGCGCTTCATGTCCCCCCCTCCCGGTTTCCCCGTACCGCGCGGACTACTTCGCTTGGAAGGCGAGAAGCTGCCAGGGCTTCAGCGCGCGGAAGGTCGCGGAGGCGTCGGACTCCAACGCCTTCGTCGCGCCGCCGACCAGCACCGTGACGGACTTCGTCCCCTCGGGGAACCGGACGGTCACCGCCTTCTTCTCCCGCGCCCCCGTATGGACGAGGGCGTAGTATTTGCCCTGCCCGAACTTCGTGCAGTCGATCTCGCGGAGGACGACCTCGGCATCGTCGCAGGCGCCCTCGACGACACGGGACGGGAGCGCCGGAAGGGCGAGGAAGTTCTGGTTGAACTCGCGCACCGGGCCGGGGAAGCCGCGGGAGAACGTCGAACCCATGAAATAGCCGAGGTTCGCGGGATCGCCGTTGGCCATGGCGTAAACCTCGTTCATCATGCACGCGCGGCCCGCGTGCTCGACGTCGGAGATGGCGTAGCCGCAGATGGCCTCGTCCTTGTCGCCGGCCTTGCGGTAGATCATGTTCTCGTTGAGCGAGTAGTGCCGGATGATGGTCTGCGTGCCGGAGGCGTTGCGATACGCCTGGAAGGCCGCGGGATCGGACACGGAGTAGAGCCGGTTGAACGGCATGGCGAGCCACACGCGGGGATCGAGACCGTTGAAGTTCTCGGGATCGTCGCCCGGGCAGGCGTGCTGCCATTCCCATTGCCCCCACGTGCCGGCGGGGTCGCGGCGCGCCTTGAGGAACGCGTGGGAGGAGACGGTGTCCGCGGTCGCAGCCCACTTCGGGGTCTTCATGCCGAGATCGGAGAAGGTCCTCTCCCAGGCGGCGCGGTCGTCGACGACGAAGCCGCCGCCGGCAAAGCCCGGGCCGGACTCCGACGTCTCGGAGTCGAAGATGACCTGCGCCTTCGGGAGTCCCTTCTCGACGAGGTACGCCTGGAGGGCGTCGAGGAACGCGGCGCGCCGCTTGTGCCACCAGGCGAGATAGTCCGCGTAGAGGGCGCGGTCGCGCTTCAGGTCGTCGCGCGAGACGGCCTGGCCGTTACGGACCTCCTCGGCGAAACGGGCTCGGGTGGCGTCGGAGAACGAGACCGGCCACTGGGTCGGGCGGGTGCGGAAGAGGGCGCCGACGAAGTCCGCCTTGTCCTTGAAGCGGAGGACGGTGCCGTCCAGGAGACGCTTCGTCTCGGTGAGGGCGTCAGGGTCGGTGATGTCGATGTTGGCGCCCTCGGTCCACCAGATGTGCGTGTAGTTCTTCTCGCCGTTGAGGGTCTCGGCGCGCTTCTGGTTGCCGAAGGAGGGGCGGCCGTCCACGTCGGCGCCGCGGTTGCCGCACCACTCGTAGTACGGGAGGATGGAGAGACCGTAGCCGGCCATGATGCCGACGGCCTTCTCCCAGAGGCCGTCCGTGCGGGCGTCGCCCCAGGCCCAGTTCGGGGCGATGAAGTTCGGGTCCCAGTGCTGGACGTGGCCGAACTCCAGGAGGTCCTTCATGTAGGTGTCGATGCCGAGCATCTTCATCTGGCGGGCCTTGTGGTCGAACCAGTCCGTGCGGTTGGCGCACTGCGGCGTGTCGCCCTGGATCGGACCGCCGTCGCTCATCTCCTCGCGCCAGAAGATATGGCGGCGGGGAAGCGGATCGGGCGGGAAGACAAGGTTCGCCCACACGGCCTTCTCGTCGGGAATCTCGCAGAGCGTGACGCGGCGCACGGCGAGGCCCTGCGTGTTGGGATCGTGGTCGCGCCCGTACTGCGCGAGGACGAAATCGAAGCCGTCGGCGGGGGTGTTGAAGACGGGGTCTTTCTGGACCTCGCCCTTGCCGTTTTTGACGGGGTTGCCCTGCGCGTCGGTCCGGACGACGGTCGACTCGCGGTAGTCGCGCGTGCGGTCCATGAGGGAGCCGTAGGCCGTCCAGAGCTGATATTCGCCGGACTGCGGGACGGCCAGGGACTCGCTGTGGTTGTCGACATACTTCGGCGCCCAGGCGTCGCCGATGGACGAGCCGGTGCAGAACGAGCGCTTCGAGTCGGTCGCCCGGTTGAAGACGGTATAGTTGCGCGGAACGTCGTCGGGATACTCGACGACGACGACATAGGAGCCGTTCGCGCGGAGTCCCTTGCCCTGGCCGAGACGGTAGGAGATGAACGAGGAGTCCGTCGCCTGGACCGGCATGACGCGGCAGGGCTTCCCGAGCACGGTCTCCACGCGGCTCGCGCCGGCGGGATATTCGACGAAGCCGTGATCGGTCCCCGTGCAGTCGACGGAGTCAATGACGCGGACAGTCCCGAAGGGCGGGAGGTCGATCGACTCTCCGGCTTCGGCGCGGAGGCCGTACGGAGAGAGAGCGGCGAGCGAGAGCGAGAGCGAGGCGGCAAGCACGTTTTTCATAGGAGGAGTATTTTTGAATTTTAGAATCGGGAGACGCGCAACGGCGAATCCCAGACACAAGTAGATTCTAGCAGAATTCGCTTGCCGTGTCCGTACAATTCCGCTAAACTTCTCGGCACTTCGCGCCGGAGTGGCGAAATGGCAGACGCAGTAGACTCAAAATCTGCCGGTGGCGACACCGTGAGGGTTCGAGTCCCTCCTCCGGCACCAGTCTTCAGGCGGCGATTCCTTTGGGAACCGCCGCCTTTTTCCGTATAAATGCCCGCTACTCCGCGAGCACGCGGAACAGCTCGCCCATGAGCGCGTCGCGGCGGACGTGCCAGATGTACCGCATGGGATGGCCGGAGACGTTGCGCGCGTAGTAGCCGTCGTACTCCGGAACGGGCGCCGGAATGATCCGGGAGTCCAGGAACCGGTTGTTGTCGTTGAGCAGCCACGCGACGGCCGTAACGTCCCAGATGACGCGGCTCCAGACCCTCCCCTTCGCGTAGGACTCCGCCTCCTCGATGGTGTGCCGCGCGAGATAGTCGCAGAGCGGATTCTTCCCGGCCAGCCAAAACTCAAGCTCCGGCTTCGACACGTAGAAGGCGGAGACGACCCCCATGCAGGGAAGCTGCACGAGCGGACATCCGCACCCGAAGACAATCCGGGCGCCCGCGACGTCCTGCCACAGGTTGAACTCTTTCGTGTTGGGCCATTCGAGCGCGTGTCCGCCGAGCCACACCAGCACGATGCGCTCGGCGATCTCCGGCGCCATCAAAAGGGCGGAGGCCACGTTCGTGATCGCGCCGATCGCGACGACGTAGAGCGGCTTCTCGGGCGAATAGCCCCGCGCCAGCTCGACCAGACGGCGCGCGGCCGGGCTCTCCACCGGCGTCTTCTCGTCGGGCAGATAGGTCCGGGACCCCTTGTACACGAGGTCCTTCAGGTCCTCGCGGCCGAGCAGTCCGAGCAGGTGGAGAATCTCGTCGTAGCTCTTCTCCATGCCGTCTTCCGGCGAGGTCGAATGCCCGTTGTAGAACGGCGCGGCGAAAAGTCCCTTCACATGGAGTTTCGGACTCTTCACCATCAGCGAAAGCGCGTACTGGTCGTCGATCTCGTTGTAGGTGTCCGTGTCGAGCACGCAGTCCACCGGATCCGCCGGCACCTCCAGATTCCTGAGCAGCTGTTCCTTATCCATTTGTCTTCTTTCCGTTTGGTTGTTCGGTTCCGCGTCCGGCGACCGGGACACACGCCCGCGCCGGACGCCGTGCCTATCCTTCAAAACCGTAGTCGTCCGAATCCGCCGAGCGCCGCGGTTTCCACGTCTTCCCGACGCGCGTTCCGAAGAGCGCCGTCCCCACGCGGACGAACGTGGCGCCCTCCTCCACCGCGATCTCGAAATCGTGCGACATGCCCATCGAAAGCTCCGGGAGGCCGTAGCCGCACCCGTCCTGAAGCCGGTCGCGGAGTTCCCGCAGCGCGCGGAAGCAGGGCCGGACCGCCTCGGGCTCCGGATGGAACGGAGGGACGGTCATCAGTCCGACGACGGGAGGAGCCCCGACAGAGGCGGCGACGCGGAGCGCCTCCGCCACGTCGTCCGGCTTGAACCCGAACTTCGACGCCTCGCCGGCGACGTTGACCTCGAGCAGAAGTTTCGGACGGATTTCCGACGCCTCCGCGGCCTCGGCCAGCGCCTCCAGGAGCGGCACCGTGTCGACGGAGTGGAGCATGGTGAAAAGGGGAAGCGCCTGGCGGATCTTGTTCTTCTGAAGATGCCCGATGAGATGCCATTCGGCGGAGGGGCACAGCGGAATCTTCGCCGCCGCCTCCTGGACACGGTTCTCGCCGAGCAGCGCGGCGCCGGCGCGGATCGCGTCGGAGACGATCTCGGGCGGAAAGGTCTTGGAGACGGAGACAAGACGCACGCCGGCCGGGTCGCGGCCGGAGCGGGCGCAGGCGGCGCCGATGCGGCCGTACACCGCGTCGAGCCGCTCGGAAAACGTGGAATCGGAACTCGTCATGGGGCAATAGTATGAAGCAAAACCTCCGGAATGAAAAGACCCGTCCGCGACGCGCGAATCTTTGCTATACTTTCCGCCGCCATGACCACTTTTCTCATCAAGGCCGGACGCGAACGCTCGGTCCTTCGCCGCCATCCGTGGATTTTCTCGGGAGCCGTCGCCGGCGTCCGCGGTTCCGACCCCGTTCCGGGCGAGACCGTCGAGGTCCGCTCCTCCAAGGACGAGTTTCTCGCCCTCGCCGCCGCCTCCCCCGCCTCGCAGATCCTCCTCCGGGTCTGGACGTTCCAAAAGGACGAGCCCGTGGACGCCGCCTTTTTCTCGCGCCGGGCCGCCGCCGCCGTGGCGTCCCGCGGAAACCGCTACGCCCCCGACGCCGGGACGACCGCCCTCCGTCTCGTCCACGGCGAGTCCGACGGGCTCCCCGGCGTCGTCGCCGACTGTTATGACGGACATGTCGTCTGCCAGCTGACGAGCGCAGGCGCGGAGTATTGGAAGCGGACGCTTGTCGCCGCGCTCATGAAGTGCGTGCCGGGCGCGA
>JAZUKQ010000411.1:0-3257 GCA_045643325.1 Kiritimatiellia bacterium | reverse complement strand
CAGGGTCGTCTTCTGCTTGAAGCCGCCGACCGTGACAACGCGCAGGCCCGTGTCGCGTTCGACCGTGTCGAAGTTCAGGAGAGCGCTCGACCCGACGGTTTTGACGTAGTAGGGATTGATGTCGGCGCCGTCGACGACCTTGTACTCGATTTCCCACCCGCCGGCGCTGATGTAGTGCTTGCCGCCATTGTCATACGCCGTCCACGTCTGGTCCTTGGCGTCATTCCAGTCGTAGGATTTGGCCCAATCCGCAGGGGCGGAAAACGAAACGAAGGCCGCGACGGCGGCCAGCAGCATGGTAGGTCTGAACATGGCAGGGTCTCCACAAAGAAGCTAATAAGCCTTTGAAACTTTATCCATTTTATCAGACATTCGGCCGCCCCGTCAAGCGAACCGACGCCCGCGCCGCGTGCTTTCAACGAACTTCCGTCCTCAGAAAAACTTTCCGCACCGTAATTTCATTTCCGACGACCTCCCCCCGTCGACCGACCGGCGCCGCGCGTTTTCGGTCGACTTACGGCCTGTAAAAAAGTTTCCGCACCGTAATTTCATTTCCGACGACCTCCCCCGACGGCCGACCGGCGCCGCGCGTTTTCGGTCGACTTACGGCCTGTAAAAAACTTTCCGCACCGTAATTTCATTTCCGACGACCTCCCCCCTACAGCAATCCGTCGCAGGGTGCCCGGAAGAGCGCGGAAGCCCGCCGCATCCCCGCGCTCCGGCCCCATCCGAGGGGGGCTGTCGCCAGGCGACTGGGGTGTCGCATTTCGCGTCCGGGAGAAAAACGGGGAATATCCAAGCACCTGGTCTTCCCGCAAAGAAACGCTTGTGGTATAATGACGTGTTTTCAGGGAGGGAAGGCGCGGGAAAACGTTTCTTTGGATTTTATCGGCAGAATCGACATGCTCTTTTTCAACTCTTTCGGAAAATATTCTGGATCGGTCCGGGCCGTCCTCGCGGTCCTGGCCGTCCTGCTCGTCGCGGGATGCTCGAAAAAAGGCACGGCGGCGGTCTCGGGGAAGTCCTATCTTCTCGTCACGACAGGCGGAGCGCCCATGGAGAGCTTCGAGCCGGTCCCCGGAACGAACGGCGTCCCGATTGTCATCACGCCGGTCCTCAAGCGCCTCGCCGAGGCGGGCGGTATGTCCGGGCACAACCTTCCGGCCGGCGCGGACATCCAGACCGCGGCCGCGATGCTGCTCGGTCCGGACGCGTCCGGCAAGACCATCGCCGCCTCCCTCGCGGGACGAGGCTACAGCGTCGCCGCGTTCTCCGCCGACCCCGGGCTGGTTCCCGCCGCGCTCGGCTTCGACGAGGGGGGCTGCGTCTCCAAACGGCCGAACGTCGATCTCCGTTTTCTTCCCCTCCCCTTCGCGAAATCCCCGGCCGACGGATTCGTCCGCGGCGACGAGGTCTCGCGCGCCGCGGCGGAATGGATCGCCACGGAAGCCGGGACGGGGCTTCCAAAGCCTCCGCCCCCGAAATCCGGCGCGCCGGCCGCGCCGAAAAAAGGCGCAGCGGCGGAGCCCCCCCCGAACGCGTCGCTGAAGCGGCCCGTCTTCGTCTGGATCCACCTCGCCGACCCTGTCTTCGCGGACACTTCCGCCCGCGTGAAGGCGGTCCACACGCCCGCCGGTCCGCTCGGCGCCGAGGTCGCTTTCATGGACTTCCAACTGGGGCGGCTTCTCGACACGCTGGCGAAACTGGGGCTCCGGGACTCGTTCGAGGTCGCCGTCGTCCAGCTCCAGGGGGGCGCCCGCACCGCCGAGGCCTTCGCGGACCCCGCGGGCGCGGGAAAGGACGATTTCGGAATGGGCTTCTCCATTATTCCCGGGAAGCCCGCGGGAAGCCTCGACCGTCTTCTCGGAGCCTGGATGGACCTTCCCGCCCGCGCGGCGGCCGCGCCCGCCGCACCGGCGTCCGCCGACGAGAAGGAGCTTCTCCGGCGCCGCCTCACGTTCCGGATGCTCCACCCGCGGCCCGGCGACACGGCCGCGCTCGACGAGGCCGTCCGCCTGACCGAGCTCGAGCCCGGAAACCCCGACGCCTGGACTTGGCGCGGCGTCGCGGAACTGGAGGCGAAGAAGCCCGCGGAGGCGCTGGCGTCCCACCAGAAAGCCGCTGAACTGGACGGCTCGCCGTACCGCGTCTGCAACGTCGGCATCTCGTACTATCTCACGGGCGACGCCCCGAAGGCCATCGACCAGATCGAGAACGCGTACCTCGCCGAGACCGCGAACCCCCGCTACGTCGCGCTGCTCGCCTCCACGCTCCAGCACGTGGGGATGGCCCTGTTCGGGCAGGGCGGCCTCAACGACGCCCAGGCCTGCCTCTCCCGCGTGCTCTACCTGCAGCCCAAGAACCTCGCCGCGATGGTCTCCCTCGGCCGCGTCTACGGCCGCATGGGCCAGAAGGACCTCGCCAAGGAATATTTCGGAAAGGCCCTCGCGCTGAAGCCCGGCTACAAACCCGCCCTCGCCGCGATGCGGGAACTCGACAAGCCCGCCGAGCCCGCGAAGAGCGCCGGGGACGCTTCCGGAGAATAGAGAAAAGGCGTCGACATGCGCGTGGCTCGTTCCCTCGGGGAGTTGAAAGACGTCGCGGGCGGTGTCAGCCTCGCGGTCGGAAGCTTCGACGGCGTCCATATCGGGCACAGGAAGGTCTTCGCCGCCGCGATCGCCCGGGCCCGGGCCTTCGGAGGCGAGGCGTGGGCGCTCACGTTCGACCCGCATCCGCTCGATGTCCTCCGCCCCCGCGACGCCCCGAAGCGGCTCACGCCCGGAGACCTCCGCGTCGAGGCGCTGGAGGCGGCCGGTCTCGACGGAGCGCTCCTCCTCCCGTTCACCGCCGACCTCGCGGGCATGCCCGCCGAGGAGTTCGTCCGCCGCGTCCTCATGTCCGATGTCTGGAACGTCGAATGCGTCTTTTCCGGCGGCGGCTGGCGGTTCGGCGCCGGCGGCACCGGCTCTCTCGAGACCGTCCGCTCCGTCTCCGAAGGAAAAATCCAGGTCCGCGAGGTCCGCAAACTCTCCGAGGGCGGCGAGCCCGTCTCCAGCACACGGATCCGGAAGGCGCTCTCCGCCGGCGACATCGCGACGGTCAACCGCTGGCTGGGCCGCCCTTTCCGCCTGCGCGGCATCGTCGGACACGGACGGGGCGTGGGCCGTTCCCTCCAGGCCGCGACCGCCAACCTCTCCGTTCCGTCCGAGGCCGAATGGCCCCGCGACGGCGTCTACGCGGTACGGGCGCGCCTGGAC
>JAZUKQ010000410.1:0-7486 GCA_045643325.1 Kiritimatiellia bacterium | reverse complement strand
TGGGTATCAACGGCTTCGGCCGTATCGGCCGCATGGTTTTCCGCGCGGCGGTTGAGAACTTCGGCAGCGACATCCAGGTCGTCGGCATCAACGACCTCCTCGATCCTGATTATCTCGCGTACATGCTGAAGTACGACTCCGTGCACGGCCAGTTCATGCACGAGATCAAGGTTGACGGCAACACGATGATCGTCGATGGCAAGAAGATCCAGGTCTTCGCCGAGAAGGATCCCGCCGCCATCACCTGGGGCGCCCTTGACGTCGACGTCGTCGTCGAGTCCACCGGCTTCTTCCTGACCGAAGAGCTCGCCAGCGCCCACCTCAAGGCCGGCGCCAAGAAGGTCATCATGTCCGCCCCCTCCAAGGACGCGACCCCGATGTTCGTCTACGGCGTCAACCACGAGACCTACGCCGGCCAGAAGATCATCTCCAACGCCTCCTGCACCACCAACTGCCTCGCCCCGATCTCCAAGGTCCTCAACGACAAGTTCGGCATCAAGCGCGGCCTCATGACCACCATCCACGCCGCCACCGCGACGCAGAAGACGGTCGACGGCCCCTCCAAGAAGGATTGGCGCGGCGGCCGCGGCATCCTCGAGAACATGATCCCCTCCTCCACCGGCGCCGCCAAGGCCGTCGGCAAGGTTCTCCCCGCCCTCAACGGCAAGCTCACCGGCATGTCCGTCCGCGTCCCGACCTCCGACGTCTCCTTCGTCGACCTCACCTGCGAGCTCGAGAAGGAAGCCTCCTATGACGAGATCTGCGCCGCCATGAAGGAAGCCTCCGAGACCTGCGTCTGCAAGGGCGGCCTCAAGGGCATCCTCGGCTACACCGAGGACGCGGTCGTCTCCACCGACTTCCGCAACGACGCCCGCACGTCCATCTTCGACGTCAAGGCCGGCATCCAGCTCGACAAGACCTTCGTCAAGGTCTGCGCCTGGTACGACAACGAGTGGGGCTATTCCAACAAGGTCTGCGAGATGGCCCGCGTCATCGCCAAGGCCTAAGCCCGAATCCGTCAAAGCGTCCCTTTGACCGATACGAAAGCGGCCGTCCCTTCCGGGACGGCCGTATTCCTCTTAAGCGCCGGCCTCCGCGGCCCTACGCCTTCTCCCCGTCCCCGCCGCGCCCCTCGACCAGGCCGTCGATCATGTCCAGCACCGACCCCTCCTTGGCCTTCCCCGCCGTCGGCAGGATCGCGCCCGCGCTGATGATGAGGTTGATGCCCGCGCTCACGTCCAGCTCCGTCTCGATGATGTCCTTCTTCGGGACGACCAGGAAGAATCCGGAGGTCGGGTTCGGGGTCGTCGGCAAGAAGAGGTTCACGCACACCGTCGGATTCCCGTTCTCGTCTTTGACGGCCGCGTTGAGCACTTCCTGCGACTCCGAGGTCTGGAACGCCACCGCGTACGACCCCTTCCGCGGATACTCGATGAGCACCACCTTCTGGAACACCTGGCTCCGGCTCCGCGCCACCCACTCGCAGATCTGCCGCACAAAGCTGTAGATCGACTTGACGAACGGGATGCGCCCGAACACCGCGTCCAGCAGCGCGTACAGCTGCTTCCCGAGGAAGTTCTGCACCGCCGCCCCGAGCAGGAAGAAGAACAGGACGATCAGAAGGAGCACCACGGTCTTTACGGCGAACGGGTTCTCCAGCGTCCCGAAGTACGGAATCGTGATCCGCGTCGGCAGATAGTCCGACACGAGATCGATCAGAAACTTGAAGAACCACACCGTGGTAATAATCGGAAGCGACAGGATGAACCCGACAAAAATCCGGTTCTTGATGCCGCCGCCAAGTTTCACACGCTTTTCGGAAAGACTCGTTTTTATCGACATACCGATCCTCTTGTTCTCTCGCTAACAGTCCTCAACTCCGGCCGCCCCGCGTCACGCGAGGGACGCCGCCGTCCGCCGCGCCCACTCGTCCGCCCCGAGCACGTCCTCGAGGGTCTCGCTCCGCGTCGGCGCGCCGGGCGCGGAGAGGGTCTTCTCCAACAGTCTCGGGATGTCCGCGAAACGGATTCTCCCCTTCAGGAACGCGTCCACCGCGATCTCGTTCGCGGCATTCATCACCGCCGGCGCCGCGCCGCCCTGCCGGAACGCGCTCCGCGCGATGCGGAGGCACGGGAACCGCGTCTCGTCGGGCTCGTAGAATTCCAGTTTCCCCGCCCGGACGAGGTCGAGTTTCGGCAGACTCGCATTGGGCAGGCGCTCCGGCCAGCACATCGCGTACTGGATGGCGATCCGCATGTCCGTCGCCCCGAGCTGCGCCATCACCGAGGCGTCCTTGTACTCGACGAGCGAGTGCACCAGGCTCTGCGGATGCACCGCGACCGCGATCCGGTCGACCGGAATCGCGAAGAGCCACGCCGCCTCCATGATCTCGAGCCCCTTGTTCATCATCGAGGCCGAGTCGACCGTCACCTTCGGCCCCATCTTCCACCGCGGATGGTTCAGCGCCGCCTCGGGCGTCACCGTCTCGAAATCGATCTCGGGGCGGAAGAAGAACGGGCCGCCCGACGCCGTGAGGATGAGCCGCCCGACCCGGTCTTCCGCGGGGAGCGGCGTCCGCTCCGGCGCGCCGTCCCGGGCCTCCATCGGCCGCGTCCGCACGCACCACGGGGCGCGCACGGGGTCCTGCAGCGCCTGGAAGATCGCGCTGTGCTCGCTGTCGACCGGAAGAAGCCGCACGCCTTTCTCGGCGCAGCGCCTCGTCACGACGGCGCCGCAGGCGACCAGCACCTCTTTCGTCGCGATCGCCACGTCGTGCCCCGCCTCGACGGCGGCCAGCACCGGCCGGAGCGCCGCCATTCCCACGATGGCGCAGACGACGAGGTCGACACCGGACGCCGCCGCGAGCTCCACCGCCCCCGCCTCCCCGTCGAGCACCTCGATCTCCCGCCCGGCCAGCGCGCGGGCCTCCGCCGCGGCCGCGGGGTCGGACAGCGCGATCCGGCGGGCGCCGTGCGCCTTCGCCAGCTCCACGAGCCGCGCCGCGTTCCGCCGCGCGGAAAGCCCGACGACCTCGAACTCGCCGGGAAGTGTGTCCACCACCCGGAGCGCGTTCTCTCCGATGGAGCCCGTGGCTCCGAGAATGACAATCCGCTTCATTTTCTATGCCGAACCTGGGATTTCCAATGTCTCCGCCGCCGCGGGATCAGCGCCCGGCGCGCGAGAGCTCCATGCTCGCCGAGGCCGCGTACTGGCCGCGGATGTCCCGCGCGTACGCCCGCAGAATCCGCTCTCCGGTCTTCTCCGCGTCGTCTCCGAGCCGGTACAGTCCGGCGGCGAGGAAAAGCTCGCGCAGCGAGACCGTGCGCGTCGTGGTGTCGACCGTGCTCTCCGGAATGTCGCGGAGCTCGTCCGCGAGTGTCGCCCAGCTGTGACCGGTCATCCCCGGGATTTTCGCGACGTCCGAGAGCGCTCCGACCAACGCCTTGCGCTCCTTCGGCGCCCCGGCGAAACACGACGCGAAGCGCGCGGCCGCGCGGATATGCGAAAGCTCCGTCTCCGGGCCGGTCTTCCTCAGAAGCCGGACCGCCTCGGGCACCGCGCCTTTCGTCCCGGTCCATCCCAGCGCGACCAGGATGTCGTCGAGCGGGCTCATGCTGCGGCAGAACTGCCCCATTCCCCGGTAGTTCCATCCCCCGTCCCAGTCCTCCGCGCGCCGCAGCGCGTCCAGAAGCGCGCCCTCCCCGGCCCGGCTTCCCCGGAGCGCCAGCAGCTTCGCCCAGCGGATCTCCGGTGTGTCGAGCGGATCCGGGCCTTCGTCCTCCCGCGGCGCCAGCTTCCCGAGCGTCGTCCGCACGTCTTCCAGCATCTCCGTGAGCTTCTTCTCCTCCGGACTCCCGAAGTCCTCGCCCGTGAGGAATATCGTGATCTCCTCGTGAAGGGCCAGCGGACCGAGCGCCGCGTCGGTCGGCGGCTCCGACTGAAACTCGAAGCGGCTGTCGGCGTAAAGCACCGCGCTGGGCGGGATGTTCGCCCGGAACGCGGCCATCTTCCGCTGCAGCGCGCGGAAATCGGTCTTCCGGAAATCGCGGTCCGCCGGATTCTTCGCCCGCGCGGCCCACGCGGCGGCGACGCCCACGGACCACGCCTGGTTCTGGATGTCGGGCTGCATCCGGAGGACCGGCATCAGGTCGCGGTGGGCGCTCACCCCGAGCCCCGTCACCGCGATGCCGTCCCAGCCCGCCGGCGTCAGCGCGCGCATCGGAAGCCACACGTTGAGCTCCACGCGGTCCGGGGACAGCACGACGAACATCGGGTCGTTCGTCATCCCGTGCGTGTCGAAATTCGAGTACGCGCGGCATACGGCGTCGGCCCACGTCGACTGTCCGTACGCGTCGCGGGCCGAGAGCACGATGTCGCCCGCGATCTGGCGGCGCTCCCGGGTGTCGACCATCTGCGCGAAGTCGAACGCCGCGGCGCACTTCCGGCGCCCCACGACGAACGCGCGGGTCTGGTCGGCGATGTCGGAGTCGAGGATGAAGGTGTAGTCCGTGTTCCGGTAGTCCGGACGGAACGGGCGCGACGGCATGCCGCTTCCCTGGAACACGAATCCGTCCTCGAAGACCTCGTGGACGGGCATGCCGGCGAACGCGGCGATGTCCGAGTTGCCCGTGGCGTCGACCAACATCCGAGTCTTGACGAGTCCGCGCCCGCGCGGCGTGTTCACCACGACGGCCTCGACGCGGTTCCCCTTCGTCACGACGCCCGAGACGGTCGCGCCGAACCAGACGCGCCCGCCCGCGGCGAGCAGCTTCCTGCGCAGGGCCTCGGCCTTCCACGCGGGGTTGATGAATCCTTGGTGATGCTCGCGTTTCCACTCGGCCGTCTCGTCGACCCAGCACGCGATCTCCTCGGTCGCGCCCTGGCGGTATCCGTGGTAGTAGCGGCTGATGAAGCCCGCGGTCGCCGTCCCGCCCAGCACGTAGAGCGATTCGAGGCAGAGCGTCCGCGCCCCCTCGCGCGCCGCCGCGACGGCCGCCGGCGCGCCGCCCGTGCCGCCGCCGACGACGAGCACGTCCACGGTGTCCAGCACCGGGAGTCCCCGGACGTCCACCAACCCCGCGATCTCGCCGAGCGCCTCGCGCCGGGCGCGGGGGTCCGTGCACGGCTCTCCCGCGAACCCGGTCTTCGTCGGCTTCCCCGCCGCCGCGTGCGCCGGCCGGACTTTCCCCGCGGGGGCGGAGGCGCCCTCGAGCGCCCACAGCGCCGCCGCCGCGCCCGTCGACGCGCCGAGTTTCGCGGCATAGTCCGCCCAGAGAAGCCGCTCGGCCGTCTCGGCGTCGTCCGTCGCGGCCGCGCCCTCGAAGAAGAATCCGGCCGGCACCGCGTCGCGCGCGGCCTCCCGGTCGATCCGCTCGGGCGGAAGGCAGAGGCAGCGGTCGGAGCGCCAGGTCTGGTCCTTGTGCCAGATCCGGGCGAAGATCTCCGACTCCGCGCGCTGGAACGCGTCCTCCGACGCGTCGGCGAGCGGCGCCTTGAATGTGTAGAGGTAGGCCGGAACCGGCTCGCCCGGCTCGTTCTCCGGCGGGCTCACCAGGCCGAGCGGCGTCTCGTCGAGCGCCTCGGGCTCCGGTGCGCGCGCCCCGAGGACGACCGCGCGCATCTCGAGCTCCCCGCCCTTCCACGCGGTGAACGGCAGACCGGCGGACCGCGCGAGCACGGCGCCGCGGGTGGCGTCGACGACCGCCTTGGCGCGGACCGCGAACGAGCCGCTCTTCCCCGCGAAGACGACGCCCGCGACGGCGCCGTTCCCGTCCACGAGAAGGTCGGACGGAGAGGAGAGGTACCGGAACCGGACCCCCGCCTCCAGAAGCAGGTCGTCCAGCGCGCGCTTCACGTCCATCGGGCGGACGTACGGCGCGTCGCCCGGAAACACTTTCGCGAGAAGGCCGAGCGCGTCCGTCTCCTC
Source organism: Kiritimatiellia bacterium (assembly GCA_045643325.1). Lineage (GTDB taxonomy): Bacteria > Verrucomicrobiota > Kiritimatiellia > RFP12 > JAZUKQ01 > JAZUKQ01. The sequence goes on along the minus strand of JAZUKQ010000410.1, from coordinate 1,560 downwards.
CGGCTTCTGCCACAGCATGCCGGTCGCCCAGACATCCTCGCCGCAGGCGTTCTCCGCCACGCCGAGGAACACGCTCGCGCCGCGCCGCGCCGCCGCGAGCGCCGCCGCCGCGCCGGTCATCCCGCCGCCGGCCACGGCGACGTCGACATCGTATACCACAGGAATCGATCCGAATACTGTTTGCATGGTCTGTTCTCCTTCTCGGTGAAAAAAACACTACGTCCAATCGCCCCGCATGAAGCGCTCCGTCGCGGCGGCCAGGCGAGGTCCCCACGCCGACCAGTCCGGCGCGCCGGGCTCGAGATACGGGATTTCGTTCCGCGCGAAGCGGGCCGCCCCCGCCGCCTCCTCCGCCAACACGATTCCGAACCGCTCCGGGGCTCTCGCGACGGGCGAATGGCACGTCAGCGCGAAGCGGTGCCAGAAGGCGGACTGCAGGATTCCCTCCGCGAAAAAGCCGCGCACGGTCTCCAGCGCCTCCGCGGCCTCCGCCTCGGTCTCCGTCGGGAACCCGTACATGAGATACGCGTGGACGAGGATGCCCGCGTCGGCGAACCGGCGGCAGACTTCCCGCGCCCCCGCGACGGTGATGCCTTTGTTCATGAGCTTGAGCAGCCTGTCCACCGCGCACTCGAGCCCCGCCGTCACCCCGACGCATCCCGTCTCCGCCATCGCCGCCGCGAGCTCCTCGTCGAATCCTTTGTCGAAGCGGATGTTTCCCCACCACGTAATCTGCAGGCCGCTCTTCCGCAGCTCCCCGCAGAACTTCCGCAGGAACCCCGGGGCGACCGCCTCGTCGGTGAAATGCACGCCGCGGACGCCCGTCTTCTCCACCATCGCGGCGATCGCCGCGACGGCCTGCGCCGGATCGGCCGGACGGTAGCTCCCGATGTAGTCGAGCGCCACGTCGCAGAACGCGCATTTGTGCCAGTAGCACCCGTTCGCGAGCTGCACCTTCAGCCAGCGCCCGTCGCTCCACAGCCGGTGCATCGGGTTGCCCGTCTCCACCATCGCCGGATACCTCGAGAGGTCGAGCCCCTCGTAGTCGCAGACGGGGACCTCGTAGTCGGAGGCCCCGCCGCGCCCCTCCGGCCGCGCCCCCGCGCCCCCGCGTGCGGGACAGGCCGGGTCGCCGGATCGCCGGTTTTTCCCGACGTCCTCCCGGCCCATCGTCCGCGTCCTCGGTCCGAGCCCCAGGATTCCGCGCCACGGGGCGAACCCCTCGTCGAAGCAGAGGTCGTCGATATAGTCGAAGACGGACGCGTCCTCCAGGTCGCGGAGCTCGCTGTTCACATACCCGCCGCCCATCACGACGCGGATCCGGCGCCCCGTCTCCGACTCCAGCCGGCGGATCTCCCGCGCGACGCGGAATCCGCCGTAGACCGTCCCCGGGAACGGCACCGTGATGCCCACGATGTCGGGCTCCGCGGCGGCGACGGCCTCGCGTGTCAGCCGGTCGAGCAGCGCGTCGGCCGGCGTCGGGGTCCGCGCCTCGAGCCTCTCCCGGATCGGGCCGAAACTCGCCCGCGCCCCCGCGAGCCGTTCCGCGTAGCGGGCGAG
>JAZUKQ010000409.1:0-3123 GCA_045643325.1 Kiritimatiellia bacterium | reverse complement strand
TTCAGAGGACCTCGTTTCCCGCATGGAATAGGTCGATTTTCTCGGCGTGGAAAAAAGTCCTGCGTCGTTCTAACCGTCTCGAAAGGCTTGTCGCACAACAACAATCTTCATTTCGCTTCTCAAAAAAGCGGGATAAGTGTGAGATTTTCAAGATAAACCGTATCTCTTCGGGCTCGGTCTCTGGGAACGGGGTTATTCCGGAAGCGTCCAGGCGTCGTACGCCGCCATCATGCGCTCGAACATGCCGTCGGCGACGAGGAGTCTGTCCCCGTCCCCCTTCTCCTCGAAATGCGTGCGAGCGCGCGGAATCTGCTCCACCGGCAGCGCGCGAAGCGCCTCGATGCACTGCATATGCGGGCGCGCCGTCGCGATGGTGCACACGAGCGGGGGTCCCGCGGGGTCCGCGGACTTCGCCATGCTGTCGGTGAGTTTCCTCATGTACGTGTCGTACGGATTGCCGTAGTCCTCCGTCGAACCGTCGGCGAACTCCGCCGCGATGGAGAGCCGGTTCTTCTCCCCTGTGCAGCGGACGGTCCCCTTCTCGAACACGTACTCGAACTCCGGACCGCGGCATTCGCCGACCGGATGGGCGGTGTAGAAGAAGAGGTCCACCCCGCCCTTCGTCCGGACGCGCATGGCGCAGGAGTCGAAGTTCTCGATGTCGTTGGCGCGCCAGAGGCGGGCCTCGATGTCCGCCGGCTCGGCCGACGTCCCGATGCCGTCGCCCAGCACGTAGAGCATGTTGTGGAGATAGTGGGCGGTGGCGTTGTTGACCGGACTGTCGTTGACCCAACGCCCGGCGGCGTCCCGGAGGCGCCCCGACCAGCCGTTGCGCCCGAAATACTTCAGCGTGCGGCTCCAGAGGACGCGTGTGCGGAAGCGGACCGGCGAGCCGAAGCGCCCGGCGAGGATGTCCGCCTTAAGGCGCTGGATGCAGGTGCTGAACGACATCTGGTAGCCGATGGCGAGGAACTTTCCGGAGGACATCTCCGCCGCGGCCATGCGGTCGGCGTCCGCGAGGCAGCCCGCCGCGGGCTTTTCGCAGAGGACGTTCACGCCGTGCTCGAGCGCGGCGCAGGCCTGTTCGCAGTGCAGTCCGATGGGCGTGGCGATGCAGGCGAGGTCGGGCGCGGCGCCTGTCGCGAAGAACTCGTCCAGCGTATCGAGCACAGGGACCTTTCCGCCTGCGGAAAGTTCGGCGAGGCGGGGACTTTTCGCGGCCGTCGGGTCGACGATACCGGCGAGTTCGACCTTGCCCTGGGCGCGGAGGGCGAGGATGTTCTCGGCGTAGAGGTTTCCGTAGCCGTTGATGCCGACCAGGAGAACGGAGGGGATTCTGCTCATGGGGAAGGGGAAACTCCTATTTGGGAAGGCGCCGTCAGGCGCCGGGGTCGGGGGCCTCGTAGTTGTCGAGGCCGCCGTAGCGGCGCGAGACGATCCAGATGGCGACGAGGCCGAGGGCGCCGAGGATGGTGAGGGCTGAGCCGAAGAGGTAGACGAAGCGGTAGTCGCCGTGGAGCGCCTGGAGGACCTTACCGCAGACCATGGCCAGGAGCACGTAGGCCGCGGCGGAGATCATCGAGGTGGCCGAGTTAAACTGCGCGAAGAGGGAGCGCGGAAAGAGGCGGAGGGTCATCGAGCCGGAGATGGTGAAGTAGCATCCGGAGAGGACGATGTGCAGATAGAGCACGGTTGAGAAGTGCCGCTGGAGGACCTCCTTCCCGGGGAACAGCGCGGGGTCCAGATAGAACCAGCCGAAGACCATGCAGAAGAGGTAGACGCCCAGGGCGACGACCGAGGCGCGGACCGGGTGGAAGCGGTCCGCGAGGGCTCCGAGGAAGAAGCTCAGGCAGAAGGAGATGAGGTAGCAGTGGGCGTGGATCTTCCCGTAGTGGTCCATGTCGAGCGCGATGGCGGGGCTCTTCGCGTAGAGCAGGCCGTACATGTTGTAGGGTGTCGCGCAGAAGTGGCTCAGGACGAGCGCCGCGATGATGAGGATGTAGAACCGGTTCGTGAAGCACTGCCGGAAGTAGGTGAGGATGGGCCGGAAGACGCGGCCGGCCATGGACTGGTTTGCCGGCACGGGCGGCGGGGGCGGGTAGGTGCCTTCCTTGACCGTCGTGCAGAGCAGGGCGAGGCCCGCGCCGTAGACGGCGCCGATGCCGAGGAAGATGGCGAGGAAGTGGGCCTCGACCTTACCCATGAGGTAGTAGTTGAAGAGGATGCCGGCGAGGAGGCTCAACGCGCGGTTGAAGCCGAAAAAGCGCCCGAGCAGCGTCTTCGGCACCACGTCGTTGATGAGGGCGCCGGAGAGGGCGCCGGCGAGCGTCGCGCCGAAGTCGAGCGAGGCCCAGAAGACGGCGAAGCTGAGGACGCAGGCCTTCGTGTAGGTGAAGGCGCCGCCGAAGAGGGCGGTGCTGAGCGCATCGACCCAGCCCACGCCGTGGCCGATGCCGTAGAGCCACCGCCCGAGGTACGGCGAGAAGCCGAGGCCCCAGGCGCCGACGACGATGAACGGCGTCGTGAAGGCCAGGAACGGGATGCGCCGCCCCCAGCGTCCGCGGTGCCGGTCGGAGATGTAGCTGATGATCGGCATCAGGAAGATGTTCGTGAAGCTCGGGAACGAGAGGATCAGAATCGAGTAGACGAGCGGATCCTTCGTGTACGTCTGGAACCGCAGCGTCGCGGCGTTTCCGATGGCGCGGTCCTTCATGGCCCACGCGAACTCGCCGCCGAGGAGGCAGACGAAGAGCGTGATGAGCCCGGGAAGAGTGTAGACGAGGGATCCGACGCTCCAGGTCTTCTGCTTCGTGTTTTTGGGGGAGGGTTCCATGGTCGTCTACTTCCGGAGGTAGCTGGAAACGGACTCGTGGCGGCCCCACTTGGGCGCGATGGTCTGGCCGCGGTCGTCAACGTACGGCCCGGTGCGTTCGCCGAGGTTCGCGGAGTCGCGGAAGAGGTCCCAGAGCCCGCTCGCCGGACCGTCGGGCGCCGGGCCGCCCTCGGTGCCGAGGAGTCCGCGCGGCAGAGTCTCCACGATGGCAAGAGACGGAGCGCCGAGGGGCGCCACGGGGCAAAACGCGGCGAGCGGCGCGCCGTCCGCCGCGCCGGCGGAGCCGGGCG
>JAZUKQ010000408.1:0-4611 GCA_045643325.1 Kiritimatiellia bacterium | reverse complement strand
GTGTCCCACGGGCCGCGCGGCGGGAACGGACGTTTTGAACAGGCCGTAGTGGAATTCCGTACTGTTTTTGGGTGTGTATCGAACAATTCGTTGAATGATAGATGATTATGGAATAATTTCCGGCCGAACCGCCCTGTTGATAACTTGTCGACAAGGGGTTAATCCTTTTTGCTTGTCGGAATGTCGTCTATCGGGTATCTTTTCGCGTGTTCCAAACAAAAAAAACGGTTTCTTATCCATTCCCCTGCGGAATCAGCCCCGGCACCGCGCTCCCGGAACGCAGCCCCAGACCGGAAACATTCCGCCCCAACCTTTCCACGCATCTCCATGTCCGCGTTGTTCGATACGTATTGGCCCGCCGCCTGCAAACAGATTCAGAGCGCTGTCCATCCGAGCACCTATGACCGCTGGTTCGGAAATCTCCTGCCGCTCGAGGCGGAGACGACCGAAAACGAGCTCGTGCTCGCCGCGGACAACGAGTTCATCCGCGGATGGATCGCGGACAACTACGCCGACCTCATCCTCAAGGCGCTGCGTGTCGTCGGGGCGCCGGACGGGACCTCTCTGAAAATCGTGGTCCGCGCGATGCCGGCCCCCTCCGCCCCCGCGCCCGGTTCGGCCGTTCCGCCCGCGCAGGAAGAGCTGCCCCTCGGACAAGGAAACGAGACCGTGGCGGTCCTCGAGGATTCCGCGCGCCGCACAACCCGGAAGGGGACCCAGCGCGCGAATCTCAACGAGCAGTATACGTTCGAGGACTTCGTCGTCGGGCCCTGCAACAGTTTTGCCCACGCCGCGGCCACGGCGGTCGCGAAGAAGCCGGGCATGGCCTACAACCCGCTGTTCATCTACGGGGCGACGGCGCTCGGAAAGACCCATCTCATGCAGGCCGTCGGCCACTATGTCGAGCGGAACGAGCCGAAGAAACGCGTCTGCTACATCACGACCGAGGCGCTTCTCAACGACTACATCGAGTCGCTTTCGCAGAACAAGACCATCGAGTTCCGCAACCGGTACCGCAACGTGGACGTGCTGCTGGTGGACGATATCCAGTTCCTCATCGGGAAGACCGCGCTGCAGGAGGAGTTCTTCAACACCTTCAACGCGCTCCACAACGCGCACAAGCAGATCATCCTCACGAGCGACCGTCCCGTGAAGGAGCTCGCCGGGCTGGAGCAGCGCCTCGTCTCCCGGTTCGAGTGGGGACTCGTCACCTCGATCGAGCGCCCGGGCTTCGAGACCCGCATGGCCATCCTCCGAGAGAAGCAGAAGGCGAACGTCTGCCAGCTCTCCGACGAGCTTCTCACGTTCATCGCGGAACACATCACCTCCAACGTCCGCGGCCTCGAAGGCGCCCTCGCGCGGGCGCTCTCGTACATGTCTCTCACGGGGCAGAGCCTGACCCTCGACACGCTCCGCCAGCAGCTCTCCGACATCATCGGCCAGGACGCGCTTCCCGACCTGACGCCGACCGCCATCCAGAAGGCCGTCGCGGAAATCTGCGGCCTCTCGCTCGACGACATGACGAGCAAGGCCCGTCCGCAGTCGGTCGCCGTGCCCCGGCAGATCGCGATGTACCTCTGCCGCTGCCTGACGCACGCGTCGCTTCCGGAGATCGGCAAGTGGTTCGACCGCAACCACGCGACCGTCGTGCATTCCTGCAAGACCGTCAAAGGCCGCATGCCGCTCGACGACGATCTCCGCTCGAAAGTCGTCGCCGCCGTCCGCAAGCTCGGACGCGATCCGTCCCTGGTCCTGAACTAACCGGTAAAATATCTGAGGAAATGAACCTTTCCATCGCCACGGACTTCCGGGGATCCGGCGGGGATCCCGAGGACGTGCTCGTCCGCATCGCCGCCGCCGGTTTCACGCATCTGCATTGGTGCCACCAGTGGCACACGGACCACTTCTACACCGACCGCGAGATCGCCCGCATCGGGACCATCCTGCGCCGGGAGGGTCTCCGCCTGCTGGACATCCACGGCTCGGACGGGTCCGCCGGCGGGTTTATCTGCTGCTGGTACTCGCCCGTGGAGGAATACCGTCGCGCGGGCGTCGAGCTGGTGCTCAACCGTCTGCGCATGCTCGCCATGCTCCGCGGGGAAGGGACGCTCATGATGCACGTCCCCTTCTTCCGCACCGACACGCGCGAGGCGGACCGCGCGGACGTCCTCCGCAAGGCCGACGCGCTCCGCCGCTCTCTGGACGAGCTCGTGCCCGTCTGCCACGGCCTCGGACTCTCCATCGCGCTGGAAAACATGGCGGGGGACACGTTCGAAATCCTTGCGGCGATGTTCCGGGAATATCCTGCCGACGCCGTCGGCCTTTGTTTCGACTCCGGGCACGGAAACATCGACGTTCCCGATCCCTCGGCGGGCGGGCCGGCGCATCACGGTCTCGACCATCTGGAGGAGCATCTCGACCGTCTTCTCGCGCTCCATCTTCACGACAACGACTCCTCCGGCGACCAGCACCAGCCTCCGTTCTACGGGAATCTCGACTGGAAGCGGCTGATGACCGACATCCGGAAGAGCCCGTACAAAGGACCGTTCAGCTTCGAGCTGAGCATCGGAAACACCCCGTTCGGAGCGACAGTGGATTCCGACGGCTTCCTCCGGGACGCCTACGAGCGCTGCGCGCGCGCGGCGAAGTCGGGGGAGCGCTAGAACGTACGGCCGGCGCGCGTGGGGCCTTTGCCGCGCCGTGCCTTTGCCGAAGACGCCGCCGCCCGCCGCAGGCGCCTCCCTTGAGGGAGGTGGCGCGAAGCGCCGGAGGGTGTTGCCTCCCCACCCCGGAAAACACCCCCAGGCGGCTTCGCCGACAGCCCCCTCAAGGGGGCCGGGCTTCGCCCGAAAGCGGCGCGCGTGGGGCCTTTGCCGCGCCGTGCCTTTGCCGAAGACGCCGCCGCCCGCCGCAGGCGCCTCCCTTGAGGGAGGTGGCGCGAAGCGCCGGAGGGTGTTGCCTTCCGCCCCCCGCAAAACACCCCCAGTCGGCTTCGCCGACAGCCCCCTCAAGGGGGCCGGGCTCCGCCCGAAAGCGGCGCGCGTGGGGCCTTTGCCGCGCCCGCAAAACACCCTCAGTCGGCTTCGCCGACAGCCCCCTCGGAGGGGGCCGGGCTCCGCCCGATGGCGGGGCGCGGACGCCGCGTCTCCCAACGGGGCGGCGCGGAGTGGGCGGGGAGTCCGTCCCTATGGTTCCCCCAGAAGGGTCAGGGGGAACAGGTAGGGCTTGAGATTGCAGTCCGTCCCGGGAACGGTGGTGTTGGAGACGCTCGTGTGCTGCGGATTCCCCTGGGGGTCCCTGCGCGAGAAATCGTAGTCGTGGACGGTGAGGCCGAAGCCGGCCACGCTGCCGGCCTTGAGTTCGACGGGAGCCATGTAGCGGGCGGCGAAGGCGACTTCGTAGACGTAGCCCTTGCCGGTGCGCGCGAAGGAGCGGACCAGCTTCTCGCGGATTTCCTCGTCGGTCGCCGAGTCCGTCCCCTGCGCCAGCTGCCAGTTGACCGCCACGAGACGGTGGACGTGCCGGCCGAGGAAGTCGTAGCGGGAGTCGTTCTCGTCGTAGCTCCTGCCCCAGGACATCAGGGCGTCGGCGAAGGCGTCGAAGTAGATTTCGAGGCATCCGTCGTGGGCGTAGAGCGCCTTCGGGTCGAACTCGCGGCCGTCGCCCTCCCAGGGGGTGTACGAGGGGTCCTCGACCTCGACGCGGACGAAGAAGAAATCGGGGTTCCAGGCGGTCTTGCACCATGCGCGGAAGCCCGGGGTCCTCGGGCCCGCGGCCGTGGAGAACTCCTGGGCGGGGATGGCGTCCCAGTCCGGTCGGTCGCCGCATTTCGGCGTCACGAACCAGCTCGTCGCCCAGCTGCGGGGCAGGAACGAGACGGCGCCGCGCCACGACTGGAGTTTCATCGGCTCGAGGGCGCCGTCCGCCACCTTGACGGACATCGACTCCTTGCCCGCGAGGTCGTACGCGAGGTCGCGGCCCGCGATGGCCATGCGCCCCGTCTGGCGCGCCTTGGTCTCGTTGCGGATCTCGGCCCGGAGCGAGCCGTCGGACCGGGGGAGGACGTTCACGGTGAGGGCGGTGGCCGGGTCCTCGGCGACGGACTCGCGGAGCGACCGGAGCAGGGCCTCCGCATCGTTGGAAACGAGGTAGAGCGGCGCGGGGGTGAGCGGGACGCGGGTGGGGGTTCCGGAGGAGTCGGGCGTGCGCTTGTTGCCCGCGAGGTCGTAGAACTCGACGTCGGGGGGGAGTTCCATGGACAGGACGGGGCTGGGCTTCACGCCCCATTCGACGTCGTGGTTGGTCGTCCAGACGGGCATGACCGCGCGGCCTGTGCGCCGGTCGCGGAAGCAGTATCCGCGGATGTCGGAATAGGGCTGGGCGTCGCCAACGAATTCGGGATCGCCGAGGAGGTGCCCGGTCGTGTTGGCGGCGAGGACGAAGAGCCACGGGGTGAGGCGCAGGTCGAAGGCGGGGCGGGTGTTCCAGCAGTGGACGAGCCGCACCTTGGGCCAGAACTTGAGGGCGATGGCGTAGAGGCGCGCCTGGCTGGCGGCCATGACGAATTCGCGGTTGCCGAAATCGAGGCTGGGGGAGTTGTGGACGCGGTAG
>JAZUKQ010000407.1:0-7527 GCA_045643325.1 Kiritimatiellia bacterium | reverse complement strand
GCGGCGGGGGCCGCTTCCGCGATGGGGGCGGCAGGCTTGATCGTCGGAATCGCAGGACGGACCACGGGCTTCAGGCGGACCGTGGGCGTGGGGGTGTCCGCCGCGGGAGCCTCGGGAGCAGCGGGGGCCGGAGCGGCGGCGGGAGCCGCGGGGGCGGCGGCGACGGGACGCGGAGTCACGGAAATCGGCTTGAGACGGATCGTGGGAGTCGGCTGATCGGCGGGAGGAGGCGTGGGGGTGTCAGGCATGGCGGATACCTCTGGGGTGGAACAAGATGATGGAAAAGGCGTGGAGCGGAACGGAAGCCGCGGGGGCCGGGGCTATTATCAGACGGCCATGACCTCGGCCTCTTTGGCCTTGAGGGCGGCGTCGATTTTGGCGATGGCGCCGTCGGTGGCCTTCTGGATGGAGGCGAGGGCGGCGGTCTTCTCGTCCTCGGAAATCTCGGACTTTTTCTCCATGGCCTTCACGGCGTCGTTGGCGTCGCGGCGGACGTTGCGGACGGCGACGCGGGCGTCCTCGGCCATGCGGTTGGCGATTTTGGTCATTTCCTTGCGGCGCTCCTCGCTGAGCTCGGGGATGGGCACGCGGACGAGGCGGCCGTCGTTGAGCGGGGTGACGCCGATGTTGGCGGCGAGGATGGCCCGCTCGATCTCTCCGAGAATGGAGGCGTCGTAGGGGGAGATGGTGATGAGGCGCATCTCCGGGGTGGAGATGTTGGCGAGGTCGCGGAGACGGGTCGGGGCGCCGTAGTAGGGCACCTGGATGTTCTCGACGAGGGCAGGCGAGGCCTTGCCGGTGCGAATCCCGGAAAACTGGTTTTCAAGAGCCTTGAAGGTGTTGTCCATCTTGGACTGGGACTCTTTGAGGAGTGCGTCTGTGAGCATAATGGTCTCCTTTATACAATCGTGGAGTACGGAGAAGAGTTTATCACCAATCGGCGAAGAGCGCTAGGGGGAATCGTTCTAAAAAAAGCGGACGGAAAATCAGGCGGGGGGGACGGCGTCCTCCGCGCGCGGGGCGGGGCGGTTATGCCGCCGTTCCCAGATTTTGGCGTATTTGGCGAACGTCCCGAACGCGATGGCCCGGGCGATGATATATCCGGGGAGTCCGTCGAGAAAACCCCGTTTGACGAAATAGCAGCGGAAGAAGCGGAAGGGCGGGTCGAAAAGCATCCGGAGGACAATCCGGAATCCGGGCATGTCGGGCTTGGACTTCGCGGCGATGCTGGAGAACCTGTCGAGCGTGTCGAGCTGCTGGTGGATGTTGTCGTAGGTGTAGTGATAGAGCGGGGAGCGGATATGCTCCACTTTCCCGTGCACGGTGATCCGGTCGTGCGGCTCGGTCCCCGTGCACTCGCCCCGGGAGGCCCGGAAGAGCCGGAGCTTCCGGTCCGGATACCAGTCGCCGTGGAGAATCCAGCGGCCGAGGAACCAGACTTTCCGGGGAAAATCGAACCCCGAGACATCGTCGGGGATTTTCGAGGAGAAGATTCTGAAAATCTCGTCGCGGAGCTCGGGGGAGACCTCCTCGTCGGCGTCGATGAAGAGAATCCAGGGATTCGTCGCGTAGGTTTTCGCGAGGGCTTTCTGTTTGACGTAGCCCTGCCACTCGTGCTGATAGACATGGGGGGTGTAGCCGCGGGCGATCTCCGGGGTCCGGTCGTGGCTGAAACTGTCCACGACGACGATCTCGTCGGCCCAGGTGACGCTCTGGAGGCAGCGCCCGATGTTCTCCTCCTCGTTGCCCGCGATGATACAGACGGATATTTTCTCGTTCATGGAAGGGTCTATTCGCAGGGGGGGTATTGCCGGATGAGGCGGCGCGCGGCGGCGGCGTCCGCGAGAAAGCGGGCGAGCGAGATGTTGCTGTGGCCCCGGCGGCGGTTCTCGGCGCCGATTTCGAAAAGAGTCCGGTTCTGGCGGAAGAGCGCCTTATAGGAGGACCACGCGGAGGCGTTCGCGTCCCAGATGGAGGTGTCCTCGGCGCCGGCCCCGTTGAGCTCGACGATCCGGAAGTCGCGACCCTCCTGAATGGCCTCGATGGACCGGCAGCGGACGTCGAACCGCCCGTAGTAGAACTCCGGGACGCGGAGCGCGATGGCGTCGAAGGTCTCGGTGAGTTTCGGCGTGATGAGGGCGGTGCCGTTGTGGAAGACGGCCCCGCGGCAGTGGTTGCCGCAGAAAACGAGGTTCACCGTCTCGCCCGCCGCGGGGACGGAGGCGAGCGCCTCGGGCGTCTGCCGCGCGAAATAGGTCTGGGGGGTGCGGCGTCCGCGCTTGTGCTTGAGAATCAGTTCGCGGAGCGTCGACACGCCGTCGCCGGTGACGGCGGGAAACTCTTTGACCGTGATGGAGACGACGCGGCCGTGCGGCTCGCCGGGCCGGCGGGCGTAGAGGATGCCGCATTCGACCGGGAAGTCCGCGAGCGCCTGGAGGATGAAGGCCCCCTGGGCGGGGAAGGCGAGCGCGTACTCGCGGAGCTCCTCCGGCGAGCGGACACGCCGGACGCCGGCCCCGCGCTGCCCCACATCGGGTTTGGCGACGAAGGGATAGCGCAGCCCCGCTTCGAGGGCGAGCCCGACCGCCCGCTCTCCGCGCCGTTCCTTGGATTCGCCCGGGACGACCGGGACGGCGACGTACGACGCGACCCGGGGTCCGACCAGGTCCTTCGGAAAGAGGTCGAGAATCTGCGACTTGGACTCCCGGACGTATCCGGACGCGTAGATGGACGGGTTCGCGTTGAGGGGGAGCATGGCGCCGCGGTAGCGGAGCGCGAGCCAGGCCCAGTGGCATACGACGGGGATGTAGAAGAGGAAGGGGTTGGCGAACTCGATGGGGGAGACGTCGTCCTCCTCGTCTCCGGACTCCTCCTGCGCGGCAAGCCTGTTGCGGCGGGCCTTCTGCCGCAGATAGTTCACGACCTGAAGGAGAACGACCAGTCCGAAGAGGCAGGCCCCGACGATTTTCTTATGGGCGCCGAGCTGCGCGAGGACGTTCTCGCCGAAGAACCGCGCGACGAGGAGCAGGAGCGCCGTCTCGATCGCCCCCGCGACGACGACCAGCGAGAGGAAGAGCGGGAACCGGACCTTGAAGATGCCCGCCGCGATGTAGGTGGGAAGGCGCAGCCCCGGCGCGAAACGTGCCGCGAAGATGGTCCCGTGGGCGCGGCGCTGGAACCAGCGCTCCGCCTGGTGCAGCGAGGCGTTTCCCTTGTACCAGCGGGTCCGCATGAGGAACTTTTTCCCGAGACGTCCGACGGAGTACAGCATCACGTCGCCGGAGGGAAGTCCGAAAAGAAGCCCCACGAAGGCGACGCGGATGTCGAGCGACCCGGTCGCGACGGCGATGGCGGATCCGATGGAGATGGGTTCCTCCCATCCCCACGTCAGGAGCGCGATGATGACGCACTGGACGACGGGATGCTGGGAGCGGAGAAACTCAAAAGTCGCGGTGAAGAACTCCATAAATCGGGAGAGTTCGCGGGAAACGGGGGCGCGGGGCGCGGAATTCGGCGGGCGCGGCCGGTATCAGGGGGCCGGCGACGGAGCCTGGGGCAGGTCGGCGGGCTCCTCCGCGGGAACGTCCTTCTTCACGTTGGAAAGGGCGCGCTCGACGCGGTTGGAGAAGGATTCCATGAACTTCGGGTTCTTGGAAAGCTCTCCGCCTTTCTCCACGAGGTACGCGAGGACGCCGCCCAGCGTCTTGCCGGCGCCCGGGGCGTAGAAGTAGCGCGGAACGGCCGGCTCGCCCTCTCCGTTGTCGGAAATCAGGGCGAAGTAGGCGTTGTCCTGGTCCTCGGTGAGCCGGACGGCCCGGAAAGAGGAGACGGTGTTCGTGATCTGGTGGCGCTGGATCGCCGAGAGGGCCTCGACCATGTTCGTGGTATGGACCACGTGGATGAGGAACAGGTTGCCGTCCGCGGTGCCGGTGCGCTGCTGGCAGGTGTGGCCGCCGCAGATGGACGCGAGGAGGTTGGTCGCGAGGACCGGCGGGCAGTTGAAAAGGATCGGCGGAACATCCATGTTCTCCAGCGAGTGCTCGATGAACACGCTGTGGACGGGTTGGTTCGTGACGCATTCCAGAATCTCCCGGGCGGCGGAGAGGTCGGCCCTCGCCTCGCGGGCGTCGCGGTTGTACTTCCCGATGTAGAGCAAAATCGCGGCGAGAATGCAGATGATGCCGAGCACCCGCGTGTTGATGGGGAAACTGGCGGGGCGGATGGATTCGTTTTTATCGGACATGGAGGATTCCTTGGACAGGTCTGAAAGGTTGGAGATGTCTGAGAGGTCTGATGGGACGGAAAGAGTTGAGAATGTGAGAGGACGGAGAGAGCGGAAATATTGTGTGAGGAGGGGCTTCGGGAGTGGGATGGGAAGAGCGGCTAGGTGTTGGCGGAGGGATGGGCGAAGGAGGTAAGGACGGAAGCCTCGCCGCCGTCCATGGTGAAGACAGAGTAGTCGCAGTCGAACGCGAGCGGCGCTCCGTCCGCCGCGGTCGCGCGGAGCGTGCCGGGGGGACAGTCGGCCGCCATGGGCTGATGGTTGGCGAGAACGCCGAAGGATCCGGACGAGGAGCGCATTTGCAGATAGGAGACATCGCCCTGATAGACGACTCCTTCGGGGGTGAGGAGGGAGAGACGGAAGGTCTTCACAGCGTTTTGGCCTTTTCTCGGGCGTCCTCGAAGGTCCCGACCATGTAGAAGGCCTGCTCGGGGAGGTCGTCGGCCTGGCCGTCGAGGATGGCGGCGAAGGAGCGGACGGTGTCCTCGAGCGCGACAAACTTGCCGGGGATGCCGGTGAACGTCTCGGCGACGTGGAACGGCTGGGACAGGAAACGTTGGACTTTCCGGGCGCGCGCGACGGTCCTCTTGTCCTCCTGGGAGAGCTCGTCCATGCCGAGGATGGCGATGATGTCGCGGAGTTCCTGGTAGCGCTGGAGCAGCTCCTGGACGCCGTGGGCGACGCGGACATGCTCCTCGCCGACGACGGCGGGATCGAGCATGGAGGACGAGGAGGTCAGCGGGTCGACGGCCGGGTAGATGCCCTGTTCGACGATGGCCCGGGAGAGTTCGGTCGTGGCGTCGAGGTGGGCGAAGGTGGTGGCAGGCGCGGGATCGGTGTAGTCGTCGGCGGGGACGTAGACGGCCTGCACGGAGGTGATGGACCCGTGGCGCGTGGAGGTGATGCGCTCCTGAAGCTCGCCCATCTCGGTCGCGAGGGAGGGCTGGTAGCCGGCGGCGGAGGGGATGCGCCCGAGGAGCGCCGAGACCTCGGAACCGGCTTGGGTGAACCGGAAAATGTTGTCGATGAAGAGAAGGACGTCCTGCCGCATCCCGTCGCGGAAGTGCTCGGCGACGGTGAGGGCGGAGAGCGCGACGCGCGCGCGGGCCCCCGGCGGCCCGTTCATCTGGCCGAAGACCATCGAGGTCTTGTCGAGGACTCCGGAATCGGCCATCTCTTTGTAGAGCGCCGTCCCTTCGCGCGTGCGCTCGCCGACGCCGGCGAAAACGGAGTAGCCGCCGTGTCCCTGGGCGATGTTGTGGATGAGCTCCTGGATGAGGACGGTCTTGCCGACGCCCGCGCCCCCGAAAAGTCCGATTTTCCCGCCTTTGCGGTACGGGGTGAGGAGGTCGATGACTTTGATGCCGGTGACGAAGACCTCGGCGGCGGGATTCTGTTCGACAAAGGGGGGCGGATCGCGGTGGATGGGGTCGAGGCGCTCGGCGTCGACGGGACCCCGGCCGTCGATCGGGTTGCCGAGAAGGTCCATGACTCTTCCGAGCGTGCCTTTCCCGACGGGCATGCGGATGGGTGCGCCGGTGTCGACGACCGGCTCGCCGCGCCTGAGCCCGTTGGTGTCCTGCATGGCGATGGTGCGAACGCGACAGTCGCCAAGGTGCTGCGCGACCTCGAGCACCAGGTTCATGGGCTCGCCGTCGAGCAGAGGATTGGTGGTTTTTAGGGCGTTCAACAGGGCCGGGCGGTAGTTTCCGTCGAATTCGACATCGACTACGGCACCCAGAACCTGAATGATGCGCCCCGCTGGATTTTCAGTGGACATGCGGAATAGCATACTCTAAATCGCGGCCTTTCGCAATCGGCCCGTCCTCGCCGGGGTCGCGCGCTAGCCCTCGCCGACCGGAAAGACCCGGAAGGAGGAGAACCCGTCGAAGGAGACGGACCTGAGTCCGGGGGCGGACAGGGAGAGGTAGGCGCGCCCGTCGTCCGCGAAAAACTCCAGGGTGGCCGTGTCGACGAAGAGCCGTCCCCGGAGAAGTCCGGGGGGAAGCGAAAGGGACTCGGAGCCCCAGCGGACGCGCCCGGCCGCGGCGTCGAATTCCACGAGGGTGTCGCCGTAGACGATCCGCGCGGCGCGATCCGGGGCGACCTCGAGGTCGGCGATGAAAGGAAGGTCCGCGGAACCGCCGGAATCCTCCTTCCCTTCCTTGAGCGCGGGGGCGGAGGCTCCCGCGAGAAAGCGCACGCGCAGCTCGCCGGACTCGAGGGTGACCGCGAGGGGGAGGGACATGCAGCCGCACCAAAGGCCGTTGGACGGGCAGGACATACGGAGCCAGGCGAGGAAAATGTGGATGTCGTCCTCGTGAAGGCGCGGGACGACGGCCTCGGCTCCCGATCCCTCCGGAATCTGGAAGAACTGGCCGGCGTAGGCGCAGCCGTGGAGGAAGCGGCGGGGGGCGGAGGCGAACGAGATCCGGCCCCCGGCGTCGATGGATCCGGTCCGGTAGAAGCCGTTCGCCTCGGTGAAGACCCATGTCCACGCGCCGGTCGCGGCATCGCGCATCCGCGTGAGGCCCGGGCATTCGCGGCCCTCGCCCATGCTGTAGCGGTCGGTCTCGGTCCAATGGAGGAGATCCGCCGAGGAGAAGAGCGCGAACGTCCGTTTTTTCTCGTCCCCGAGGTAGAGGACCATGCGCCAGAGGCCGGCGTCGGGGTCGAAGGCGATGTTCGGGTCGCGGTCGCACGATCCCGAGATGTTCGGAATCACGGGATTCGCGCCGAGTTTCCGAAACGTCCCGTCGGGGCATTCCGCGGCGATGTTCTGCGTCCCTTTCCCGTCGTAGCCGGCGTTCGTATAGAAGAGAAGAAGGGCGTTCTTGCCGAGTCCGGCGTCTCCGCGGGCGTCGAGGACGGCGCTTCCCGAGAACATGGTGCCGCGCGCGTCGGGATAGAGCGCGAGACGGCGGTCTTCCCAATGGAGCAGGTCGGACGAGACGGCGTGGCCCCAGTGCATGTCGCCCCACTGGGAGCCGAACGGGTTGTGCTGGTAGAAAAGATGCCACTCGCCGTTCCGGAAGAAGAGCCCGTTCGGGTCGTTGATCCAGCCTCTGCGCGCGGCGAAGTGGAAGCGGGGCCGGTCCGGGGCGTCGCCGGCGTCGGGTTCGTCCGCGAGCGCGGTGAGCGCGGCGAGCCGGGTCGCCCGGCGGATCTCTTCCCGGGACCAGGTCTCGGGCCAGCGGCAGAGGAAGGATTCGGCGGCTCCGTTCCTCGCGACGCCGATCCAGACC
>JAZUKQ010000406.1:0-12543 GCA_045643325.1 Kiritimatiellia bacterium | reverse complement strand
GGGAAATCGTCCTCCGGCGGAGCAGTTCCTCGATCTCGCTCCGTTGCTGAGGCGTGTACTTGAAGGTCTTCTTCTGTGTTGCCATGCGAGCATTGTATCATGCCGCTGATATATGTCAATACTAATTTTGCGAGACACTAGGTGGTCAAAGATTGTTTGCGTAACATGTGTCTCCATGAGGACACACCTGTTTTCAGACACCGTTGTGACGGCAAACATCTGAAAAGTCCGCATGGTTCTTTGGCCTGAGACGGAGAAAATAGGAATCAGGCATCCCCCCTCCCCTTCGGAGGGCCTCGTTTCCGGGAAGGGAGGCCGGAACAGGCCGGTCCCCATGATGATTTTTTGGGGGCGCGGGGAGAAGTCTCGCACTGTCCAAACCAAAAACATCACGAAAGGCTTGTAGGGCAACAATAATCTCCAGACCGTCTCATGAAAGCGGGATAAGTTTGTGTCGGGTGATGTGTTTTTGTATTCGTGGCGAACGTCATTCAATCAGCCAACCAAGAATCAAAAATTCCGTTGTTTGATGTAAAACATTGATATTTTCCGAAATTTATTTAAATTTTATAATCGTTTTCAATTGTATTTTTCTCAATTCGTTTTTATGAAACAAATACCATTTTTTTATAAAATTGAAGAGTATATTTTGAAAACACAAAAATTGATGATAAATTTCGGTTGCTACGATTGACGGAGAGATAAAAATAGGGTACGATATTTCCTGCTTTTGGGAAAAGGTGGAGATTTGGGATTGGTAAGCGCGGAATGGATGCGGAATGGATGTAATGAAGCGAATGAACGGGTGGAATAAAGGGGGAAAATGAGACAGATGGCGACACCGGCGCTCGAGCCGCTTTTCCGATTCAACCGGGCTCTTTGGACCGCGATGGAGGAAGGATTCGGCGGGGAGGAAATGACCGGAAACCGGGCTCTCCGCGCGGAAACGGCCTACGGCATCGTGACGTTTTTTCTGCCTCTTTTCCTCGTGTTCGGCGGCGCGACGTGCTTCCTCGCCGTCCTCACGCGCACGTATGACTTTTTCGCCCGGAATCTCAATTCCTACGAAAAGGTCCGGCAGGGGAGGGTGCCTCCCGTCAATCCCCGGCGCCATGTTCTCCGTACATCGCTCAACGAGCCCCCGTCTCCCGAGGCGCTCCTCGCCCTCTGGAATCGCCGAAAAGATTCCTTGGAATCCGCGGTCTCGTTCGGATCCGCCCTGAACGACCTCGAGGCGCGCGTCAACAACCGCTCCATCCGTACCGCCGGCGGGCTCTACCGCGGCCGGAACCCCGGAATCAAGGGGTGGCTTCGCGACCATTGCCCGGAAATCCACCGCCACTATCAGACCGCCCTTCAGTTGAAGCGCCTCGCGCAACGCCTTCGCGACGCCTCCGAAATCGTCCAGCCCTGTCCGACGGAATGGCTTCTTCCCCATTCGACGATGCCGCTCCACCTTGCCGCGAAAACCGTCCAAAAGAACATCCCGTGCTGTTTCAGGCTCCGATACGCGCCCCCGGAACGCGTACTCGCAAAACGCCTTTTCACCGCATGCCGCCCGGGTGTCGTCTATGACCGGGTTCCGGTAGATTTCGAAAAATCGAGAAGACTCGTCGCGGACCTTCTTGCGACGTGGGCCCCGTCTCCGGGACGGCTCTACAAACATCTCCAGTTTTTGTTGGGATATGCCGGGAGCGACGTCGTCCCAAGACACGCATAGCCGTCCATGAAGCATTTCCGTACGCGCCTCCTTCCCGCTCTCCTTCTTCTTCTCGTCCCCTCGTTGCGGGCGGACGAGATCTCGCGCGTCTTTCCCGACCCTCCGCCCCCGGAAGCGTCCCGGCTTTGCGCCGCCGGATTGCTCACAGGACTTGTCACGGGTCCCACCGGCGAAAGTTTTCTCCGACTTTTCGACGCGTTCCAGGCACGGCATCCCGGAGTCGAGCTCGTTCCCGCCACGGGAATCAATATCCCAGGCCGCTCCATGGACATGCAGCCGCTCATGCAGATCGCCGGCGATGTCTCTCCGGACGTCATCTACGTCAACTTCCGCCAGTCCGACACCTACATCCGCAACAAGTTCCTCTATCCGCTCGACGCCTATATCGAGCGTCTCGCCGGCGTCAGGCCGGAACATGGACCGTTCCTTTCGACCGACGACTATTATTCCGCGCTTGCCAGCGGTCCGGGATTCGAAAAGGAGATGCGCGCCCGGATGCCCCGTCCCGTCTGGGACGTCATCCGCCGGGAATGCCCGTATGGAGAGCAGTGCCCGTATCTCGCCCAACGGGAGGCCGAGTCCGCCCGCGTGAACGGAGATCCGCTTCGAACCGTATCCTCCGAGACACTTCCCTCGTCACACACCTGTCCCCACTTCCATGTCTGGGCGATGCCCCAGGGACAGCTTGTCATGGCGCTGTTCTACCGCAAAGACGTCTTCGCCGAGGCCGGCCTGCCCGACCGTGTTCCGGAGACTTGCGACGAGTTTCTCGAGTTCGCCCGCGCCGTGACGAATCCCGCGGAAAACACCTACGGGCTCAGGGTTTCCTCGGGCATATCCTGGACGGCGCTTTCCTTCCTCTATTCATACGGCGGGCGGGCGGTCGTGCAGGACGGCGAGACCGGTGACTGGCGCTGCGCGTTCAACTCGCCCGAGGCCGTCGACGCCTATACGTTCGTCGCGCGGCTTTTCCTCGAGCCTTTCGAAAACCGGCACGGGCGCATTCCATGCGTCGTCAATACCGGCGACGCCTATGCCCCGAACATCCGCTATGCGATGTGGTTCAACTATCTCGAGGACCGCGCCTTCGACAACATCGACCCGAACAATGTCGGATTCGGCCCCGTCCCCCAAGGCCCGGACGGCATGCGCGCCTCGGAGTACAACTGCATGATGTACGGGCTTTATGCGGGCAATGTCGACCATAATCCAGCGCTTCGCGACCTCGCGTGGGATTTCGTCTGGTTCATCGGCTCCCGGACGACCGATCTCATTTACGCCAAAACATTCGTCGAGAACGGAATCGGGCGGTTCGTCCGTCCGGCGATTCTCCGCGACGCGGGCTATCCCGACGAGGCCGGGAAGTCTCCTCCGGGATGGGAAGACGCCTACACCGAGGCGCTCGCCCACGGAGTTCCGGAGCCGTATGGACGGAACTGCCAGCTCGTCTACAACTTCCTGGACCGGGGTATCGACCAGATTCTCAACGATTCCGAAATCAAGAAGCTGTTCCGGACCGGGACTTATCCAGAAATCGAGGAACGGGTCAAGCTGCGGGCGAAGGAGATTCTCGACTTCCGCGTCGACGACGCGAACCAGAAAATGCTCGGTCTTCTTCCGGACGGCGTCCGCCGATTCCGGAACCGGGTCTCGGCGGTTGTCGTCGTCGTGATTTTCGCCGCGTTCGCGCTCGTGTTCCGAAACGTTTTCAAGACATTCGCGAAGACCGCGTCGGTCCGCTCGGATTCCGGCGTCTCCGCGCCCCGTCTCCGCTCGCTCGCCTATCTGATGCTTTTTCCCGCGGTCGCCACCATCGCCGTCTGGTCGTACTGGCCGGTTCTCCGCGGCACCGCGATGGCGTTTCAGAACTATAACGTCCGGGGATTCTCCTCGTGGGTCGGGCTCGACAACTTTTCCGCGGTCCTCTTCAGCCCCGAGTTCTGGCATGCGATGGGCGTCTCGGTCCAGTACACGATTCTCTACGTCCTGTTCGGTTTCTGCGCGCCGATCTTCCTCGCGCTTCTCCTTTCCGAGGTTCCGCGCGGGAAAATCCTGTTCCGCACGATCTACTATCTTCCCGCGGTGCTTTCCGGCGTCATCGTGATTTTCCTTTGGAAGGGATTCTACGGACCGAGCGGTCTCTTCAACCAGCTTCTCAACGCCGTCATTCCCCACATCAATTCGTGGTTCGGAACCTCGATTCCCGCATCGACGGAAAACTGGCTCGCCAATCCGCGCACCGCGCTTTTTTGCTGCCTCCTTCCGACCATCTGGGCGGGGATGGGGCCGGGTTGCCTCATCTACCTCGCCGCACTCAAGACCGTGCCGAACGAGATCTACGAGGCGGCGGACATCGACGGCGCGGGGATTCTCGCCAAAGTCCGCCATATCACGCTGCCCTCCATCCGCATGCTCGTCCTCATCAATTTCGTCGGCGCGATCATCGGCGCGATGAAGTCGGGAAGCGGGTTCATCATGGCGATGACCGGCGGCGGACCCTATATTCCGTACGGCAAGACCGAGGTCGTCGGCCTGCATGTCTTCTGGGAGGCGTTCGGCTATCTCCGGTTCGGCCCCGCGACGGCCATGGCTTGGGTTCTCGGCTCGCTGCTCATCGGATTCACCGTGTTCCAACTCAAGAGGCTGTCCCAAATGGAGTTCAAGACCGCCAAATGATCATTTCCGCCGTCGGCTCCAAATCCTGGAAAATCCGTTTCGCGTACGGAATCGTCTTCGCGCTGCTCATTCTCGGCGCGGTCACGATGGTCTATCCTTTCCTCCTGATGCTTTCCGGCTCCGTCCATAGCGAGGCGGACTCCCAGGAGATCGCTCCGGTCCCGGGCTTCTGGCACGACGACGTCGTCCTCCTCCGGAAATATGCAGAGTCCAAGCACAACGCCAGTCTCGAGGATGTCCGCCTCGCCTGGAACCTTCCGGCGACCTCGTGGCAGAAACTGGATGTCCAAAGCCTTCGGGAGACCGCGGCCTCTCCGGAGGCGATGGCGGCGTTCCGCGAGTGGCGCGCGTCGCCGGAGGCCGCTCCCTACGCCGTCCTCGGCAATGCCTCCGGGGCGAGACTCCTGCCGTCCAACGCCCGCGAGTGGCGGCGCGTCATGGAGCGGAGGTTCCGCGGCGACCTCGGCGCGTTCACCCGGACGATGGGCATCCCCGCGACGGACTGGTCGGGTGTCGCGCTTCCCGCGGAGTTCATCGCCCGCTATCGCTATCCGTTTGTCTCCGCCGAGGCCCGCGGTCTTTTTTCGGAGTTTAAATCCTCCCGGAATCCGGCCGATTTCTACTTCCCGGCCCCCGAGGCCGATTTCCTTCAGTATCATCTGTCCGTGAAATACGGATCGGCCCTTCCCGAGATCAACCGCGCGCTCGGGACAAAGTTCACGGAGGCCTCCCAGCTTTCCCTCGATCCGGATCCCGCGCTCTCCTCTCCGGCATACGACGCGGAAGTCGAGATCTATCTCCGGAACTCCGCGAGGCTGTTCCATCTCCGGATCGACGTGACCCCGGAGCTTTCGGAAGCCTATCGCGACACCCTCCGTTCCCGGCACTCCGTCATCCGCTCCTACAACGCGATGCACGGCACATCGTACGCGGACTTCGGGGAAATCGCGCTTCCCGGGCGTCTGGACGAGGACCCCTCGCAGCTTGTCGAATGGGGAGAGTTTGTCCGCGACACCGACGCCTGCCCCCGCGCGGCGGTTCATCCCGACGGTCCCGCCCAGTCGTTCGCGCGGTTCCTCGCGTCCCGCGGAGCGGGAACGACGGCGCCGGATTTCTGCCGGCTCGCGGCGGCGGTCGACATGGACGACGCGCTCCTGAACGCGCGGGCTCTCCGCCGGGAGTTCACGCGGCGCAACTACCTGCAGGTCCTCGACTATATCGCGCTCCACGGCAACGGCATCGTGAACACGCTCGTCTATTGCGCGCTCGCGATTCTCACCGCCGTTCTCGTGAACCCGCTCGCCGCCTACGCGCTCTCCAGATTCCACCTTCCGGGAACCTACCAGATCCTCCTCTTCTGCATGGCGACGATGGCGTTCCCGGGCGAGGTCTCGATGATTCCCTCGTTCATCCTTCTCAAGCGTTTCCCCCTTTGGCCGCTCGCGGCGGGCTGTGTCGCGATGTTCCTCGCCCACGGACTGCTTTCCAGGTCCAACGTCCGGATGAGGGCGCGTCTTCCGCTTGCCGCCTTTGCCGGACTTCTTGTGGGGGGCGTCCTGCTGCCCCTCGTCCTCGGTCCGGACCGGTCGACCGTCTCGCTGCTCAACACGTTCGCCGCGCTCATCCTTCCCGGCGCGGCAAACGGCTATTTCATCTTCCTTCTGAAAGGATTCTTCGACTCCATGCCGAAAGAGCTCTATGAGGCGGCGGAACTCGACGGGGCGGGGGAATGGACGAAATTCTGGACGCTGACCATCCGGCTCTCGAAGCCCATTCTCGCGGTCATCGCGCTCAACGCGTTCACCGCGGCGTATTCCGCGTTCATGATGGCGCTCATCATCATTCCCGACCCGGAGATGTGGACGCTGATGGTCTGGATTTTCCAGCTACAGTCGCAGGCCAACGGGGCCGTCGTCTACGCGTCGATCGTGCTCGCGGCGGTCCCGACGTTCCTCGTGTTCGCCTTTTGCCAGAACCTCATCATCCGGGGGATTGTCGTGCCTATGGAGAAGTAGACGATGTGTCGGCACACGGTGCCGACACACCCTGCGGTTCCGCCGCCGCGCCGCTATTTGACGAGCGTGAGCACGCCGAAGGCGCTGGGTGCCCAGCCGGGATAGAGGCCCATGCCCCAGGTCATCGCGGCGCCCGCCGCCGTGCCGTCGTTGTCGACGAGGCGGAGGGAGAGTCCGAGCTTGGTGCCCATCTCCGGGATGAAACCCGCGCCGACCTCGCTCCACGGGACGCGGAGCTCGTAGGTCGTGATCGTTCCTTCGGTCTTCACGGCGACGCCGTAGACGGAGGAGTCCCTGGCGAGCTGCCCGGCCTTCAGACCGGCGGAGTGGGCTTCGGGGCGGTAGAGCGTGCATTTGCCGGAACCGCCGCCGGGAGCCGCGGAGGAGAGGTTCCATTCGACGGCCTGTCCGTCCGTTCCCGGAACGCGGTTGCCGGGATGGAGCGCGACGGTGAGCGAGTCGCCCTTCGCGGTGTCCGCGTCGGTGAGGGCGACGTGCTTGTCGTCCTGAACGCGGGCGGCCACGTAGAGGTTGTCCTTGTCCCATGTGAAGAAGGCCTCGCCGGCGAGGTTCGCGGGCGTCCATTCGTAGCCTTTGTCGGCGACGACCTGGTTCATGCAGAGGAGCGGGACGGGCTCGTCGAGGTTCCAGTCGGAGAGGTCGCCGTCGACCGCGGGGGCGGAGGCGGCGAGTTTGGCCTCGGCCGCGTAGTCGGAACCGTCGGAGACGGTGACGCGGACGTTGTCGACGAGCACCTTCGCGCCGGGCTTCACGTTGATGCAGACCGGGGAGAAGTTGACGGACACGACGCTCGGATCGGTCGGAAGCTGCTTCGTGAGATAGATCCAGCTCGGGGTGTTCACCGGGGCGGTGAAGACCGAGGGCATGGTCAACGTCTTGGTCTGTCCCTTGTCGTCCGTCAGGAAGACATTGCTGCCGGCGGACATGTCGGACGTCCAGTACCACGCGGAGTAGAGGTAGGTCTTCCCCGGCGCGGGGACGCGGACGGCCTGCCCGGAGCTTTTCCAGGAGGTCGCGTCGGCGATTTCCATGGCGTGGCCGCGGAGGCCGGGGGCGGTGCCGCCCAGGTCGGCCCGCACGGCGTTGCCGCCCCAGTCGGCGATGCCGCCGCCGGCGCCGGGCTCCTCCATGCCGGGGTTCTTGAGGAGGTTGCCGAGGAGCTCGGGACGGACCACCTCGACGGCGAAGGGCTTCTCGAAGACCGTCGCGGGATCGGTCCAGACGAGGACCGCCTTGCCGGCCGTCGCGTCGTTGTTCGGGGCGGGGGCCTGGAACGTGAGGAACTTCGTCTCGCCGGGCTTCATGGAGAACTCCTCCCTGCCGAGGGAGACGCCGGCGATCTCGACCGAGAGCGAGCCGGAGACGGCGGCGCGGAGCGGGTTTTTGAGAACGGCCTGCACCTTGGGGGTGGAGCCCGCGACGAGGCGCACGGAGGGGGCCGGGGCGAGCGGGTTCTGCCCGGCGAGCGTGAGCGAGGCGCGCGCGGCGAGCGGCGCGATGTCGAGCCCCTCGAGGATGACGGGCATCGGCTCGGCCCGGATCGAGAGGGCGCCGTCGGCCGCGGCGAGCTCGGACTCGTTGCCCTGATAGTCGGTCATGCGGATCCGCGTGGTTTTGCCGACGGGGAGGGCGATGGCGGCGCCTTCGGCCCGCGAGACGGAGTAGAGGACGGCGAGCCCTTCCCCCTTGTCGTTCTGGAAGACGTAGACGACCGCGCCGGGGTCGAGGTAGACGGCGCCGACGGGGACGGCGGTGCCGAGCTTGGCGACGGCGACGGCGAGCGTCGCGGCGACGGGCCGCGGCGTGTGGTCGTTGAGCAGGTAGCCCCAGTTGCCCGCGGCGTTGGACCAGCCGCCGAAGTAGGTGATCTGCGTCGCGCCGGCGACGAGTTCGCCCGGCCACTGGCGGAGAATCCAGCGGCACTGCGAGTCGGGGCAGTTGTCGGAGGACCGCGTGGCGGAGTAGGTGAGTTTCTCCAGGGCCGGCATGTTCCAGACGGACATGCCCTGGGCGGTCTCGTTGTCGATGACCTCGGGGATGCCGCCCGCGGCGGCGTCGGCGCCGGCCTCCTGGACGCCGTCGTGGCCGCTGTAGTGGACGGGGAGGATGTCGACGTATTTGCCGATGCCGGCGCGGATGAGGTCCATGCGGTACGAGCGGGGCCAGAGGCCGCCGGCGAGCTGGATTTTCATCTCAGGGGCGATTCTGCGGGCGATGGTCGTGCCGATCTCGCAGAAGCGGAGGTATTCGGCGGTCGGGTCCTTGCAGAAGTTGCCCGGGACAATCTCGTTGAGCCACTCGAAGCCGTAGATCCGTCCCTTGAAGGTCGTTGCGAGCTTCTCGACGGCCTCGGACCAGTGCCTCTCGCCGAACTCGTCGAGCGGGAACGGCGCGAAACCGGGGTTGTGGACGCCGGCGGGCATCACCCAGTCGGGAGGCGCGGTGAGCGCGATCCAGGGCTGGACGCCGAACTCGTTGCAGTGGTCGACGGAATCGGAGATCCAGCCGAGCGTCCAGTGGTCGGGCTGGGACTCGAGGGTGTTCCAGCTGGTGAAGATGCGCCAGTGGGTGAACCCGAGCTTGCCGGCGACCTCGGCCTGCTCGCGGGTGATGTAGCCGGACTGGGTGCAGTTGAACGGGGATTTCTTCCCGCCGAGGGCTTTGCGGACGTCGGGGACGCGGCCGAAGTAGGTGTAGCGCTCGATGTCGCCGAGCTTGGCGGTGAGAAGGAAGACGCCTCTCTGCCCGATCGCGGGCATCTGGACGGCCGTCGTGGCCCCCGCCTCGGCGGGAACGGCCTGCGTGAACTCCGCGACCTTCCGGCCCTCGGTGTCGAAGACGGCGAACGAGACGTCGCCGCCGGCGCCGGCCGGAAGCTTGCCGGCCCAGGTGAAGTCGACCTTCACCGGCTCGTCGTAGAAATAGAGGCCGCCGGGGGCGGGGCAGTTGAGCTGGAAGTCGTTGTTGTCGGCGAGGATGACGGGGCCGCCTCCGCGGATCTCCCACGGCCACTCCTTGCCGTCGCCGCCGCGGAACTTGGCCCGGACCGCGAACTCGTCGTACTCCCGCGTCTTCGCGATCTTCATCTTGAACGTGACGGTGGTCTCCTGACCGACCACCGCGGGGATCTCGGACGTGCGGAGGCCGTAGACGCCCTCGTGGTGGCGGTTCTTGTTGTAGGCGCCGTCGGGGTTGTCGATCCACGGGCCGAGGGGCATGAACTGGAGCTTCGTGCCGTCCGCCCAGTTGTCGGAGGGATCGACGTAGTAGTCGACGGTGTACTCGAACTCCTCGCCGGAGCGGACGACGGGCTTCGAGACGGGGTTGATGCGGATCCAGCTCTTCTTGAAGGTGACGGTGTCGGGCTTGCGGATCCGTTCGGCCTCCCTCTTGCGGGCGGCGATTTCCTCGGCGGTGATGACGTCATGGAAATCGGGAAGGTTCTCGATCTTCGTGGTGGCCTTGGCGAAATCCCCGCCGGGGGCGATGAAGACCAGCGGGTGGAGACGGTCGAATCCGTCGAATTTCTCGGTGTCGACGGTGAAGTTGAAGACGGCCGTCTCGCCGTTCTTGGGCTCGCGCGCGGGATGCCAGCCGCCCATGCCGCCCCAGCGGTCCTTCTTCATCCAGTGGAGGTGGCAGTTGAGGTTCTGTCCCTCGGGCAGGTCTTTCTTCATCTTGACCTGGATTTGGAAGCGCTCTCCGGACTTGAAGGAGTCTGGCGTGGTGACGGTGCACCAGTCGGCTTCGGTGACGGCGGCGGGGGCCAGAGAGGCGGCCGCCGCGAGAATTCCCGCGAGGAAGGAACGGATTTTCATGGATTGCCTTGGGTTCGGTGGAGGGGAAGTGCCGCAGGGCGCGGAAGCATGCTCCGGCCCGGTTAATATTAGGATAGGAAAAACGGCGGGACCCGGCAACGGAAATGTCGAACGCGCTTGACGTCCGGGGGGGGCACGGGATACAATGCCCGGCTCGTATGGTTTAACCCGCCATGCGTCTATTTTTTGTGAAAACCCACAGCTCATAACATCGGTTCAACCCAAATCTCAAGGAGAAGAAAACATGCTCAAGGTGGAAAACCTTCGGAAAAACTTCGGCTCCTTCCCCGCCGTGAAAGGCATCTCCTTCACTGTCGGAAAGGGCGAGGTGCTCGGCTTTCTCGGACCGAACGGCGCCGGAAAGTCCACGACGATGCGGATGATCACGGGATTCCTTCCGCCGACTTCCGGCACCGCCGTCGTCTGCGGCCACGACGTCGTCGAGGACCCTGTCGCCGCCAAACGCTGCATCGGCTACCTTCCCGAAAGCGCCCCCAGCTACCGCGCGATGAAGGTCCGGGACTTCCTTTCGTTCATCGCCCGCGTCCGCGGCTTCTCCGGCGCGGAGATCAGGGCGCGCGTCGACGCCGCCGTCGAGAAGGCCCGTCTCGCCCCCGTCGCCGACCGGACCATCGAGACGCTCTCGAAGGGCTACCGGCAGCGCGCCTGCTTCGCCCAGGCCATCCTCCACGATCCGGCCGTCCTCATCATGGACGAGCCGCCCGACGGCCTCGACCCCAACCAAAAGTTCGTCGTGCGCGAGATGATCCGCGAGATGGCCGCCGAGAAGGCCATCATCATCTCCACCCATATCCTCGAGGAGGTCGACGCGGTCTGCACACGCGCCCTCATCATCGCCGACGGCGAGATCAAGGCCGACGGGACGCCCGCCGACCTTCGCGCCCGTGACCCCCGGAGCGGTCGCCTCGACGTCGTCTTCCGCTCTCTCACCATGCCCAAGGAGGAGTGCTAGCCATGACCAGTCTCCGCAACGTGAAGGCCGTTTTCGGCCGTGAGTTCAAAGCCTATTTCGACGCGCCGGTCGCCTATGTGTTCCTGGTCGCGTTCCTCGTCCTCACCGGATTCCTCACGTTCGGCGTGACGATGTTCTACGAGCGCCGCCAGGCCGATCTCGCCCCGTTCTTCTTCTGGCATCCCTGGGTGTACCTCCTGCTCGTCCCCGCCTCCACCATGGGTCTTTGGGCGGAGGAGCGCCGCGGAGGGACGATCGAGCTCCTGCTGACGCTCCCCATCACCCTCGCCGAGGCGCTCGTCGGGAAGTTCCTCGCCGCGGGGGCGTTCATCGCCATCGCGCTCGGCCTGACGTTTCCCGTCGTCGCCACCGCCGCCTGGCTCGGCTCGCCCGACATGGGCGCCGTGTTCTGCGGCTACCTCGGCTCGCTCCTTCTCTCGGGGGCCTGCACCGCGGTCGGCGTCTTCGCCTCGTCGCTCTCCAAGAGCCAGGTGATCGGATTTGTCATCGCCCTCGCGGTCTGCTTCGTCCTGCTCATCATCGGCTTCGACCCCGTCTCCGGCGCGCTCGCCGGCTGGGGCGTGCCGCGCGCCGCTGTGGACGGCATCGCCTCGTGCAGCCTCCTCACGCATTTCGAGGCCATGCGCCGGGGCGTCGTCGACCTCGCCGACATCGGCTACTACGCCGCCGTCATCGTGTTCTTCCTCGCCGCGGCCGAGGTCGTCACCGACAGCCGCAAGGCCGCCTAGCCGGAAAGGAGCCCTTTCATGAACAAGCAACGCAACGGAATCCTCTTCCTCGTCGTTCTCGCCGTCATTCTCGGCGCGGCCTGCGCCGTCCTCTCGGGCCTCTCTCTCCGCCGGGATTTCACCGAGGAGAGGCTCTACACGCTCTCCAAAGGGTCGAAGGCCGTCCTCGGGCAGCTCGACAAGGACGTGGCGCTCCAGTTCTACTTCAGCGAGAGCTCTTCCGAGATGCCGTCCTCGCTCAAGACCTACGCGGCGCGCGTCCGCAACCTCCTTCGCGAGTACGAGCTCGCCGCCGGCGGGCGTCTCGTCCTCGAGGCGTACGACCCGAAGCCGGACTCCGACGCCGAGGAGTGGGCGCAGCGCCACGGCGTCGAGCCGCAGCAGGCGTCCCCGTACGGCGACCCCGCCTACTTCGGGCTCGTCGCGGTCTGCGGCGGGCGGGAGGAGACGCTCGCCGCCCCCACCCCGCGCACCGAGACCACGCTCGAGTACGACATCACCCGCCTCGTGACGCGCGTGGCCTGGCCCGAACGCCCGGTCGTCGGCGTCCTGACGTCCCTCCCGGATGTCC
>JAZUKQ010000405.1:0-4272 GCA_045643325.1 Kiritimatiellia bacterium | reverse complement strand
ACCTCGTTTCCCGCATGGAACAGGTCGTTTTTCACGTTTTTCCGGTGTGTGGAAAAAGTCCTGCGTCGTTCTAACAGTTACGAAAGGCTTGCCGCACAACAACAATCTTCATCTCGTCTCTCAAAAAGCGGGATAAGTGTGGGAAATTCCCGTCCGCATGTCCTCGGCATGGAACGGCATTCCCGTCACAATGCGAAACGAAGACGGGGCGACTTCCCGCTTTTTCCCGTACGGCCGGCCGCGGAAATCTTCTGAAGAGAACGTCCCGAATCCGGGATCTGATCCGTTTTTTCTACACCGCCCGGATGCCGAGAGAGCAACGGTACGCTCCCGGGGCGCGGACGAGGACGCGGTACAGGACGTCCGTCTCCCAGTCGCCGCGAAGCCGTTCGGGCTCGAGCTCCACGGGTTCGACGTCAATCTCCGGGACGACCTCCGCCCCCGCGGCGCCGCGGAGCGAGAACGTGATCGCCGCGCCCGCCTCCGGAAGCTGGAGGACCGCGCCGTCGACGACCGGTTTCTCGGCGAACAGCCAATGCCAGAGCACACGGTGTCCGCCCTCCGCCCCCGCGCCGCCGTTCCCGCCCGTCCATTCAACGGTGTCGGTCATGTCGATTCCGTTCTCCGCGAACCGGGATTCCCGCCGGAAACTCCGGATTCCCGCGCCGGCGGGATAGGCGTCCCTCAATTCATACACGACGCCCCTGTCGCTTGTCCCGACGCGCTCGCCGCGGAATTCCCGCCCGGGAAGCTGCTCGGATCCGTCGAGATCGGGGAGATTGTGGTACGACGAGCGCATCGTCCAGATCGTGTAGCGCTCCTTGCCGAACGTCTTGCTCGTGTACTTGCCCACGCCGGCGTCCACGAGAACGGGCCGCCCGCCGCGGTAGACGATGACGTTTCCGACATCGTTGTGGTTGTGGCTCTCGCCGTTGGTCCCGCCTTTCGCGGCGAGAAACCATCCGTCGCGGCGTCCGAGCCACACGCCGAGTCCCGGATAGTCCGTCGCGGCGACCGCCGGGGAGTCCGGAAGCGCCGGGGACGTCTCGTCGGCACGCGTCCCGCGTTCCGGTTCCGGGAGCGGCTCCACGGCGTCTTTGAACATCCGGTAGATGTTGTGGGCCATCGGGGAAAACTCGAGCGCGCCGAACCCGAGGACCCGCTCCATGTCGCGCGCGAGTCCGCGGAGTTTTTCCGAGCCGATCCGGCGCGCCATGCGGGAGAGCATCGCGGGGGAGAGGCGCAGACGGTGGGCGCCGTCCGCGAAATTGACGAACTCGATGCCGGCGATATGGAAGTCGGCGACGTACTCCTCCATCCTGCGGACCAGCGGATCGCCGAAGACGGAGACCGCGCCGCCGGTGGCGTCGTAGATCAGTTCCGCCGCGTCGAACAGGGCGGCCCCGGCCTCGTTCCAGTAGCCGGGTCCCTCGTCGCATCCGCCGTCCTCGGGGTAGGTCGCGGCAAACCGGTCGAGGAGAGTCATCGCGTAGGAGACCGACCGTTCGCGCCGGAGCGGGTCCTCCTCCGCGAGAAGGACGGCGGTGAGCACGTTGGAGACGCACCACGGGGTCCAGTTGTTGAGACCCCGGTTGTTCCCGTTGCCCATCCACCAGATTTCGGGATGATCGCGCCAGGGCCGGAAAATCCGGATTTCGAGCAGTTCCCGGAGACGCCGGCGGATGACCGGGTCGACGGCGTCGAGCTCGTCGGCGAAAAGCCGGTAGACGGCCGCGAGGTCGGCGCCGGTGCTCGCGGAGAAGAGGTCGATGTTGCCGATGTCGTCGCCCGGGGCGTATCCGAAGGCGTCGGGGAGGCTCCGCTGGACTCCGTGGCGAGGCGTGTTGTGGGCCGGAACGACCCAGGTGCTCTCGTCGAGAATCGCCCAGAGGGTGTCTACGGCAAGCCCGGTGAACCGGCCTTTTCCCTCGAATTTCTCCGCGCAGACAAGATCCATGAGGTTGCGGCGGCGGGAAAAATACGCCCCCTCGAAGCGGCTGCGGTTGCCGTCGACCCGGAAGTCGCGGTACATCGAGGCGGAGAGGTACGGGACCTGCTTTCCGAGCAACGTTTCCGCCCGGATCACCGCGTCGCGCCATCGGGAGCGGTCATGCGGAGCCTCGGGTCCAAGGTCCAGAAACGGCCGGAACTCATCGTACGGAAGGACCTTGCCGGTCGCGTCGGCGCGGGAGTCGGAAAAGGGGCGGTGCATTCGGGAAAAGGCGGAAAGGTTCGAAAAAACTACGGCTTTTTTTCCTGCGGGAGTTTGTGCAGTTGGGCGAAGTGGATGAGATGGTAGCGCAGGCGGTGGAAGGCGTTGTACTCGGTGTCGCCGATCTTGGTCTTCACAGGGACGGCGTGCTTCCCGGCATAGTTCCAGAAACCGCCGACGTTGTAGATGCGGGACGCGTCGTACCCGAGTTTGACGAGCAGGTTCTTCGTGAACGCGGCGTAGCCTCCGCCCCCGCACATGATGAAGATGGCCTTGTCCCTCGGGAAGAGATCGCGGATGATGGCTTCGGACTCCGCGAAGTTCGCCGTGAGCGACGCGATGCTCCCGTCGGCCGCGTACGCGATGTCGAAGAGCCGGTCTCCGTCATACTGTGTCGCGGCGACCTCGGGAGGAAGTCCGGACAGGGTCGCGAGATAGGGATAGGGGACCACCTCGAACCCCTCCACGGTGCCGGAGAGCACGGGGTTTCCGCAGATGGCCTCGTAGCGGCCGGGATCGACGAGCATCCGGGCGTCGATGTACGCGACGTCCGGACGTCCGAGCCATTGGTCGAGCGTGCCGACATGGATGTTCTTGTCCACACCGAACATGTTTTCCGGATCGGGCTCCGCGGCGGGAAGCGGGGCGAGCGCCGCCGCGGGGGCGGGGGCGGGGGCGGAGGGCTCCGCGGAGTACGCCGAAAGAAGCGCGCCTGCGGCAAACGCCGCGAGAATCAAGGAGTTTGTATTCATGAAGTCATTCTGTTCTGGGTTGAAAACGGATCTCGGGCGACTTAAGCGACACCCCGGCCTTGACGAAGCCTCGGACCGACGGGGCGGAGGGAACAATCCGGATTCTTTCCGCAGAGCGGACCCCGAAGCGCGTCCCGGTCGTACCGGACCGCGTCGGATTCTTTTCCGGTGGCCGATTCCTCATCGAAGACGAGGCGGCCGGAACCGGTTGTCTGGAGCGGGGGGCGGGACGGGGTTTTAGCCGCCGGGCGCGGCGGCGGTGCGGGTCGCCCGGCGGGACGTCATGGGACCGGACGCGTCTATTTCGAAATCGTGATGTTGACGGACTTCTGGACGTTGGCCGCGTCGAGAACCGTGACCGTCGTGCTTCCGGCCGCGACTCCGGTCAGTTGGAGGGAGTTTCCGCTCGTCTTGCTCAGTTTGCCGATGTCGGGCCGGCTGGACTCCCAGGCGTAGGGGGCCGTGCCGCCGCTGACGGTCAGGCGGATTGTTCCGTTGACCGTGGTGGCGGTCGCGGAGCTGACGAGCTCGAGCGCGTCGGCCGTGCCGCCGCCGACGGTGATCGTCTCGGAGGCCATGGCGGAAGATTTGTCGCGCACCGAAACGGTGACGGATCCCTTGCAGAGGGCCGTCATCTGGACCGAGGAGCCGCTGGAGGAGCTGAGACGGCCGCAAGAGCAGCTGACAGACCAGGTGTAGCCGCCGTCGCCGCCCACGACCGAGAACTGGACCACCTCGCCCACGTTGACGCTGGTCGAGGAGGCGGAGAGCGAGAGATTTTCCATCTCTTTGCCGTTCCCGATGTGGCGGATGTTGATCGTGCCGGTGGCGACGGAGGTCTCGTTGGACCCGCCGGTGCTCGGAAGCGAGGTCGCCGTGACCTGCTGGTACGAGTCTTTCTCCTCGCATGCGAGCGCCGTGTACACGACGCTCGGACCCTTCGTGGAGGAAAGCGAGCCGATGGCCGGATTGGAGAGCGCCCAGGTGTACGTGAGGCCGCCGCCCGCGGTCAGCGCGACGGACTGCCCCTCGCGGAGGCTCGCGCTGCTCGGCGAGATGTAGATCGATTCGACCTCGCCGCCTTCGTTCTCGCAGGACGCGACGAACAGGGCGGTGGCGGAAAGGACGGCGGAAAGGGCGAGGAAGGAGCGTTTCATGAGAGAAGGAGGGTTGAGAGGTCTGGAAGGTCGGAAGGGCCGTGGAGGACCGAGCGTCACGATGTCGGAAACGGTTCCAAAAGCGGCGGAGTCTGGCGGGAGAAACGAAGGGGTTTCCGTTTAATTCTGGTCCGCCGCGGCGGGCTGTTCG
>JAZUKQ010000404.1:0-2607 GCA_045643325.1 Kiritimatiellia bacterium | reverse complement strand
CCGAAGAAGAAGCGCGACAAGGCGGCGGCCCCCCTCGTCGAGACGGACGAACACGGCTTCCGCGTCAACCCCTTCGGCACGGAGGCGACGATGTCCGGCCGTTTCATCCATCCGGCCGCCGTCGAGGTCGATGCCCGCGGGAGGACCTGGGAGTATGTCAAGACCTGGGGATCGAGCCGCGGAAAGACCGTCCGCAATTCCATCAAGTGCGTTTCGGTGCCCGGCACCGACCACTTCTTCTTCGTCGGCACCGTCTCGGACGGCCCGCATCCCGAAGTCGAGGTTTCGGGCAGCGGCCTCGATGCGGTCGTCACGGTCGGCGACCGCACCGTCCGGTTCGATGGGAAGCGAATCGTTCTTGGAGGCAAGCAACCATGATGGCACCGATTGCGAAGCGTGGCATTGTCCTTCTTGCGGCGTGTTTCTGCGCGGTCTCCGCCGTGCGGGCGCAGGCGGACGAGTCCTTGCCAGAGGATCCGCTGTGGCCCATTGGGCTGCGGCTGCCCGAGTCAATCGAGGTGCACAAGCCGTCGAAGAAGCCGCCCCGGGCCGACGTCCTCATGTGGATGCCGGAAGGCGCCACGCGCATCCGGGCGCTGCTGCTCGTTCCGGAGAATTCCGACTGCAAGCATCTCGCCGAACACGCCGCGCTGCGGGAGATCGCCACGGCCCGCGAAATGGCGATTGTCTACATGCGCCTCGGCTACGGTTCGCTCGGCGTCGAAGAGCAGTTCGAGAATCCATCGGACCCCACGCGGGTGCCGCGTCTGATGGAGCATCTGGCGGAGGTGACGGGCGTGAAGGAAATCCGCTACGCCCCGTGGATCACGCTCGGCAAGTCGTCGCGCGGCCGCTTCCCGTTCCGGATGGCGTGGCTCCATCCCGAGCGCACCATCGCCAGCGTCTCCTACCATGGCGAGACGCCCGCGTGGCCGGTGCCGGACTACGCCCCGCGGCCGGACAAGACCATCCTGCAGGTCAGCGTCAACGGCGAGACCGAATGGGGCGGCACGTGGTACAACCATGTGCGCCCGTCGCTGCTCAACTACCGGGCCGGAAGCGCATGGCTCTCGCACCAGGTGGTCGTGAGGCATGTGGGGCACGGCGACTATCCCGACGCGCACGGCAGCCCGGGCTGGGGCAAGGAGTTCCCGGGCCGCGTCACCTGCATTCGCGTCTGGGACTACCTCGCGCGCTTCATCGACACGGCGCTGGAGCTGCGGATGCCGCCCGAGGGCTATCCGACGGACGCCCCGCTGGCGCTGAGGCCGGTTGACGAATCCGCCGGCTTCCTCGTCGATCCCTTCGCCGTCGAGACGTGCTTCGGCGTGCCCCACCTTCCGCTTGAGAAGCGGGAGAACGGCCTGTGGACGGCGCCGAGCCAGGACGATGCGCCGGTCAGCGGCTATGTCGCACTGCGTCCCGATCCCGACTTCATGGTGCCGAACGGCGCTCCCGTGATCCGGCTGGAGGCCGGTCGCAGCCCCTCGGAATGGCTGGCCACGGACACCTTGAAGTTCGCCATGAAAGCCGACCCGATGGTCGACCTGGGCGATTTCGCGAAGCTCTGCCCCGGGACGGGGGACAGCGTCACGGTGGACGGGGAGACGCTCGTCTTCCAGCCCCTCGATCCGCGCCACGTCCCGTCCGATGGCGGCATTTCGCTAAAGACGGGCCTGCGCCCGGACCCCAGGGTCCCCATCACGCCCTTCGCCTTCACGGTGGTCGACGTGCCGGAGCCCGTCGCGTACAAGGTCGCCGCCGGCTATACCGCCGCCACCCGCATCCAGTTCGTGCTGGGCGGGGTACCTGTCCGGCACCGGCAGGTCGTCGAACTCCAGCCGGGGCGCTATCCGCTGCTGCTTGTCCTTCGCATGGCGGCGGACTGGGGGCGCATCGTGCCGCACTTCGCCGCCACGGATGAAGACGAGATCCGTCTGGCGAAGGAGATGCAGGCCGAACTCGATGCCGCCGCCACAACGGCGAAGGAGGCGCCGCCCTGCATCGTCCCGGCCGCGACGGCGACCGAGGAACAGCGTCGGGGGATGTTCTGGATTCCGACCCGCGAACTGGCCGACGAGTGGCTGAAACTGCATCTTCAGACACCGTAAGCTGCAGCGTGCCCGGAGGGTGTGGCAAAACGTTGTCCCCGGACTGTCGGCTGGTCGGCTGGCCCGACCGAGGGCGTGCGCGAGGAGCGGGACGCGGCGGAGGGCGCACTCCGCACCCCGTTTCCTGAAGTCTCGGGGGCAAAGCCTCCGGCTTCCGGGACTTGTATTTTGTCCCCGGATTCGGGGAACGGGAGCCACGGCGGGGACTGAAGCGTTTCCTATTTCAGTGCTGCCGAAGCGAAGAGGCGGAAGCCGAGGTAGTAGTCCCGGTAGTCCGGATAGACCCTGTCCCGGTAGCCCGAAGAGCAGTCGTCCGCGAGGTTGCTCCAGCTACCGCCGCGGAACACGCGGATGCCGCCAACGGGAGTACTCGTCCACTCCCACACGTTGCCGTGCATGTCGTAGAGCCCGAAGGCGTTGGGCGTCTTCTGCCCAACCGGATGCGTCTCGTCGCCGCTGTTGGCAGCATACCAAGCGACAGATCCGAGTGTCGCCT
>JAZUKQ010000403.1:0-2093 GCA_045643325.1 Kiritimatiellia bacterium | reverse complement strand
GAAGGCGGAGCGCCGCGTCGAACCCGGAGGGCATGCGGAAACGGCGGAGCGCCGTCGCGAGCATATCGACGGGAAGCGGGGTCGTCTCGTCGGCGGCGGAGGCGAACCATTGCTCGAGCGCGGCGCCGCAGAGATTGCACTCGGAGGCGGGGAGGAAGCGGCGGAAGGAGGCGGCGGAGGGGAGCGCGGCGAGAGGGACGCACTCGCGGTCGGGGGCGAATTCCGGAGGCAGGGGCTCCAGCGCCAGAGACGAGAGCGTCGCCGCGACATCGAGGTCGGGCGGCGGGGAAAAGACGCGCGCGTGCGTCGCGCCGAGGGCGGCCGCCGACCGGAGAAGCGGCAGGACCGAGGCGGCGTCGGGGCGCAGGGCCGTGTCGAGGTCGGCGAGAAGAACGCGCATCAGCGTGGGAATGTCCTAAAACGAACGTGCGGAAGGAAACTCCGCGGGAAAAGCCCGCGAGGGGGACGGAGTCGAAGGGGCGGGGACGTTCCGGAAGGGCTATTCGTCGCCCGACTTCGTCGAGGAATTCGTTGTCGAGGACGAGGACCTGGAGACGGTGTTCGTTTCGACGACCGGGGCCCGGTGATAGACGATCGCGGACGCGGTGGCGAGCGTGCTGGAGGTGGTCTGCGTCACCGTGTTGGTCCCCGTGCCGGCCGTCTTCTCGCCGGCGCCCGCGTTGTAGCCGCTTGTGACCGTGATGGTCTGGGTCGCCTCGCCGGGCTGCTGCGCGGTATAGACGACCGAGGCGCCGACGGTGCCGGAGAGGGAGCCGATCTCGGGGTTGGAGAGCTTCCACGAATAGCTGTAGCCGCCGGAGGCGGTCAGCGCGACGCTTTCGCCCGAGTTGACTTTCGTGTAGGACGGGGAAACTTTGATTCCCTTGCCGGTGGCTCCGGCGGAGTCGGTCTCGCAGGAGGCGGCGAGAAAGAGGGAGGAAAGGACGGCCGAGAGGGCGAGAGAGGAGAGGAGGTGTTTCATGGGGCGGTGGTGGGGGCTTTCGGACAAAGGCGGTTGAAAAGGAGGGCGGAGACGGGATTATTCCGTGATGGTGAGGACCTTGCTCGCCGTGGCGCCGCAGGAGGCGAGGACGGTGACGGAGACGGAGCCCGGCGCGACGGCGGTGAGGACGGTCGCCTGGTTCGAGGAAGAGGGGTTGACCGAGGCGATGCCGGAGCTCACCGACCAGTTATACGGCTTTTGGGCGCCGGAGGCGGCCACCGTAATCGACTCGCCGACCTTCAGCGACGTTTTCGCGACGAGGAGCGTGACATAGGGCGAGGTGACGTCGGTGAGCTGTTTTTGCTGTTGCTGCTGTTGCTGCTGTTGCTGCTGTTGCTGTTGCGCGGCGGCGGTCTTCGAGCGGGCGGCGGCCTCGCTCGCGGCGGCCGTGTCGGCGATGGCCGAATCCGCGGATTTCGCGGCGGGTTCCTCGGCGGCCGGCTGGGACGCGGCGGCCTGCTGGGCGGCGGCCGAATCCGTCTGCGCCGCGGCGGTTCCGGCGGAGGAGTAGGCGATCGAGCCGTTGTTGGAGCCCTCGGACGTCCCGGCGACCTCGCAGGAGGGCGCGAACAGGAGGGCGGAGAGAGAACCCGCGAGGAGAAGGGCGGCGAATGAGGTTTTCATGGGGAGCGGAATATTGGGACTGAAGGACGGATTTCGCGGCGGGCCGGAAGCCGCGCGCAAACGAGCGGACCGAACCGGAATGGAAAACGGCGTGGCTAGAACTCGACGAGTGCGATCGCCTGTCCTTTCTGGACGGTGTCGCCGTGATTGACGAGGAAGCGGACGAGTTTGCAGGCGCGCTCGCATTTGATCTGGTTGAAAAGCTTCATGGCCTCGATGATGCAGTAGGACTGGTCGCGTTTGAGGGACGCGCCCTCCTCGACGAGATTCGGCTTGTTGAGTCCCGAGGTACGGTAGAACGTGCCCGTGAGCGGGGCGAGGAGCTTTTCGCCGGACTCCTCCTTTTCGGCGGCCTTTTCCTGTGGGGAGTATTCCGTCCGAAAATTTTAAAAACACTGCCTGAACTCCGGAAGAAAAAAACGCTGCGGCTTCTCACGAACGCGTTCTGCGTTTTATTTGCCGTCGG
>JAZUKQ010000402.1:0-3421 GCA_045643325.1 Kiritimatiellia bacterium | reverse complement strand
CCCCCCGCATCCCGCCCGCCGCAGGCGCCACCCTCGTCATACTCGTAATAAGGGTCTGACCCCTTTCCTGTGCCCTCGCCGAACCGTAGGGAAAACTTTCCGCACCGTAATTTCATGGGAAGCGCGGAAGATGTAAAAAGGGGTCAGACCCTTATTTTTATAGATATATCGTTCTTTGTCAAAAGGGGTCGACCCCTTTTCAGGACCCCTTTTCGTGGCAGATGAAACTACGGTGCGGAAAGAATCGTCAGAGAGCGCAAAATAAGGGGTCGGACCCTTTTTTATTCGAAATAAAGTATATTTACAAAACAAGGACGGAGGGGAAATGCGTAAAAAAGAGGAAAAACGCGATTCTCGTTTGACCTCCGGAGATAAAAATGGCATTCTAACCGTTCAACTTTTCAACGTCCTCCTTCGCCTTACCCGCTCCATGCCTTCCGTCTCCAACCGACTCTTTACTTGGCGCACCGTTCTCTTCGGTCTTCTCGAGGTTTTCTTCATCTCCGGTCTTGCCTGCTTCCATGACGAACGCTTCTTCGGAAGCACGCTGATGGACGGGAATCACCTCCCCGCGTCCGCGTTCGCCTACCTGCTCTTCCTCGGACTCGTCTGGAACGGTCTCGCCGGAAAAATCCGCCGCTCGCTCGCCCTCGATTCCGGGGAACTCCTTGTCGTGGCGATCGTCTCCCTCGTCTCCTGCTACGCCCCGACGTCCGGCCTGTTCCGCTATTTCCATCGCGCCGTCATCATGCCGTGGTACTACCTCTCCACGGGCGGATACCCCGATTGGGAAAAGTTCGGCATTCTGGAGAATCTCCTCCCGAAAGAACTGTTTCCCCAGCCCGTCCCCTTCCGCGACGCGGCAGGAGTCCTCCAGCTCGACGATACGGTCTACCGCGGCTTCTTCGCCGGCATGTCCAACGGCTCCGACATGCTCCCCCTCTCGGCGATTCCCTTCTCCGCCTGGGTCGGGCCCATGCTCCGGTGGGGGCCCTTCATCCTCCTCGCCGCCGTCGCCTGCATCGCCCTCGTGTTCGTCGTCCACCGCCAGTGGTCCGAGCATGAGCAACTGAGCTACCCCATCGCCCAGGTCGCGGAAAGT
The DNA here is from genome assembly GCA_045643325.1 of Kiritimatiellia bacterium. Classification (GTDB taxonomy): domain Bacteria; phylum Verrucomicrobiota; class Kiritimatiellia; order RFP12; family JAZUKQ01; genus JAZUKQ01. Next base: position 2,319 of record JAZUKQ010000402.1, on the reverse strand, counting down.
TTCTGCGCCCGGGAGGACGGACGCCGCGGCGTGCCCGACGTCTTCCGCTCCCCCCTCTTCTGGTGGGCGTTCGTCCCCGTCTTCCTCCTTCTCGCGGGAGACTACCTCGCCGTCTGGTTCCCCGACTCCTTCCCGCGCCTCCGCCTCGTCTTCCCCAACCTGAGGTCGTGGTGGCTGCCCGTCGTCAACAAGATTCCGGACATCCGCAACGCGGCCAACTGGTGGAACATCCAAGGGCAGACCCTCTATTTCAGCGTCGTGGGACTCGCCTTCTTCGTGAGTTCCGAAATCAGTATCACGATGGGCTGCTCCTCGTTCATTCTCGTCCTTGTCTCCCTATGGTTCTACCAGATGACCGGCGTCCAGGTGTCCGGGATGAATCTCGAGGTCTCCCGCGCCGGCGCCGCGCTCGCCTACGCGCTCGTCCTCCTCTACACCGGCCGCAACTACTACCTCCGGATCGCCCTCCGCGCGATCGGCGTCCGTCCGAAAAACCGGCCAGACGACCCGCGCGACACCGCCGGCATCCTCGCCGCGCGGGTCCTCCTCGCCTCGACCCTCGGTCTCGTCCTCGTCATCCGCTGGATGGGGGTCTCCCTCGTCTTCTCGTTCCTCTACGCGTTCCTGCTCCTGCTGCTTTTCATGACGCTCACGCGCATCGTCTGCGAGGCGGGCATTCCCTTCGTCGCGACAGGATGGTCCCCCTCGAAGAGCATGCTCTTCCTCCTCGGCGGCGGGACGCTCGGACCGAAGAATCTCACGCTCGCCCTCTGGATGGACAACGCCATCTGCATGGACCCGCGCGAATGTCTGATGCCCTACGTGGCGACCGGCGCCCGGATCGGCGAGCGCTTCAACACCAGACGGCTTCTCTGGTTCGTCATCGGTCTGGTCGTTGTCACGGTCGCCGTGGCCTTCGTCACCAAGCACTGGACGCTCTACAATCTGGGCCCGAACGCCGACTGGACGGCCGCGCACGGCTTCCCGGTCGACCGTTTTTCGACGGCGGCGCGCCATCTCGCGACGCTGGAGAACCTCGGAATCCTCCACGAGTCGTCCGTCACCCGCGGCATCGCGCGTCTGGCGCTCTTCACGCCGGAGCCCGGCGCCTGGCCCTGGTTCTTCGCCTCGATGGCCGGCATCTTCCTCGTCGCGACGCTCCGCCTCCGCTTCGCGCATTTCCCGATCCACCCGATTCTTCTTCTGCTCTGGGGGACCTATCCCGCGCAATGTTTCTGGGGCTCTTTCCTCGTCGGCTGGGCCGTGAAGCAGATGGTCGTCCGGTTCGGCGGCGGCTCCGCGTACAACCGCTTCAAACCGGTCTTCGTCGGCCTCATCGCCGGCGAGCTCGCCGTCGGCGGTCTCTGCATCTTCGTCGATTTCGTCTACTACCTCGTCACCGGCAACATCCCCTCGGTCCTCTACTCCGTCCTGCCCAACTAGGACAGGCACCGGCCGTTCCACCCTTCCAACTTTTTCCCATGCCTGTCGACAGACTTCTCCGCATCAACGACCGTATCCGCCGCGTCCTCGCCTCCGCCGTCTATCGGATGGATTCCTCCGGGGACATCGACACCGCGCGGCTCTCGTTCATCTCCGTCAGCACTTCCCACGACCTCCGCAACGCGACGGTCCTCGTCTCCTTCCTCGGCGACAGGGCCGACCATCCGCGCATGCTCGCCTGGGTCCGCGACCACCGCGTCGAGTTCCAACGGGCCATCGCCGACGAGCTCCAGCTCAAGTATACGCCGCGGCTCGCCTTCAAGGAGACGAACGCCATCGCCGAAGGCGACCGCGTCCTCGACATCCTGAGCCGTCTGCCGGAACCCGCCGCGCCGGACGCGGATCCGAGCGTCCCGAACGCGTAGCCGGAGCCCCGTCCCCGGAATTTCCGATGTCCGTCGCCCTCATCACCGGTTCCGCCCGCCGCGTCGGGCGCGCGATTGCCGAGGCGCTCGCCTCCGCGGGCTACGATCTCGTCCTTCATTGCAACACCTCGCGGCCCGAGGCGGACGCCCTCGCGGAGTCGTTCCGCGCCGCGGGCCGCCGCGCGTCCGTCCTCCAGGAGGACCTCTCGCTCCCCGGCGCCGGCGCGCGGCTCGTCGACGCCGCGTGGAACGCCGCGGGACCGCTCGACGTGCTCGTCAACAATGCCGCCCGCTACGACCGGGGAGACCTCGGCGACGCCGCCCGCGAGCGGCTCTTCCGCGTCAATGTCTCCGCCCCCGCCGAGGCCGTCGGGGCGCTCGCCCGCCGCCTCCGAGCCACCGGGCGCCGCGCCTCTGTCGTGAACCTCCTCGACCGCCGCGTCGCGCGGCC
>JAZUKQ010000401.1:0-8551 GCA_045643325.1 Kiritimatiellia bacterium | reverse complement strand
AGGGGGGGGGGCGAAGGGGAAACGGAGGCCGGAAAAACGTGGGACGGGTGGGAAGGGACGGAAACAAATTCTCCGTGTTTTGGTCTCCCCCAAACGGGATGTGAACATAAGTACAAAAACGTCACAATTTGGAAAGATGGTGAAATTTCTTATGTTTTTGCGTGAAATCGCGTTTGAACTTGTAGGGCGGAAATGGGGCGGGAAAGGGGCGAGAAGAAGGCGCTGGGCGAGAAGATCCGACGGGCTTTTCCCGGTGTTTTGTACGGAATATGAACATAAGCACAAAAACGTCACAATTTGGAAAAATGGTGAAATTTCTTATGTATTTTGCGCGAAATCGCGTTTGAACTTGTAGGGCGGTGGTTTTCCATGGATGATTATGCTATGCTGACTCGTGTCGCCTTTAAACCACAATGAGGATTTTGTCATGATTCGTTTTTCGAAGGAACGCTGGGACATCGTCAAAGAGAACAACCGCCTCTGGCGCGAGCACCGGCTCGGACGGCCTCTCGTCCAGTGGACGCTGAGCGGAGCGGACACCGATCTCCCCGAGCCCCCCGTCCCGCCCAACGGGAAGGGGACGACCTCGTTCGACCGGAGCTATTCCGTCGAGCAGATTCTCGACCGCTGGGAATACGACATGTCGAGGAGAATCTTTCTGGGCGACGCGTTTCCGACGTTCTGGGTCGATTTCGGGCCCGGCATCGTGGCCGATTTCGTCGGAGGCGAGGCCTCTCCGAAAAACGGGACGGTCTGGTTCTATCCCGGAAAGTTCGAGGGGTTGGAGCTCAAGGACATCCATGTCGAGTACTCGGAGTCGAGCCCCTGGCTCGAGCGGATCGTCGAAATCGGGAAACGGGCGGTGGAACGTTTCGAGGGCATGGTGCAGGTCGGCATGACGGACCTTGGCGGCGCCGTGGACGTCCTCGCCTCGCTCCGCGGTACGGAGAATCTGCTGACGGACCTCATCGACTGCCCGGAGGAGGTCGAGCGCGTCGTATGGGAGATTCACGAGTGCTGGTTCCGCTACTACAACCTCATCTCCAAGGCATGGACGGGCAACCCGGGCTACTCGTCCTGGGCCGAGGTGTTCGCGACTCGTCCGACCTATATGCTGCAGTGCGACTTCTCGTACATGATCAGTCCGAAGATGTTCGACCGTTTCGTGCTTCCCGAGCTCGACGCGGCCTGCAAGAAACTGCCGGGCGGCGCGTTCTACCATCAGGACGGCATCGGCGAACTCCCGCACACGGCCTCGCTCCACGCGCTTCCGCGGCTCGCGGGCGTCCAGTGGCAGCCGGGCGACGGCGACCATCCGCCCTCGATTCTCTGGTTCGACCAGCAGAAGCGTATTCGCGACGACGGAAAACTCTCGCAGACATGGGGCGGTCCGGAGGAGCTCGGGCAGCTCGTCGCGGCCAACGGCGACGTGAGCAACACGGTCGTCATCGGCTGGGGCGGCGCGAAGGACGAGCGGACGTTCCGCGACGCGCTGAAGAAAATCGGATTCGACGGCGAGTAGCTCCGGGCCGGAAAGTCCGCCGCGTCGGGATTCCGTTGCCAAAACGCCGTTTTTTTACGATACTATACGCCCGCGCGCGGAAATCCCGCGCCGTCTGTTCCGATTAGACATTTTCCGCCATGAAAATCGCTCCCCGTTCCAAGTTCGTCATCCAGGGCGACTCCGTGACCGACGCCGGCCGCGCGCGCCCTGTCGCCGAAGGTCTTTTCAATCCCCACGGGACCGGATATCCCAATGTCGTGCAGGGTCTGCTCACCTCGGTGTATCCCGACGCGATGATCCGCGTCGTGAACATGGGATGCGGCGGCAATACCTCCAGGGACCTGCTGGCCCGCTGGAAGACCGACACGCTCGATTTGAATCCGGACTGGGTTTCCGTCATGATCGGCATCAACGACGTCTGGCGCCAGTTCGACGTCCCGCAGATTCCGGAGAGCGCGGTCTCCCCGGAGGAGTACGAGAAGAATCTCCGGGCGATCATCGAGCAGACGCTGCCCGTCGTGAAGGGTTTCGTGCTGATGACTCCTGTCTTCTGGGAGCTCAACCGGGAGGACCCGATGGCGGCCCTGACCCGCGAGTACGGCGAGATCTGCCGCAAGCTCGCGAACGAGTACGGCACGCTGTTCGCCGACGCGCAGGCCTACGCGGACAAGGTGCTCCGGTTCTGCCATCCGGCCTACATCTCGTGGGACCGCGTCCATCCGAACATCCCGGGCGCGAACGTTCTCGCGCACGCGCTTTTGGACGCTCTCGAATTCGACTACAACCGGAAGTTTTAAAACCCGCCCGGACGCGTCGGCCCGGGAGAGGGCGGACGGCGGAGGGCGGAAAGCTGATGAGATGATGGAAGAGAGAAAAGAGCCGCAGTTTTTCGTCAGTTCCTCCCCGCACGCGCGGGAGGGGACGACGGTGCGCGGCATCATGCTGTGTGTCGTCGCGGCGCTTTTGCCCGCCTGCGCCGCGGGGATCCGGTTCTTCGGCGCGCGCGCGGCGCTCCTGCTCGCGGTCTGCGTGGGAACCTCGCTCGCGACCGAGGCGGTCTGCCGCGCGCTGATGCGCCGTCCGCAGACGCTGGGCGACGGGAGCGCGCTCGTGACGGGTATTCTTCTCGCGCTCAATCTTCCGGCGGGGCTTCCGCTCTGGATGGCGGCGCTCGGCTCGGTGGTCGCCGTCGGCGTCGCGAAGCAGCTCTTCGGCGGCCTCGGCTACAATCCGTTCAATCCCGCGCTCGTCGGGCGGGCGTTCCTGCTCATCTCCTTCACCGCGGCGATGACGACCTGGACGCCCTCGGACTGGATGCGCGAGGCCGCCCCCGCGGAGGAGGTCCGCGTGTCGGCGTCGGAGGCCGGAGAAAACGCCGCGTTCGACGCGACGACCACGGCGACGCCGCTGGGCGTCGCGAAGGACTTCTTCAAGAAGGCCCGCGAGGCGAAGGCCGAGGCCGCGGAAAAAGGGCTGTCCGCTCCGGAAACGGGCCGGCCGTTCGCCTGGAATCGCGCGGCGCGGGCGCGGATGTTCCTCGGCGATGTCAACGGAAGCATGGGCGAGACCTCGGCGCTGGCGCTCCTTCTCGGAGGGCTTTTCCTGTTGTGGCGGAAGGTCATCACATGGCATGTCCCCGTCGCGTTCCTCGGAACGGTGGCCGTCTATGCGGGCGTCCAGAACATGGTCGCGCCGGAATTCGCCATGCCGGTCGACTTCCATCTGCTTTCCGGCGGACTTCTGCTCGGCGCGATTTATATGGCGACGGACATGGTGACGACGCCGGTCACGCGGAGCGGCCTGCTTATTTTCGGCGCGGGGTGCGGTCTTCTCACGATGATTTTCCGCACGGTGCCGACGAGTTCGTATCCCGAGGGCGTGAGTTTCGCCATCCTCATCATGAACGCGACAACGCCGCTCATCAACCGCGCGACGCGTCCGCGCCGTTTCGGGACGAAGAAATAAAAGAGCGGGGCGCGCCTGGAAGCAGGCGCGCCCCGGACCGGACGGATTGGAGGACCGGGGAATCCGGACCGGGAGAACCGGGCTCCGCTACGGGCAGTATTTCTCCGCGGCGGCGGCCATACGGGCCAGCGTGCGGTCCTTGCCGAGAAGTTCCAGCACCTCGAAGAAACCGGGACCCTCGCCGCGGCCGGTCACGGCGACGCGGACGGGGTGGACGACCTTCGAGAACGAGAACTCCTCGCCCTTGGACTCGCAGAACGAGCGGACAAGCGGCTCGAGATCGGCGGCTTTGAACTTCTCGGGATCGACGGTTTCGAAGAGTTGGGCGATGTCGGCGAGAATCGCCTTGACGCCCGGCTTGGCGAGGCGCTTGGCGACGGCCTTCTCGTCGAACGCGTAGTCGTCCTTGAAGAAGTAGCCCGTCATCGGGGCGATGTCGGAGTAGAGCTTGGTGCGCGGCTGGATCTGGTCGACGAGAAGGCCGAGCCAGGCCGGGTCGGCGGCTGAGGTGTCGAATCCGGCGGCGGCCGTCTCGGCGCGGAAGCGCTCGAGATAGGCCTCGCGGGGCATGCGGCGGATGTGCTCGCCGTTCATCCAGAGGAGTTTTTTCAGGTCGAACTGCGCGGGGTTGGACTTCACGCGGTCGAGGTCGAAGAGCTCGATCATCTGCTCGCGGGACATGACCTCGAGGTCGTCTCCGGGCGACCAGCCGAGGAGCGCGAGGAAGTTGAAGAGCGTCTCGGGGAGGTATCCCTGCTCCTTGAACTCGCCCACGAACGCCGCGCCGTCGCGCTTCGAGTAGGGCTTGCCCTGGGCGTTGACGACCATCGAGAGGTGGGCGTATTTGGGGAGCGGGGCGTCGAACGCCTTGAAGAGCTGGATGTGCTTGAAGGTGTTCTCGACGTGGTCGTCGCCGCGGATGATGTGCGTGACGCCCTGCGTGATGTCGTCGAGCACGTTGGCGAGGTGGAAGACCGGCGACCCGTCGGAGCGCACGATGACGAAGTCCTGCGTGTCCTCGGCCTTCTTGGCCATGTGGCCTTTCACGAGGTCGTCGTATTCGATGACGCCCTCCTTGGGCATGCGGAAGATGATGCACTCGCCCTTGTCGTTGCCGTCCTGGTCGAGCTTGTGGCTGCGGCAGGCGAGACCGCGGCGGACGAGGTCCTCGGCCATCTCGATATGGTGTTTCGTCTGGGAGGTCTGGTAGAAGGCGGGCTCGTCGTAGGTGAGGCCGAGCCATTCCATGCAGTCGAGAAGCGTCTGGATGGCCTCGGGGGTGGAGCGCTCGAGGTCGGTGTCCTCGATGCGGAGGAGGAACGTGCCGCCGTGGTGGCGGGCGTAGAGCCAGTTGAAGATGGCGGCGCGGATGTTGCCGATGTGGACCTTGCCGGTGGGCGAGGGGGCGAAACGGACGCGGATGTCGGACATTTCGGAATAGCGGGGTTCGGGGTTCGAAAAAGAGACGCGCGCATTGTACCATAACATCGGGAGGACGGGTAGGAGGCGGAGGCCTTCCGCTTGACACCGGAACGGGGGCAGAGGATAATTCCGGATGTTCCAAAGCGCGGCGTCTGTCCGGACCGGATTCTAGCGGACGATTCGGGAAGTCCGGCCGGAAACCGCGGGAAAGCGAGAGATTTTATGAAAATCATCCAAGGACTGCCTTTTACTGTGGACAAGGCGGCGCTTCTCAAGGCCGCGCACATCGACCCGGACGACGACATGGCCGAGGAATGTCTCGACCTCGCCGCGCGGGCGGAGCCGGTGGCGCGGCCGAAGGCCGTGTACGGCGAGGCGTTCGTCGAACGGATCGCGGACGGCCGCGTCTTTCTCGAGGGGGGATTCGTCTTCGAGAGCGCGGTGATGGCGGAAAAACTCGCCGGCGTCGGCCGCGTCTTTCCGTGCGTCGCCACGTGCGGCGCGGAATTGGACACGCTTCGGACGGAGGTCGCCGGGGATCCTCTCGGGGAGTTCTGGCTGGACCTTGTGAAGCTACAGGCCCTTATGGTCGCCAACAAGGCGCTCGACGAGGAGGTCCGGAAAGTCTACGCGCTCTCCCGGACCGTGCGGATGGCCCCCGGTTCGGGCGACGCGGACGTCTGGCCGATCACGCAGCAGAAGGAGCTTTTCCGCCTGCTCGGCGACGTCGAGGGGACCATCGGCGTGCATCTGACCGACTCGTGCCTGATGGTGCCCAACAAGACCGTCTCCGGCATCATCTTCCCCTCCGACACGGACTTCAAGACGTGCTCGCTCTGCCATCGGGCGAATTGTCCGAACCGGCGGGCGCCTCTCGCGGAGAAGTAAGCCGGGACGGAGGTTTCCGAAGTCCCCGGCATGGTACGGGAGGCGCCGCGGAGGGCCCCGAAGAATAAGGAAAATGGCTTTCGATATGAAGAGCTGGAGAGAGTTTGTCGCCGAAGAGTCGAAAAAGGACTACTACATCAAACTGAAGGAGTTCGTGGTCTCGGAATATCGGGCGCATCCCTGCTACCCGCCCTACAAAAACATCCTTCACGCGCTGTCCGTGACGCCGATCGAGCAGACGAAGGCGGTGATTCTCGGTCAGGATCCGTATCACGAGCCGAACCAGGCGCACGGGCTCGCGTTCAGCGTCCTGTGCGACCGGCTTCCGCCCTCGCTCGTGAACATCTATAAGGAGATGGAGACGGACCTCGGCGTGAAGGTGGAGCAGGACGGGAACCTGGACTATCTGGCCAGGCAGGGCGTGCTTCTTCTGAACACCACGCTCACGGTCCGCGAGCATGCCGCGAACTCGCATTCGCAGCACGGATGGGAGTTTTTCACGGACAACTGCATCAAGCTTCTCAATACGCTCGACCAGCCGGTCGTGTTTATCCTGTGGGGGCGGAACGCGGCCGCGAAAAAGGCGCTCCTCTCGAATCCGAACCACCTGGTGCTGACCTCCGCGCATCCCTCGCCGCTTTCCGCGTACAACGGATTTTTCGGCTCGAGGCCGTTCTCGAAGACCAACGCGTTCCTTCAGGCCCGCGGCGTCGCGCCGATTCAGTGGGTGAAGGGAACGGTGTAGCCGCGGCGATTTTTGGACTCCGCTCGCGGACGCGGGGACGCCCCGCGCGCTAGCGGCGGTCGCCGTTGAGGCGCATGAGATAGTAGAGCAGGGTGCCGATGGAGCTCACCGCGGCGGCGATGTAGGTGAGGAACGCCGCGTTGAGGACGGAGGCGGCGGACTTCTCCTCGGCGGGGCTGACGATGCCCGCGGAGACCATGAGAGCCTTGGCGCGGGAGCTCGCGTCCCATTCGACGGGAAGCGTCACGAGGGCGAAGAGGACGGTCGTCGAGAAGAGGACGACGCCGATTTTGGCGAGACCCATCAGACCGAGGGCGGCGCCGATGAGGATGATGAACACGCCGGCCTGGCTGCCGATGTTGACGAGCGGTACGATCGCCGAGCGGATCGCGAGCGGGGCATAGGCCCGCGCGTGCTGGATGGCGTGGCCGGCCTCGTGGCACGCGACACCGATCGCGGAGAGGGACTCGGAGCCGTAGACGGACTCGGACAGGCGGAGGACCTTATGGCCCGGGTCGTAGTGGTCGGTGAGCACGCCGTCGACATGTTCGACGCGGACATCGTAGATGCCGGCCCGGTGGAGCAGGCACTCGGCGGCGGAGGCGCCGGTCATGCGCGAGCGCGCGGCGACTTTCGAGAACTTCGAGAACGTGCTTTTCACCTTCGCCTGGGCGATGAGGGAGAGGACAAGCGCCGGAAGCGCGAAAAGCATATAGAGCGGGTCGTAGAACATGGACGGAAGAGGGACTGGAGATTCGGGGGGGGCGAAGGAGTCCGGGGCGGACCGAGGCGGGACGCCGCCGGGCTGCGGGCGGGTTCCCGCTGTCACGGACGCTCGGGAACGAAGTCGATTTTTCGTTCGAGGAGATTGACAGCGGCGGGCACGACGCGGAGGGTCTGCCCGACGGCGAAGGTTTTCCCGCCTCCGGAAAGAGTCCCCCGGCCCGGAGCGTAGCGGAGGTAGGCGCGGGAGAGGGTGGAGACGTGGACCATGCCGGAGAGCTGGAGGTCGAGCACCTCGACGAAGAGCCCGTATTCCGCGACCTTGGTGATCATGGCCTCGAAAACCGGGGCGTTCCCGCTCCGGACGGCCTCGCTCAGGTATCCGTATTTCTTGATCTCGGTCAGTTCCCGCTCGGCCTGTTCGGCGCGGTACTCGGCCTCTGTCGAGGACTTCGCGACCGCGGCGAGCTCGTCGCGGGAGTAGAGCGCGGAGGACGGGGAGGCCAGGGCGGCCGCGAGCTGGCGGTGGAGGACAAGGTCGGGATAGCGGCGGATGGGGGAGGTGAAGTGGCTGTAGAACTTCTTGCCGAGCCCGAAGTGTCCGGTCTCGTCGGCGGAGTATTCCGCGCGCTTCATGCTCTTGAGGATGAGGATGTTCGCCGTGTTGCGGAGCGGATGGTCCTGGACCCGGCGGACGAGCGCGGCGAGGTTCTGCGGGACGAGGAGGTTTCCGGCCTGGATGCCGATCGCGGCGAGCGAGGAGGCGAGCTCCTCGAGCTTCTCGGGGTCGGGGGCGTCGTGGAGGCGCGAGAGGTAGGGAACGTGGCGGCGGGCGCATTCCGAGGCGACGGCCTCGTTGGCGATGACCATGAACTCCTCGATGAGCTCGTGCGACTCGTCGTGCGGCGTCGGGGCGAGACCCGTCATCGCGCCGGTCTTCGGGTCGACGACGATGCGGACCTCGGGAACGGCGAGGTCGAGCGCGGAGCGGCGGAAGCGGTTGGCGCGGATCTGGCGGGCGAGGATGGCGGCGTTGTGGAGGAGCGCGCGGGCCTCGGAGGGAAGCGGCGACGGGTCGTCGGGCAGGGAGACCATCTCCGCCATGGCCTGCTCGTAGGTGAGGCGCAGGCGGGAGCGGATGACCGATTTGAAGAACTCGCGACCCACGACGTTGGCCTTCTCGTCGAAGGTGAGCACGACCGTGAACGCGAGGCGGTCCTCGTCGGGCCGGAGGGAGCAGACGCCGTTGGAGAGCTGCTCCGGAAGCATCGGGATGACCTTGTCGACGAGGTAGACGCTCGTGC
>JAZUKQ010000400.1:0-3504 GCA_045643325.1 Kiritimatiellia bacterium | reverse complement strand
CCCTCAAACGTTCGAAGTATCCGCTTGGCAAGAACCCCGAGAACCTGACGGCTAAACAGAGCGAAAGGCTCATGATGATCCAGGCCAAGGACAAGAGGCTCCGCCGGGCCCATGAACTGAAGGAGGAGCTCCGTCTCGTCTTCAAGCTCACGACCTGTGACGCGGCGAAAGAGTATCTCGGCAAATGGATCAAGAGCGCCCGGCACTGCCGGATTCCCGCATTCGTGGAACTCCAGCGGAAGATCCGTCGCCACGAGAGACACATCCTCAACACAATCGGGTTCGGACTCAGCAACGCCCGCATTGAGGCGACGAACAACAAGATCAAGTTGCTGATTCGAATCGCCTACGGATTCCGCGACATCGACACGAGGATAGGCCTGATCATGCTGTTCTGTTCGTCGATAGAAATTCCGTGGCCTGGACGAGGCAAGAAGGCCCCTGTAAAATAAGGGTCAACCGAACTTATGCGGCAACTTTCCACCCACACTTATGCACGAAGCCTCCTTTTTTGTAAGCTCTTCCGCGCGGTGAATCGAGGTCGGAGAGAGGAAATCCGTGTTTTTGTAAAACAGAGTTCTCTTATTGAGCCCTTTTGACGAAGAGACCTTCGGCCTGGGTCTGGCGGAGGGTTGGTACGGGGACGCGCGTCGCGTCAGAACGCCATCCGGCCCCACGACGGCGGACAGGCCTCGTACGGCGGCATCCCGAGCATCTCGCGGGCGCGGTTCACGTAATGGACGTAGTTCGGGAGGGGCGTGCCGTTCGGAATCCGGTGGTCAAGCCCGAGCACAACGCCGCCCTCGGTCACGCAGGGCTGTAGTTTGTAGGCGAGTTCCTCGTCGATCTCTTCGGCCGATCGGCGGAGGACGTGCTTGTCGATGCCTCCCTTGAAGGCGATCTTGTGCCCGTACTTCCTCCGGAGGGCGACAATGTCCATCCCCGCGGCGGGCTCGCAGGGATAGAAGATGTTCACGCCTGCCTCGACGAACGCGTCGATGACCGGATTCATGTTTCCGTCGCTGTCCTGGCAGAACAACTCCGTCCCCGCCTCGCGGACGAGGTTCCAGGAGCGGAGATAGTAGGGCGCGATGTACCGGGCGACCATGTTCGGCCCGACCATCGGTCCGCTTTTCCCCGCCATGTCCTCATGGACCGACAACTGGTCGGGGACAAGCCCGCGCGAGAGAATCTCCTGGATCACCCGTTCGCAGGTCCTCCCCACCGTGTCGAGGATGTCCCCGACAAGCTCCGGGTCCTCGAACATCGCGACACAGCCGTTCTCCTCGCCCATCAACTCGCGGAGAATGTCGAACCCGCCGGGAATCCCCACGGTCAAAACCGCTCCGTCCCGCTGCCGCGCGCGCGCCGCGGCGATTTCCTCGTCCGTCACCCGGCACGGGTCGTAGAGGAACATCGGCTTCAGCCGCAGCCAGTCGTCCATCGTCTCCACGGGAAAGGTCTCGGGGAGGGGAATGGTGGCCGTCCGCTTGTCCATGCGGACCCGCCGGCCGAATCCGTCGAGTCCGAGGTAGTGCGTCTCGTCGTCCTCGAGAACGACCTTCGGCAGTGTATGAACGGCTCCCGTGCGCCCGATTCCGCATACCGGGACGTAGTCGAACGCGAAGGCCTCCATGCCGATCATCGCCTCCGTCGCGCCCTGCGCCCGCCATTCCCGGTCGAGCCCGACGAGCGGTCCGAACAACTCCGAGAACATCGGCCGCCCCGTGTTCCGGTACGTCATCAGGTCGACGTATTCCTGACGTGTCCACTTCATCGCTGGTTTCCTTTCCGCACGGCGGGGCGCGTCTCGCCCCCGCCGGAAGCTGCGCCGTCCCGGAGAACCCGCGGGGGCGGGGGCCGGGGACGGCATGGAGCCTCATGCGGCGCGTTTCAGCGCTCCGGGGGCGGGGTCTGGAGGGTGCGGACACCGTTCTTCTCGTCGAGCACGAGCAGGGCGAACATCTCGACGGGGGGCGGCGCGTCGAGCGTCACGCCCGCGTAGTCGAAGACGCCGCGGAGGTCCGTGTAGCCGTCCTTGTGGAAGACCGGCTCCGCTCCCGCGTAGGGCCGGCTGTAGACCTTGACGTACGCGCCGGCCACCGGCTTTCCTTTCGCGTCGCGGACGCGGATCTCGCCGTAGTTGCGGACGACCTGGACATCGAGCGTGCGCGGGAGGTAGGTGACGCGCGAGGACGCCATCCCCTCGCCGCCGTCGGCCTCGAGGATGAGGTTCGAGCCGAGCAGCGCCTTCGGAAGCTCGACGCGCGCCGGGCCCTTCGCGAGCTTGACCTCCGTCTCCCACGCGGGCCGGAGGAACGTGAAGCGTCCCGGGATGTCCGTCCCGAGGAACGGGTTCCGCGAGAAGAGCATCTCGATGTCCATCGGATACGCGCGCAGCCTGCACGACGCGAGGTTGCGGCCCGAGAGCGCCGCCTCGGAGCCCTCCATGGCGAGTTCGACCGAGGGGGCCGCCGCCGCCGGGTTCTCCGCGTCGGCCGTGGCGGACGCCGGCGCGTCGATCTCGTCGGCCTGGCGGAGCACCGCGCGGAAGCGGTCGCGCCAGCGCGGGACCGGGTAGTCCCGATAGGCGCCGGCGATTTTCCGGGCCGCGGCGACATCGCCGTCGGAGAACGCGAGATAGGCGTCGAGATAGGCGCGCTGAAGCGCCTCGGGTCCGTTGTCGCCCGCCTCGGCGCGCCGCGCCTTCGCGTCGTCCACGCGGCCCTGCAGGAGAAGGTACACGGCCTCGAGGAGCAGGTCGCGCGCCTCGGGCGCCGGTTTGTACGCCAAGACGTCGAGGAACCGGCGGTACTGCGCCTCGAAAGTCTTGTTGTCGATGACAAGGCCCGTTCCGAACGAATGCGCGCGCGACCGGACGATCGGTCCGTACTCGAGGTGCTCGAAGAGGTCGTACTCCTCGGGGTCGATGTCGAGCGCCGGGCTGTGGAGCCACAGGCCCGCGGCGATGTTCCGGACGGTCTCCGGCCGCGCCAGATACTGTTTCATGCGCGCGATGTCGTCGTGGCGGAAGGCGTAGCTCCAGACGTCCCCGTCGTATACGCCCGCGCTCTCCAGGACTTCGACGGCCTTCCCGAAGAAGTCCTTGTCGGCGAGGCGCCAGAGGAGTTTGGAGAGGTCGATTCCGCCGTCGCGGAGGTTGTGCGACCGGAGAAATCCGAGCGTCTCCTCGGGGGTGCCGCGCTGCGAGACGTACGCCCAGCTCGCCGTGTCCTTGACGGTCGGCTCCGCGACGACGTTGCACGAGAACGGCTCGGCGCGGCCGCGGCAGACGCCGTCGACGGAGACCGTGGCCGGATACACCGGCACCGGCTCCTTCAGAACGGCCGGGAAGTAGAAGCAGGATGCGAACTGACACGAGTCGTACGGCTCGATCGCGAACACGTCGGCCGTCGTCGGTTCGGCGGAACGGGCGTAGCCGGATCCCGGAAGCGGCATCGCGCCGGACGGAATCTGCCGGAGCAGGGAGGCGTAGGAGCGGCG
>JAZUKQ010000399.1:0-2040 GCA_045643325.1 Kiritimatiellia bacterium | reverse complement strand
GCCGCGACCGCCGCCCACCGCAGGCGCCTCCCCAGGGGAGGTGCGCCGAAGGCGCGCGGCGCCGGAGGGTGTTGCCTCCCGCCCCGGGAAAACACCCCCAGTCGGCTCCGCCGACAGCCCCCTCGAAGGGGGCCGGGCTTCACCCGAAAGCGGACGCGCGGTGCCCAAGCGGTGCGTGGTGCCGCGCGGCCCAAGACACTCGCAGAGGCGTCGTCATTCCGGCTTCGCGTCGGTCGGGCAAAGCCCGCCCCCCGCCGCGCGGGGGGAGGCGGCGCGCCGCCGGGGGGTGTACACCGTGCGGCGGCCAAGCCGTCTCGCACACTTGCGCATACCTTGCAACGCCGGGCAAAGACGCGGAACAGATTCGCGGGTCGCCGCGCCGTCCCTTTGCTACGCCCGGTGTACTCCCCCAGCCGCAAGCGGCAGCCCCCTCGCGGAGGGGGCCGGAGCTGCTCCGACTCAGCCGCCCGCCGCAGGCGCCTCCCCAGGGGAGGGGCGCCGACGGCGCGCGGCGCCGGAGGGTGTTGCCTCCCGCCCCCGGGAAAACACCCCCAGTCGGCTCCGCCGACAGCCCCCTCGAAGGGGGCCGGGTTTGCCCGATCGCCGCGTCTCCCGCAGACGGACCGGCGCTCCGGAGGCGGCGGGGAATTCTATGGAGGAATGGAGAGGGAGTTATGGTATACTTCCGGCCCGATGAAAATGGAAGGAATCTGATGAACTGGCCGATCTTTGTCGCTCTCTCCGCTCTTTCTCTGGGCGTCTACGACGTCTCGCGGAAACACGCCGTGAAGGGAAACTCCGTCGTCGAGGTGCTTCTGGTCTCCTCGCTCGCGGGACTCGCCGCGTTTCTCGCGGTCTCCGGATTGAGCGGCGGGCTCCCCGCCGCGGCGGACGTCCCGTGGCGTGTCCGGGCGCTTCTCGGCGTCAAGGTGCTGCTGGTCGGCGCGGGCTGGGGATCGATCTACTGCGCGATGCGCAGGCTGCCGATCTCCCTCGCCGCGCCGATCCGTTCGGCCGCCCCGTTCTGGACCGTCCTCGGCGCGATGGCGCTTTTTCAGGAGATCCCGTCCTGGGGCCGCGCCGCCGGAATGGCCCTCATGCTCTCGGGATTCCTCGGCCTCGCCGCCTTGGGATCGCGGGAGGGGTTTCCCCTGTGGAGCCGCGAGACGGGGCTCATGCTCCTCGGCACGCTCTTCGGCGCGTCGTCGGGCCTTTACGACAAGTATCTGCTCTCGCGGGCCGGTCTTCCCGCGCCGACCGTGCAGCTGTATTTCAGCGCCGGCATGGTGATTCTGTACGGCTGCGTATGGGCCGTGCGCCGGATGGTGTGGCGCGCGGGCGAGCGTTCCCCGTTCGTCTGGCGCTGGACGATTCCCGCCGTGGGCGTCCTGCTCGTGCTTTCCGACTGGTTCTATTTCCGCGCGCTGTCGCGTCCGGAGGCCCCGGTCTCGGTGGTCGCCGTGTTCCGGCGGACGAGCACCGTCGTCGCCTTTTTCTTAGGCGGAACGCTTTTTCACGACCTGAATCTCCGGGCGAAACTGATCCCCCTCGCGCTCGTTCTCGCCGGAGCGGTGTTGACGGCGCTCTGCTGAGAACGGACCGGGCGTCCGGCTAGCCGGGAACCGCGAGGGTGTTCTTCCCCGCGGAAAGGGGAAGGGAGGCGCCGTGCCAGCGGAACGTGCCGGGAAGCCCGGCGGGGAGGACGACGGAGCCGGAGAGGGAGCCGTCGGGAGCGAAGGCGAGGTTGTAGACGATGTCGCCCTTCGGGTGCGGAAGGGCGCCGGAAAGCTCCGGAAGCGGTCCGGGGCAGGGCGCGATGTCCACCGCCGCGAAGAACGGGGCCGCCGGGCGGATGCCGGCGAGGCCGGTCTGGAGGTGGTAGAGCGGGTGCGAGCCCCAGGCGTGGCAGTCGGAGCGCGCCTCGCCCGGAGACTCGAGCGGGGTGCGGAGCCCGAGGTCCACATAGCCCTTCCAGAGCGAGAGGCGGACGAGGAAGAGGTCGGCGCGCCCGCGGGCGAGGTACGTTTCGAAGAGATAGTG
>JAZUKQ010000398.1:0-6205 GCA_045643325.1 Kiritimatiellia bacterium | reverse complement strand
AGACGGGCTTGGTATCGACGTAGAGGCCCTCGATCTGGTGGAAGTTCGCGGAGTGGGTGGCGTCCATCGTGTCGCGGCGGTAGCAGCGGCCGGGGCAGACGATGCGCACGGGGGGCTGTTTGGCGAGCATGGCGCGGACCTGGACGGAGGACGTCTGGGTGCGGAGGAGGAAGCCGCCGGGGAGCCAGAACGTGTCGGACTCGTCGCGCGAGGGGTGATGCTTCGCGGTGTTGAGGGCGTCGAAGTTGTTGAATTCGGTCTCGATGTCCGGACCGTCGGCGACGGTGAATCCAAGGCGGCCGAAGATGCGCGCGCATTCCTCCATGACGAGGGAGACGGGATGAATCGAGCCGAGGGGAGGCGTGTTCCCGGGGAGGGTGAAGTCGAACGAGGAGGCCTCGGCGGCGGACGCGGCGGAGGCGAGGGCGTCCTGACGGGCCTCGAAGGCGGCCTGCGTCTCGGTGCGGAGCGCGTTGAGGGCGGCACCGGCGGCGGCGCGTTCGGCGGGCGGGATGTCGCGCATGCCCTTGGACATGGCGGGGATGGAGCCGTTGCGGCCGAAGAAGGCGATGCGGACCTTTTCGAGGGCCTCGGCGTCGGAGGCCGCGGCGACGGCCGCGAGCGCCTGGGCTTTGAGGTCGGAGATGTCTTGGATAGTCATGGATTGAAAGGGCTGGGGGATAAAAGGGAATTCCTCTGGCGCGCGGGGCGGTCAGTCTTTCCAGGCGTCCTGATGGGTGCGGAAATACTCGATGGTTTTGGGAAGACCTTCGGAGAGGGGGATGCGGGGGGCCCAGGTGGGGAGGAGTTCCTGGGTCATGGAGATGTCGGGCTTGCGGCGTTTCGGATCGTCCTTGGGAAGCGGGTGATAGACGATTTTGCTCGTCGAGCCGGGGATGAGGGCGAGGGTCTTCTCCGCGAGTTCCTTGATGGTGAACTCGCCGGGGTTGCCGACATTGAGGACGGGGACGTCGAAGCCGCGGCGCGCGAAGAACGACTTGACCTCGTCGCGGGGAAGGGCCATATAGAGGTCGATGGCGTCGAGCAGGTCGTCGACGAACTGGAAACTGCGCGTCTGGGATCCGTCTCCCTGGATGGTGATGTCCTTGTTGGAGAGGGCCTGAATGATGAAATTGGAGACGACGCGACCGTCGTGCGGGTGCATGAAGGGGCCGTAGGTGTTGAAGATGCGGATCATCCGGACATCGATCCCGTACTCGCGCGTGTAGTCGACGGCGAGCGTCTCGGCGACGCGCTTGCCCTCGTCATAGCAGGAGCGGATGCCGATGGTGTTGACGTGACCCCAATAGGTCTCGGGCTGCGGATGGATTTCGGGGTCTCCGTAGATTTCGGAGGTCGAGGTGTGGAACACGCGGGCCTTGGTCTTGAGCGCGAGCTCGAGGACATTCATCATGCCGAGGAACGAGGTCTTGACGGTCTCGACGGGGTTTTTCTGGTAGTGGATGGGGGAGGCGGGGCAGGCGAGATTGTAGATGACGTCGAACTGTCCCCAGAACGGCTGCGTGACATCGTGGAGGATGAAATTGAAGCGGGGATTCCCGAGAAGATCGTAGATGTTCGCGCGGGTGCCGGTGAACAGATTGTCCATGACCGTGACTTCATGCCCTTGGGCGAGAAGACGGCGGGCGAGCTGGGAACCGATGAAACCGGCTCCGCCGGTGATGAGACATTTGGAAATCATGGGAAGTGTCGGGAAAACGTGCGGGGGCGCGGGCGCCTTCCGTGGAAAGCGCGGTGAAACAGGAGGCGGGCGCGGGGAAAATCAGAGGGATGAAGGAAATAATACTCTATTTGGGAGAAAATGGGAAGCGGGAAGCCCTGTCGGGAGGCTCTCCGGCGGAGACCCGGAGTCCTCCGGCCGCGCGCCGCAACGGACTTTCCGAAAGAACGTTGAGCATGGCCGCGACGGGGAGCGCCGAGGCGCCTACTTTCCCGCGATTTTCGCCCAGGAGTCGCGGAGGGTGGCGACGCGGTTGAAGACGGGGGCGCCGGGCTTCGAGTCGACGGCGTCGGCGGTGAAGTAGCCGAGCCGCTCGAACTGGAACGTCTCGCCGGGGGCGGCGTCGGCGAGCGCCGGCTCGACGAGGGCGGACGTTTCCGTGAGGGAGTCCGGATTCAGAAACTCCATGAAGTCCTTGTCCGGATCGGCCATGGGGTCCTCGACGGAGAAGAGGCGGTCGTAGAGGCGCGCGGGGAAAGGCTTCGCGTATTTGGCGCTGACCCAGTGGATGGTGCCCTTGACGGTGCGTCCGTCGGGCGAGTTGCCGCCGCGGGAGGCGGGGTCCCAGGTGCCGTGGACGCAGACGACCTCGCCGGTGGCGGGATCCGTCTCGACCGAGGTGCAGGTGAAGAGGCAGGCGTAGCGGAGGCGGACCTCTCGTCCGGGAGCGAGCCGGAAGAACTTCTTCGGCGGGTCGAGCATAAAGTCCTCGCGCTCGATCCAGATTTCGCGGGTGAGGGTGACCGGGCGCGTTCCGGCGGCGGGGTCCTCGGGATTGTTGACCGCGTCGAACGTCTCCTCGGCGTCGGCGGGGAGGTTGTCGATGACGACCTTGAGAGGGTGGAGGACGGCCATGCGGCGGAGCGCGGAGCGGTTGAGTTCCTCGCGGACGCAGTACTCGAGGAGGGCGAAGTCGGTGGTGCTTTCGACCTTGGTGACGCCGATTTTCTCGCAGAAGGCGCGGATGGCGGCGGGCGGATAGCCGCGGCGGCGCATGCCGGCGAGCGTGGGCATCCGGGGATCGTCCCAGCCGGCGACCTTCCCGTCGAGCACGAGGGCCTTGAGGCGGCGCTTGGACATGACGGTGTAGGTGAGGTTGAGGCGGGCGAACTCGATCTGGCGGGGGCGGCAGGGAGCGCCGACGGCCTCGAGAATCCAGTCGTAGAGGGGACGGTGGACCTCGAACTCGAGCGTGCAGATGGAGTGGGTGATGCCCTCGATGGAGTCTTCGATGCAGTGGGCGAAGTCGTACATCGGATAGACGCAGTACTTGTCGCCCTGGCGGTGGTGCGTGGCCTTCTTGATGCGGTAGATGGCGGGGTCGCGCATGTGGATGTTGGGGGAGGCCATGTCGATCCGGGCGCGGAGGACATAGCGGCCCTCCTCGAACTCTCCGGCGACCATGCGGTCGAAGAGCGCGCGGTTCTCGGCGACGGTCCGGGAGCGGCCGGGGGGCTCCTTGCCGGGGCGCGTGGGTACGCCCCGGTAGTCCTTGAACTCCTCGGGCGTGAGCTCGCAGACGTAGGCCTTGCCGTCGTCGATCAGCTTATAGGCATACTCGAGCATCTTGGGGAAGTAGTCGGAGGCGAAATAGAGGTGCTCCTTCCAGTCGAAGCCGAGCCAGCGGATATCCTCGGGGATGGAGTGCACGAACTCCATGTCCTCGGAGGTGGGGTTGGTGTCGTCGTAGCGGAGGTGGCACTCGCCGCCGTACTTGAGGGCGGTTCCGAAATCGAGGCAGACGGCCTTGGCGTGTCCGATGTGGAGGTAGCCGTTGGGCTCGGGGGGGAAGCGCGTGACGATCCGCGTGTGTTTGCCGGAGGCGAGGTCCGCGTCGATGAAGTCGTGGATGAAGTTTTCCATGATGGGCTCTGGGATTCGTCCTGAAACGCGGAGTCGCGGGAGGACGGGATACATTGGAAGGAAAAAAGCGAGCCGGGGAGGGCTCGCTTTCGGATTAGTTCGACATGGAGTTGAGGTACCCCGGTGCCAGTTCCCAGTTTTGGGTACTGTTGGGAATGTCGCTCCCGTAGGGGTCTCCCATGGACCGGCAGCCGCCGACCAACGCGGCGGCCGCCAGAATTCCAAAGAGGAGCAAGAGACGGCTAGAAGAACACTTCATCGCCGATCTGGATGGGAGACTGCTGCCAATCGACGAGTTCGTCGGCGATGGCGAGATTCGAGTCGCGCTTGATGGACTGGATGCGGACGCGGGAGATGAGGGTGCCGGCGGGGGAGTCGAATCCATTGCGGCGGACCATATACTCTTCGGGACGGGTGACGACGGAGCCGTCCTCGTTCTTGATGGTCAGTTCCTCGACGGCCGCCTGATCGAGCTTGATGACGACGAAGGGGAAGTTGGCGTCGGCCTTCACGACCGTGCCCTTGACGCCCGGAGTGGAGCGGCCGGCGGCGTTCTTTCCGTCGACGGCGACCGCGGTGCCGCTGGGACCGGCGTCGGTCGGGAAGCCACGGAGAAGTTCCTTGTGCTTCTTCTCGAGGTCCTCGTACTTCTTCTGCATGGCATCGAGCTCTTCCTGCTTGTCGGCGAGCTCCTGCTGGAGGGTGTTGACCTGGTCGGTGAGCTGGGAGTTCTTGGTCTCAAGGCGCTGGACCTTGGCCTGAAGTTCGGCCTTCTCGCTCTCGAGTTTGGCGATCTTGTCCTCGAGCTCGGCGATTTTGGCGAGGTTCTGGCGGCGGAGTTTCTTCTGCTCGTTAAGCTCGCGGATGGTGGTCTCGAGTTCCTCGCGGACTTTCTTCAGTTCGGCGCGGGTGAGGTTCAGGGTCTTGGACTGGGCGGAGGCGCGCTCCTGGACTTCCTCGAGAAGCTCGGCCATCGTGCCCTTGCCCTCGGTCTCGTATCCGTCATAGCTCTGCTTGGGCTTGCCGTTCTCGTCGAGCGCGTAGAACTGCTTGATCTGGGGAATCCGCATTCCGGTCTTCGGATCGTTGATGGAGCGGCCCTTGATGTTGAGCTTCTCGGCGTCGATGGACTCGAGGGCGTCGTTGTAGCTCTCCCAGAAGCGGGAGGTCTCGGGGGAGGCGACCTCGCGGGCCGTCACGTCCTCGATGTCCTTGGCGGGGTGGTCGGAGATGCCTTCGAAGACGGGATCTTTCTCATCGAATGTGGCGGCGAGAGACTCGACGGCCTTTTCGAGTTTTTCGGTGCGGCCGGCGAGCATCTGGCGCTTGCCATAGTTCATATAGGCGAGGACAGCGGCTGCGGCGCTCGCGAGAAAGAGGATAATGACAACGACTTTGAGAAACTTGCCCATGAGAAGCCTTCTTAGGTATGGAGTAAGAAAAATGGACCCGTATGGGGGCGCATGCGCATATTGTCGCAAAAGGCGGTCGTTTCCGCAAGCCTTAAAAACGGGAGTGCCTACTTCCCTACGCAGAAGCGCGAGAAGACCGCGTCCAGCATGTCTTCCGATGCCGTCCGTCCGGTGATCGAGGCCAAGGATTCCTGCGCGGAACGGAGGGCCTGCGCGACGAGGACGGGGTCGAAGAACGATTCCGGCCCGCTTGCGGGGACATCCAGCAGGGACGCGGCCTCGGCGAGCGCGCGGGAGGCCTCGAGAAGAAGCGCCGTGTGGCGCGCGTTGACCGCGGCGGAGGCGTGGGAGGCGGTGGCGATGCCGAGCGCGCCGGTCATCGCCGCGACGAGTTCCGGAATGCCCTGTCCCGTGCGCGCGGAGACCGCGTGGGCGCCTTCGGGCGGGACGAAGCCGGGCGCGAGGTCGAGTTTGGTGAAGAGGATGAGGCCGCGGGACGGGCCGGTCTCGGGCCGGGCGTCAGACGCGCGGGCGCATTCCTGAAGGCGGAGGACGAGGTCGGCTTTGGCGAGTTGCGCGCGGGCGCGCTCGACACCGAGCCGCTCGACGGCGTCGGGCGCGTCGCGGAGGCCCGCGGTGTCGACCAGGCGGATCGGGACGCCGTGAAGGAGGAGCGTCTCCTCGAGCGTGTCGCGCGTGGTGCCCGGGACGGGCGAGACGATGGCCCGGTCGGAGGCGAGAAGCGCGTTGAAGAGCGTGGACTTGCCGACATTCGGAGGACCGGCGAGGACGACGAGCGCCCCCTCGCGGAGGAGACGTCCCTCGCGCGCCGTGCCGAGCAGTTCCTGAAGTTCCTTCCGGACCGCGTCGAGGCGGGGGCGCAGGGCGTCGGGACGGAGCGACGCGGGGACGGCGTCCTCGTCGAAGTCGAGCGCGGCCTCGAGGTCGGCGCGGAGGTCGGTGAGCGCGCCGTAGAGGGGGGCGACGCGTTTGCCGAGCGCGCCGGAGAGCTGGTCGAGGGCGGCGTCGGCGGCGCGGTCGGACTCGGCGCCGATGAGGTCCATGACGGCCTCGGCCTCGGTGAGGTCGAGGCGGCCGTTGAGAAAGGCGCGGCGGGTGAACTCGCCGGGGAGGGCGGCGCGGACGCCGAGGGCGGAGGGCGCTTCCAGGACGCGGCGGGGGGGGAGGC
>JAZUKQ010000397.1:0-2705 GCA_045643325.1 Kiritimatiellia bacterium | reverse complement strand
CGTGAACCATCTGCCCGATTCCTCCGCAACCGCTCTTGGAGCCCTCCTTTGTTTCGTGTGGGGGGCGTTTCTTCTTGGGTGGCTCGTCCATCGGTCCCGCATCGTTTCCGATACGGTCCAGTGGTTCCGCAAATCGTCCACGCCCCGCCGGATCGCGGCGGTGCTGATTGTCGCCGGGCTGGTGCCTTCGGCGGGAGCAAGGGCACCAATTCGCCCAATGATTCGCTCTCCATCCCGATGTCCCTGCTGAACACGGGAAGCCACATCATGCCGGACTGGTACGTCGCCCGTGACTATCCGCAGACGGATTCCGATGGCGACGGCCTCCCGGATGTCTGGCAGAAGTGGACCCGCACCAACCCCTATGTCGATGACGCGGGTCTCGACCCCGACCATGACGGCGTGACGAACTTCGAGGAGTTTCTCTACCAGTGCGACCCCATGCGCGCCGTTTGTTGACATGAGATTGCGCTTTGTTCGGATGTTCTGCGTCAGTGTTCTTCCGGGGTTTTCGCGTTGCGCCGGCATTTCGTCGGGGAGATGCCGAGGGTCTTGCGGAAGATGAGCCCCATCTGCTGCTCGTCGCGGAACCCCGAGCGGACCGCTATTTCGCCGATGGACAGGTCGGTGTCCGTGAGAAGCTTGCGCGCCAGGGCGATGCGGGCGTGGTGGATTTCCTCCAGCACCGTCCGCCCGAGGAAGCCCCGGAACCCGCGCTCCAGCGCGCGGCGGTTGAGTCCGCAGGTGCGCATGACGTCCTGCACGTCCAGATGCTCCTGGGCGTGCGTGCGGATGAAAGCCAGCGCCTGCGCGACGTGCCGGTCCTCGATGGCAATGGTGTCCGAGGACTGCCGCACATGGACGTCGATGGGCTGGAAGAGCGACAACGGCGGCGCCTTGCGGTGCGACATGAGCCGGTCGAGAAGTTCCGCCGCCCGGAAGCCTATGTCCGCATTGGGAAGGCGGACGCTGGAGAGCGACGGCCAGGACGTGTCGCAGATGAAGTCGAAGTCGTCGACGCCGACGACCGCGATGTCTTCCGGGACGTTGATGCCCATCTGGTGGCAGAGCCAGCAGAGGTCGCGCCCGGCCAGGTCGGTCGTCGCGAACACGCCGCATGGCTTCGGCAGGGAGCATAGCCAGTCGGCGACGGCGGAATCCGACACCTCGGCGCCGATTCGGTCCCAGTCCCGCTGGGCGAAACGGACCTGGTATGAAAAGCATGGGATTCCCCGTTCGTGCGCAAGGGCCTCGAACCCGGTTCCGCGTTCGGCGATGAACGGGAAGTCCGGCATGGCGTCGAACCAGGCGACATGGCGCAGCCCGCGCTCAAGGAAGTGCTGGGCGGCCATTCGCCCGATGGCCGGGGTGTCCACCGCCACCGTGGGGAACGAATGGATGGCGGGTTGCGGGGCGCTGATGTTCACCACGGGCACACGGAAGGAGGCGCAGTAGCGGGCGGCATCGGCGTCAATGACGTTCGCAATGATCCCCGAGGGGCGACTCTTCGGCCCCGTGGGCCATTTCCCCGTCATGCAGGGGTCGTGCAGCATCCAGTCGGGGCACTGCTGCGCATAGCGGAAGACACCGCGGAGCATGGCCGCGTCGTTTCCGTGAAGCTGGATGCCGAAGAAGGCGATGTGGCGCATTGGGACGAGGAGGGCAGGGGACGGATTTCGCGGAGGGCGGGCTTCTACAGCGGTTCGACGATGCGTTCGCCCAGGTTGCGCGTGGCCTCGTCGAAGACGACGCCGACGAGGGTGACCTTCTTGCCGGAGTTGCGGTACTTCTCGGCGTAGCCCTTGGCGCGTATCTGCGCGATGGCCTCGGCGGCGGTGCCGCGGAGCTTGAACTCGAAGACGAAGACGCCGGCGGCGGTCTCGATGGCGGCGTCCGCGCGGCCCCGGTTCGTCACAATCTCGCACTGGACGCGCGCGCCGACGAGCAGGAACACCGTGTAGAGGATCGTCTGGTAGTACTTTTCCTGCTTCAGGGTGATGGTCGAGGGGATGTTCGCGAAGAAGCAGGAGAGCGTCTCCAGCATCTCGTCGAGGTCGCCCTCGCGCAGGGCCTGGACCATCTGCGTGAGCAGGGACGCGGTATCCGGCGCCTCGAGTCCGGAAAGCACCTGCGAGGGCGCGTCGCTGAAGGCCTGCGACACCTCGAAGTTCGGAAACCCCAGCGTGTAGTAGGTCATGAGGTTCTCGCGGCGGGCGCCCTTGATGGTGAGGTAGCCGGTCTGGACCAGAAGCGGCATGGCGGGGGCGTTTTCCGGCTCGAAGACGGAGAAGGCGGTCTCCGGCAGTTCCGGATGGTCCAGATCCACGGGCTTGTCCCGCAGAATCTCCAGAAGAAACGTCGGCGTACCCGTCTCGAACCAGTAGTTGGCGTATTTCCGGGAAACCAGGCATTTGCCAATGGACACCGGATTGAAAACGGTCGGGGAATTTTCCTCGAACCGGAACCCGTCGTACATCGCCGTGAGCCGTTCGTATGCCTCGTCCTTCGTGAGGCCGTTGGCGGCGGCGAGGTCGCCGACGCCCTCGTCGAAGTATTTCCGGACCTCCTCGTGCGTGTAGCCGAGGAGCGTGGCCGCGCGGGCGTCCATCGTGAGGTCCGTGAGGTTGTTGAGGTCGGAGAAGACCGACACCTTGGAGAACTTCGAGACGCCGGTGAGGAGCGCGAAGCGCTGGAGTCCCTCCATC
>JAZUKQ010000396.1:0-5728 GCA_045643325.1 Kiritimatiellia bacterium | reverse complement strand
CCCCCGCGCGACAGATTCCGCGTATGCCGGGGACGGCTTCGGTCTGTCCGGTCTCTGGATTCGGGAGAGGGCGGCGCTCAGCGGGCGTCCCCGCGGCGGGTCTCGCCCTCGGCCCGGTAGTCGAGGACCGTGCGGGCGATGCCTTCCTTGAGGGAGACGGCGGGTTTCCACCCGAGATTCCGGAGGATGGAGCAGTCGAGCAGTTTGCGCGGTGTGCCGTCGGGGCGTGTGGCGTCCCATTTGATCTCGCAGGACGCGCCGCAGGCGTCGCGCACCATCTCGGCGAGGCGCTTGATGGAGACTTCCTCGCCGGAGCCGACGTTGGCCCAGTCGGGGGGATTGTCGAGCGAGAGGACGAACGTCACGGCCGACGCGAGGTCGTCGACATGCAGAAACTCGCGGAGCGCGGAACCGGTCCCCCAGAGCGTCTCGGAGGCGGCGCCGGAAAGGCGGGCGTTCTCGAACCGGCGGATGAGCGCCGGAAGAACGTGCGAATGCTCGGGATGGTAGTTGTCCCCCGGACCGTAGAGGTTCGTCGGCATGAGCGAGTGGAAGAGGACGCCGTACTGCGCGCGGGCGTGTTGGCAGAGTTTGAGACCGGCGATTTTCGCGATGGCGTAGCCCTCGTTGGTCTCCTCCAGAGGGCCTGAGAGAAGGGCGTTCTCTTGAATCGGCTGCGCGGCCAGACGCGGGTAGATGCAGGAGGAGCCGAGATAGAGGACTCGCGGAACCTTCGCCTCGACCGCGGCCTCGACCGTGTTGACGGCGATGGCGAGATTCTGGTAGAGAAAGTCGAACGGCATCGTCCGGTTGGCCTCGATGCCGCCCACTTTCGCGGCGGCGACGACAACGGCCGACGGCTTCGTCCGCCGGAAAAAGTCGAGGACGGCGGCGCGGTCGAGGCAGTCGCATTCGGCACGGCCCGCGGCGAGAATCTCCGGCGCTCCGAGCGCCTCCAGCCGTCGGACGACGGCGGACCCGACCATGCCGCGCGCTCCGAGCACCGCGACACGGGAAAGGGAAGGGGGAAGAACGGGAGTAGAGGTCATGGCGGAAAAATGGAAAGACAATTGGTCTGGGAGTATATCAGAAACCAATCGAGCGTGTAAAGCCGGGGCTAGCGGCGGAGAGGGACCACGCCGAAGTACTCGTCCTGGCGCGTGGCGTCGATGACGGCGGTCCAGAGCGGGCTCTTGAGGTCGACCTTCTGGCGCTCGGCGGTGGCGAGGGGAATCGGGACAAGGGAGAGCGTGTCGTTGAGATTGCCGACGACGCAGTCGGTGCGGCCCGCCATCGCGGCGTGGACCGCGCCGGCGGCGAGCATCGAGCAGAGGATCGCGTCGGTCCCCTGCGCGGGGACGGACCGGATCGAGTAGCTCGGGTCGAAGTATTTGACGGTGACGTCCCGTCCCAATTTCCTCATGCCCGTGACGATATTGCGGCGCAGGTAGTCGCCGATGTCCTTCTTGAGGACGTTGCCCGAGGCGTCGCGGCGCTCGGCCTCCTGCTCGACGAGGTCCTGCCCGGCTCCCTCCGCGACAACGATGACGGCGTGGGTCTTGCCGAGCGAGAAGCGGCGCTCGAGCGCGGCGAGAAGTCCGTCCGGCCCCTCCATCCCGAAGGGAACTTCGGGGATGAGGCAGAGGTTGACGACCGAGTTGGCGAGCGCGGCGTAGGCGGCGATGAAGCCGGAATCGCGCCCCATGAGCTTGACGAGGCCGATGCCGTTCGCGGCGCCCTTCGCCTCGATGTGCGCCGAGCGGATGATGTCGTTGGTCTGGTAGACCGCGGTCTCGAAACCGAAGGAGCGCCCGATGAAATTGAGGTCGTTGTCGATCGTCTTCGGGATGCCGACGACGGAGAGGTTGTATTTCCGCTTCCGGGCGGCGAGCGCGATGTCGTGCGCGGCGCGGAGCGTGCCGTCGCCGCCGACGCAGAAGAGGATGTTGATGTTCATCCGGGCGAGCGTCTCGACGATGGCGTCGGAGTCCTGCGAGCCGCGGGAGGAGCCGAGGATGGTGCCGCCGTCCTCGTGGATCTCGTCGACCACGTCGGGGTTGAGCACGAGGGGCTCGAACCCGAAGGAGGGGATGAAGCCCGCGAGGCCGTAGCGGATGCCGAAGACGTGGCGGACGCCGTACTCGAACCAGAGGAGGTTGACGACGCCCTTGATGACGTCGTTGAGCCCCGGGCAGAGTCCGCCGCAGGTGACGATCGCGGCGCGGGTCCAGGCGGGGGCGTGGAAAATCTTTTGGTGGGGACCGGCCTTCTCGAACGAGGGAATCTCGCGCCCCTCGGCCTGGAAACGGCGGAGGACGTCGAGGTCGGCGGTGACGGCGACGCGCTCTTCCTCGCCGACGAAATTCGCGGTCTGGACTGGCGTTTGGACGGTGCAGCGCCCGAGTCGGGCCGCGCGGGTGTCGTAGTTCTCGGGATGGGCGAGGAGGTCTTCTAGAATCATGGCGGGAAGGACGGGGACGTGTCGGTTGCGGGAAAGGGGCGTGGATTCGGGAAGGGCGGCCGCGCGGGGCGGCGGGTCATTTGGACCGCATCGACTCTTTGAGCTGCGGCGCGTAGAACCGGGTGTAGGTCAGGCCCGAGAGGACGGTGACGAGGAGGAGGACGCCCTCGAGCGTGTAGAGGACGGGAAGGGGAACCCGGAACGTGATGATCTCCGCGACCTCGAGGCAGCGGAGGCCGAGCGCGAGATGGATGAAGGCGATGACGGGGAGGGCGAGGGCCGTGCGGACCTTCCCGTACCAGTTCGCCCCGAGTTTCGCGGAGGAGCCCGAGGCGACCGCGCGCAGGAACGTCACCCAGAGGTCGCGGGCGAGCGAGACGATGTCGAGCACGAGGAGGACGACCGCGTGGCGGATGTCGCCGAGATAGACCGCCATGAAGGTGGCCGTGGGAAGCGTGACGACATAGAACACCTTGTCCATCAGCGGGTCCGCGAGCGCGCCGAGCCGGCTCACGACACCCCATTTTCGGGCAAGTTTCCCGTCGAAGAGGTCGGTGAGCGCGGAGACCGCGAGAAGGACCAATGTCGCCGCGACGAGTCCGGCCCGCGGAAACCAGAGGCAGAGGAGGGACGTGACGGAGGCCGCGAGCGCGAGCGGCGCGCGGACGAACGTGAGGAAATTGACGAAGAACAGGCGGGACATGGAGACGGAGAATGACGGAACTGTTCGGGGCGGTGTTTTCGGAATGGGTTGCAATCGCGAAAGAGTGAAACAGTATAGCACAGACGGGGGGCGGGTGTGGTATACTTTGCGGACCGGACGGGGGAACCGGATTCCGGAACACAACAAGATGAAGAAGACAGCGCTGGTCCTGCTCGCGGACGGATGCGAGGAAATCGAGGCGATCACCATCGTGGACGTCCTGCGCCGCGGCGGCGTCGAGGTGACGACGGCCGCCCTGAAGGCGGAGACGCTCGTGCGCGGCGCGCACGGAATCGACTTTCACGCGGACACCACCCTCGCGGAGGCCGACGCCTCGGCGTTCGATCTGACGGCGTGCCCCGGAGGAATGGGCTGCATGCGCGCGCTCCGCGACACCCCCGCGGCCCGGGAGGCGCTCCGTTCCGCGGCCGGCGCCCGCCGGTTCGTCGCCGCGGTCTGCGCGTCGCCGGTCGCTCTCGGCGCGGCCGGGCTGCTCGCCGGACGCCGGTTCTGCTGCTATCCCGGCATGGAGGGACAGATTTCCGGGGGAACGTACGTCGCGGACGCCGTGACGGTGCGGGACGGGAACGTGATCACCGGGACGGGGCCCGCGACGGCCCTCCCGTTCGCGCTGGCGCTGCTTGAGGCGCTGGCCGGAAAAGAGACAAGCGGCTCCGTCGCCGCGGCGATGCTCGCGTGAGCGCGCGAAAACCTACAGATTTGAAAGGAAACGACCGATGAACACCAAGATCGACATCAAGGGATTCGCCCATGTGGCGCTGGCGGCGAGCGATTTCGAGAAGTCTCTCGCCTTCTACGAGCGGCTCGGCTTCAAGAACATCCTCCAGTGGGGCGAGGGCCGCGGCCGCATCTGTCTCCTGGACTGCGGCAACGGGCAGTGCCTCGAGCTCTTCGCCCGCGGCGACGACGGGCGGACCGCCGAGGGACGCTTTTTCCATGTCGCTTTCGAGGTCGCGGACGTCCAGAAGGCCTTCGACACGGCGGTCGCCGCCGGCGCGAAGCCGACCATCGCCCCGAAGAGCGTCAGCCCCGACTCCGCTCCCGTGAAGGCTGTGATCCACTGCGCGTTCGTGGAGGGGCCGGACGGCGAGGCGCTCGAGTTCTTCCGGCTCGAGATGTAGGCCGCCCCTTCCGGCTGGAATCTGTTTTCTGTCTATTAAGAGTATGGAATCGGACGTGTCGGCGACGCGCGGGGCGGAGGTTTTCCCGGATCTCGCGGCCTGCGAGCTCTGTCCCCGGCGGTGCCGCGCGGACCGCGGCGCGGGAAAGACGGGATTCTGCGGCGCGGGGGCGGAGGTGAAGGTCTACCGCTGGGGACTGCACGACGGCGAGGAGCCTCCCGTCTCCGGAACCCGCGGCTCAGGCACCGTGTTCTTCTCGCACTGCACCCTCCGGTGCCTGTACTGCCAGAACTTCGGCTGGAGCCAGGAGGGGAAAGGGGCCGTCATCGGGACCGGCGGCCTGGAGCGTGTGATGCGCGATTTGGCCGGGCGGGGCGCCCACAACTGGAATCTGGTCACCCCGACGATGTGGCTTCCCCAAATCGCCGAGGCGGCGGCCCGATTAAAAGCGGTTGGCATCCGGCTGCCTTTCGTGTATAATACGAGCGGATTCGAGAGAGTCCAGGTCGTCGAACGGTATCCGGAACTGACGGACATCGTGCTGACCGACCTCCGATATGCCGACCCCAGAACCGCCCAAGAGGCGTCTCTGGCCCGCGACTATGTGGAAGCCTCCCGTGCTTTCGCGAAGTGGGCGTGGACGACGAAGGGCCGTCTGGAGACAGATTCCGCGGGTATCGCTACCCACGGGGTCATCTTGCGTATCCTCGTTTTGCCGGGGCATGCGGAAGAGGCGTGCGACACCCTCCGGTGGATCGCCCGCGAGATCGGCACGGAGGTTCACGTCAGCGTGATGTCGCAGTACACGCCCGTCTACCGCGCGACGGGCATTCCGGGCTGGAACCGGAAGGTGACCGAGGAAGAGTACGAGGACGTGACCGACTGCATGGAGCTTTTGGGCTTCGAGAACGGCTGGGTTCAGGAGTACGGAACCGAGACCCCGGAAACCCTCCACGGCTGGGAAATGCCCGAAGGCGGGGTGTGAGCCCCGTTCGGACCCGAACCTTTTTAACCAGAAACCTTACAACCAGAAAACCATCCTGTTCGACTCTTCGACCTGTTGTTCGACCAGTTCGACCCCAACCCCCACGGAGCATCACACATGAGCGGCCATAGTAAATGGGCAACCATCAAGCATAAGAAGGGTCTCGCGGACGCCAAGCGCGGCAAGATCTTCAGTAAAATCGCCAAGGAAATCACCATCGCGGCGCAGACCGACGGCGATCCCAACAACAACCCCACGCTTCGCACCTTGATCCAGAAGGCCAAGGCCGCGAACATGCCGAACGACAACATGCAGAACGCCATCAAGAAGGGCACCGGCGAGCTCAAGGCCGAGGCCTTCGAGGCGATGCAGTACGAGGGCTATTCCGCGGGCGGCATCGGTCTGGTCGTCTCCGTGCTCACGGACAACAAGAACCG
>JAZUKQ010000395.1:0-10006 GCA_045643325.1 Kiritimatiellia bacterium | reverse complement strand
GACCCGCCTTGCCCCGGACCCGGTCCCCAAGGCGCCCGAGACCAACCCCCGACGCATCCCCCGCGACCCCCCGGCCGCCGCGACGGCCTGGATCGCCCCCGAGGACATCGTCCCCCTGCCTGTCGCCGCCCGGCAGAATCGTGCTTGAGCGGCGCGCCTTCTTCTTGTAGACTATTCCCGTCCGTGTTGGCTTCCGACATGGCAATATCTTCACTTGTTATTCCTTCGTTTCCATGACTACATCCATGCGTCAACGCCTCTTCTCCTTTCTCGGCCTCGCCCTTGTCGCCGCCCTCGCGCTCCCTCTGATGGCCTATGCCCAGGAAGCCGCCGCCGCGGCCGCCGCCCCCGCGCCGCAGGCCCCGGCGGCCGACATGACCACCCTCTGGGGACTGTGGAAAGTCGGCGGCCCCATCATGTACCCGATGCTCGTCCTCTGCATCGCCGCCGTCACCATCGCCGTCTACGGGTTCATCAACACCCCCGAGTCGAAGATGCTCTGCCCGGACCTCATCCCGTCCATCCACGCGGCCGTCGACCAGCTCGACATGAACCAGCTCCAGACCATCTGCAACGCGAACCCCTCCCTCCTCACCAACATCCTCTCCGCCGGCATCCAGCGCGTCGGCGTCGACGGCACGCTCGACGTCCCGACCATGGAGAAAGCGATGGAGGAGGCCTCCGTCGAGGAGGTCGCCTCCGGCCTCAAGACCATCAACTATCTCTCCATCATCGCCTCCCTCGCCCCGATGCTCGGCCTCCTCGGCACCGTCACGGGCATGATCAAAGCCTTCGACGCCATCGCCAAAGGCGGCATGGGCCAGCCCGACAAACTCGCCGGAAACATCGGCGAGGCCATGGTCACCACCGCCGCCGGCCTCATCGTCGGCATTCCCGCGATGTTCTGCTTCTTCCACCTCAAGGGACGCTACAACAACAACGTCGCCCGCCTCTCCCGCGTGCTCGGCAACGTCACATTCCGCCTCTCCGAGGTCCTCCGGAACGGCCCCTCCGCCCCCGCGGCCGGGAAGTAGCCGCGCGGACCGCGGAGCCGCCCCTGTCCCCACGCACCGTCCCCTGACGTCTCATGAAAATCCAGATTGAAGAAATCGAAGCGGGATTCGACATGTCGCCGATGATCGACATGGTCTTTCTCCTTCTCATCTTCTTCATGATCGCGTCGCGTTTCTCCGTCTCGCAGAATGTCCAGCTGGAGATTCCGACCGCGACCAAGGCCATCGTTCCGAAGGAGCGCCACGAGCGCTTCACCGTCAACGTCAAGGCCGACGGCTCCTTCTGCATCTACGGACGCGAGACGCCCGTCACCATCGACGAGGTCCGCGAGGCGTTCAAACGCGAGAAGGGGCTCGACCCCAACCTCAAAATCTACGTCCGCGCCGACCAGGAGACGGATTTCAAATTCGTCCGCCAAATCATTTCCGCCATGGCCGAGGAAGGGCTCGACGACTCCATCTTCGGCGCGTTCATCCCGAACTAGCGAACCGCTTTCCCCATGAAAATGGCCCCCATCCCCATGGACGATCCCGGGCTGGACGTCTCCTCCCTTATCGACATGGTGTTCCTGCTCCTGGTCTTCTTCATGTCGACCTGCTCGCTCGTCAAGTCCGAAGGCGACCTCGGCATCAAGCTCCCGGGCATGGTCCAGCAGGCCGTCGCGACCGACATGCCCGACGAGCAGATCATCGAGGTCCGGTCGAACAACCGGGTCTACCTCAACGGACGCGAGTTCGGCTCGTTCGACTCCCAGGAACTCCCCGACCTCGTCGCCCTGCTCGTCAAGTACCGCCTCGCCTCCTCCGCAGGAAAGAACAAGGCGCTCGTCACCATCGCCGCGGCCGACAAGGCCAAACACCAGCGCGTCATCGACGTCCTCAACGCGTGCGCCGAGGCCGGCATCGAGAACGTCACCTTCTCCGCCTCCGCGCCGGACTGAGCGAGAAACGCCGGAAAGACAGCCCATCCCATGCCCCTGATCGAACTGAAGAACTTGACCAAGGACTACCCCCTCGGAAGCGACGAGGTGGTCCACGTCCTCAAAGGGGTCTCCCTCACCATCGAGGAGGGAGACCTGGTCGCGCTCATGGGCGCGTCGGGCTCCGGCAAGTCGACGCTGATGAACATCCTCGGCTTCCTCGACGTCCCGACGGGCGGCGAGTACCTTTTCGACGGGCGCGACGTCTCCCAGCTCACGGCCAACGAGCGGGCCGACCTCCGCAACGACCGCATCGGGTTCGTCTTCCAGAACTTCAACCTTCTCGCCCGGACCTCGGCGCTCCAGCACGTCCTCATGCCGCTCGAGTACAGCCGCCGGGCCGGCTCCCCCGCCGAGAACAAGGCCTGGGCCGAGTCGCTTCTGCGCCGCATGAAGCTCGGCGAGCGCATGGACCACGCCCCCTCGCAGCTCTCGGGCGGGCAGCAGCAGCGCGTCGCCATCGCGCGCGCCCTCGTGAACCGCCCCAAAATCCTGTTTGCCGACGAACCCACCGGCAACCTCGACTCCGTCACCAGCGACGAGATTCTCGACATGTTCCGCGAACTGAACGAGAAAGAGGGCATCACCATCGTCCTCGTCACGCACGACCCGGACGTCTGCACCAAGGTCCGCACGACCATTCACATCAAGGACGGGCTTGTCGTCCCCGGCGGATTCCACACCTGAAGGGCGGCGACCGTGCTCCGCCTCTGCTCCGTACAGGACCTTCCTCCCCTCCCCGAGCTGGAGCGGCTTGTCTCCCCCTCCCGGCTGGAGCGCGCCCGCCGGATTCTGGACCCCGCGGCACGGCTCCGCCTTCTCGGCGCGGGCTGGCTTCTCCGACAGGAGTTCGGCGACCGAGAGCCGTCGCTCACCGAACACGGAAAACCCTATTTTCCGGAAGGGCCACATTTCAGCCTTTCCCATTCCGGAGACCTACTCGGCCTTCTTGTCGCCGACGCTCCGTGCGGGCTCGACATCGAACGCTCCGGCGCCTCGCGGGACTACCTCTCCATCGCCCGCCACGCCTTTCATCCCGACACCGCCGCGGCCCTGGCGGCGCTTCCCCCTTCGGAGCTCCCCGAAGCCTTCGCGCGCGAATGGACGCTCCTCGAGGCCTGGCTGAAGGCACGGGGCACGGGCTTCTCGGAGAACTACCTCCGCCCCCGATTCTCGTCCGGAAACCCGCCGGAGCTTCTTGGGCCGGGCGCCCCCTCCGCCCCCGCGTTCACCACGGAATTCCGGGAATGCCGGGGCGTCCGCTACGCGGTCAGCGCCTGCCGGATCTGAAAACGCTCCGTTCCGGACCGCGCCGGACGAAAACGAAACGGCGCGGAACCTTCCTGATTCCGCGCCGTTCCCGTCTTTCGGCGTCCCGGAGATTTTCTCTATGCCTGCAACGCGCTCACGAAAAGCGCCTTGATGGTGTGCATCCGGTTCTCCGCCTCGTCGAAAACCTTCGACCACGGGGCCTCGAACACGTCTTCGGTCACCTCGAGCGCGCCGGTGTCCTTCGACAACTCGGTCTCGTCGTTATGGAACGCGGGCAGGCAATGGAGGAAGATGAGCTCGCCGCCGAGGTTTCCGGTCGCCTTCGCGAGGTCCATGTTCACCTGGTAGGGGCGGAGAAGGCGCAGCCGCTCGTCCCGCTTGGCCTCCTCGCCCATCGACACCCAGACGTCCGTGTAGAGGACATTGGCGCCGCGGACACCCTCGGCGGGATGGTGGGCGACGGTCACGGTCGATCCGTGACGCGCGGCGATCGCGCGGGCCTCCTCCACGAGCGCGGGGTCGGGATCGAGCTCGGCCGGCGTGCAGTTGACGAAATTCACGCCGGTCTTCGCGCATCCCATCATCAACGAGTTGGCGACGTTGTTCCGGCCGTCGCCGACATACGCGAACGTCTTCCCGGCAATCGCGCCGAACGCCTGCCTCACCGTCATGAGGTCGGCGAGCACCTGCGTCGGGTGGCAATAGTCCGTCAGGCCGTTCCAGACCGGGACGCCCGAATACTCGGCGAGCGTCTCGACCGTACTCTGCTTGAAGCCGCGGAAAAGGATGCCGTCGAACATCCGCCCGAGGACGCGGGCGGTGTCCTTGACCGACTCCTTCTTTCCGAGATGGATATCGTGGCTGCTCAGATACTCCGTGTAGCCGCCCTCGTCGGCCGCGGCGATGGCCGAGGCGCAATGCGTGCGGGTCGAGGATTTCTCGAAAATGAGCGCGATGTTCTTACGCTCCAGCAGATGGCCGCGGACTCCGCCGTCCTTCCGCGCCTTGAGCGCGACGGCCAGATCGATGAGCTCCAGGAACTCCTCGTCGGAAAACGAATTGCTCGTGAGCAGGGAGCGCCCTTTGAGGGCTGCGGACATTTTCACATCGGACATGACTTAAATGTGGGTTTAACGTTGGAAAACTGGAAATTCAAGAGGACGACGGGCAGAGGCCGAAACCTCGGCCGCGTGCCGGGCGCTGCCGGACCGACGCGGACGGCCGCCTCTCCGGGGGCTCACCGTCCTGCGGCGAGGCGGGTGGCGAGCCGTTCGGGAAGATTCGCGGCGAGAATGAGTTCCTGAGCCTTCTCGATATCGTACGGAAGGCGGCGGAACTCGACCGTCTTCATCTTGGGATTATAGATGCAGTACGAGGCCATCGGATTTCCGTCGCGCGGCTGGCCGACGCTTCCGGTGTTCACGAAGAGCTTCCGGCCGAGCTGCAGCTGGATGGAGACGGGCTCGGTGCGGATGGTGCGCGCCCCCTGCTTCTCGAACACGATCGGGACATGCGTGTGGCCGTGGAAGCAGAGCGGCGTCATCTGGTAGTTGAAATGCGCCTCGGCGTCGTAGCTGTCGAAGACATATCCCCAGTTCTGCGGACCGTCGAACGTGCTGTGGACGATGGAGAACATCGCGCCGGGGATGACCTTTTTGTATTCAAGGCCGCGGAGCCACGCGACGTCGTCGTCCGAAAGCTGGCGACGGGTCCACTCGACCACGCTCGCCGCGAGCGGATGGAAATCCGTCAGCGGCTCGTCCGAAGAGCAATAATGGTCGTGGTTTCCCTGAACGGTGGCGGCATGAAGCTCGTCGCGGACAATCCGGATGCACTCGGAGGGCGACGCGTTGTACCCGACGACATCCCCGACGCACACGAAGTCGGTGACCGACTGCGCGCGCGCGTCCTCCAGCACGGCCTCAAGAGCCGGCAGGTTCGCGTGAATGTCTCCCAATATGGCGAATTTCTTGTCCATGCCGAAACGAAACTCCCCGGGCGCGGCCCGGCTATCAGAAAGTGAAAGTATATCACACTTTACGGTCCGGACTCAAGTCCGTTGAAATCGCGCCCGCGGCTCGGCGGTTCCCGCCGACATGTTCGTCCCGGGCCGCACCAAGGCGTCCTCGCCGTGGACCGTTACGCGGCATCCTTCGTCCAGCACCCGGCCCCTTTTTCGCTAGTCGAGTTCCCCGATGTAGTCCTCCCGCTTGCGCAGGATGTATTCATGCGTTGCTGTTCCGCTCATAGTACACATGGCTCCATAGATACACGGTGTCCGGTATTTAAGAAAGGGCCTTGCCTGTTTTTCGCCTCCGGTCCCGCATGGTGTCCTTTATTCCGACGCAATGCGATTACGCCCAAGTCCTACTTTTCTCTTTACATCTTTAAAACTATTAGGGTAAAATTTCTTTTCTCATATGGAAACATCATACCACAGTACGTTCGTTTCAATTACAACACATTTCCACCCAAAATAGGAATCACCATGAAGTCATTCCGCACTCTTACGGCCGCGGCTCTCGTCACGTCCGTCGCACTCGCCTCCGCCTCGGCGGAAACAATCAACGCCTCGCTGTTCTCCAAGACCTGCACGTTTACCGTGACGGGCTACACCGGCGCCTCGACGCTGGTCGATTTCCCGGTCCTCGTCCGCCTGAACGAAGGCGCGAATTTCCCGAGCGGCTTCAAGTACAGCGACTGCCTGTCGGATGGTTCCGACCTGCGTTTCGCCGACGCCGCCGGCAACCTCCTCCCGCACGAAATCGAAACGTGGGATCCTTCGGGCGAGTCGCTCGTCTGGGTGAAGGTCCCGCAGCTTTCCGGTGATTCGACGCAGGTCGTCGCCTACTACGGCGCCGCCCAGGGCGCCGCTCCGGCCGTTGCCGCGAGCGACGTCTGGTCGAAGTACGTCAC
Organism: Kiritimatiellia bacterium; assembly: GCA_045643325.1. Lineage (GTDB taxonomy): Bacteria > Verrucomicrobiota > Kiritimatiellia > RFP12 > JAZUKQ01 > JAZUKQ01. Next base: position 3,825 of record JAZUKQ010000395.1, on the reverse strand, counting down.
GGTCATCCACGGCGGCGCCGGCATCACGGACAGCTCCCCCAGCGCCCTCACGCTGACGGCCAACGCCGTGACCGCGACGGCGGACGGCGGCTTCATCGGCGGCGGCATGAACAAGCCCGCGAAGAACTCCAAGGGCGTCAACGTCCCGAGCCCGTACAAGAACAACCTCTTCACGAACTACCGGCAGTACTCGCTCTCCTTCTGGGCCAAGTCGCCGACCGCCAGCGACAGCAGCACGCACGTCACGGTGTGCGGCGTCGCGTCGTGGAGCAACGCCAGCTTCCTCGGCCTGTTCGAAAAGGGGCACGGCTGGTCGGTCGCCGTCAGCGGCACACACCACTACACGGACGGAAAGGGCAAGCTCCCGGCGAACACCTGGACCCATACGGCGTTCAGCTACGACACCGAGGCCGGTCACCTCACGTCGTATTCCAACGGCGAAATGATCTACGACAACGCTAGCGTGAACAAATACACCGATACGGGCGTGAATTTCTGGACATTCGGCGGATACGCCGACACGGCCAACAACGACAACTTCACCGGCGACCTCGACGAGTGCCGCATCTACGACGGCATCATGTCCGCGGACTGGGCCAAGGCGGAATACGATTCCATGACGGTCGCCTCGTTCGTCTCCGCCGGTTCCGTCGAAGACGTCGACGCCTCCGCCCCCGCTCTTTCCATCGACGTGACGCGCGGGTATTTCGACCTTTCGATTTCCGCCGAGGTCATGTCGTTCGGCGCCGACGGCTCGTCGTGCGACCTCCACCTGACGCTCGCCGACAACGATTCGTTCTCCAATCCCCTCGCGGCGTTTTCCAGGACGGCCGCCCAGGTCGCGCTCGATACCCCGTACCTGATCGAGGCCGCCTCGCTCGCCGCCGGCACGACGTACTACCTGCATGTCGTGATGACGAACGACAAGGGCGTTACGAGCGACAAGGTGCTCACGGTGGACACCAAAGCCGTTCCCCCGTGCTCCATCTCCCTGGAAAAGGAAAAGACCGATTCCACGATGGCGTCCTTCTTCTGGAATCTCGCCGATTTCGGCACGGATTCCACCTACGCCTCGCTGGACATCCAGTACTCCTCGTCGGACTCTTTCGACACCTACGAGGAGCTGTCCATTTCCGAGCAGATCGACGAGGCCCCGGCCTCGGGCCGCGTGGTCGTCCGCGACCTGAATCCGTCCACGTCGTACTGGTTCCGCCTGAAGGCCGTCAATTCGCTGGGCGGCGTCACCTACACGGCCGCGCAGTCGGTCACGACGACCGCGAGCGACGCGAACACCCTCACCTGGGCGAACACCGGCGCCGATTTGAACGCCGCATCGAGCTATGTGGAAAACCGCGAGCCGACCGCGAACGACGTCATCTACTTCACCGAACCCGCCTCGGTGCAGCCGTACCTTTCGTCCAGCCTCACCGTCAAGGGCATCTTCTTCGGCCGTTACGACAGTATGCGCACGACGGCCGACACGGATCCGACCGGCTACGTCTTCACCGGCGCGGACGGCGCGGTTCTGACGCTCGCCGGCAGCGGAAACTCCAACTACACGATGAACTCGCTGACCGAGGCCGGCAGCGCCGAATTCAACGTCCCCATCCTCCTTTCCGGCAACAATCCCTATTTCGCGGCCAACGGCATCGCGCTGGATTTCAAGGGCCCGATTTCGACAACCCAGGCGTTCGGGCAGGATGTCTACACCGTCACCGAAGGCAAGGACAACACGCATATCGGCCTGCTGCGGCTCTCCGCGGCGAACCCCGATTTCAAGCCGAAGAAGATCCACGTTGCGGGATCGACCCATCTTGAACTGCATCACCCGGAGGCGATCATCGCAGTCCCGGACATCTCCACCGGCCACTGGGGCGGCACGGACTACCCGCACCTGTACAACACCACGGGCGAGCCGATCGTGCTGGACGCGTTGCTGAAGTTTTCCGCCGAGTCGTGGGGCCTCAATGCCTTCTACTTCGAGGGCAGCCCCTTCATCATGACGAACTGCGAGTTCGCCGTCTCCCAGCGTGACAACAAGGCTCGGTACTTTAACGCCGATGTACAGCTGAAGACCATCGGCGGCTGGGACTATAATGGGAACGCCTTCTCGAAGAGCGGCACGAACATGCTGGAGCTCGTCGGTAGCTACTACGAGGCGTCCGGCATCACGAGCCATCTCCAAATCTATCAGGGTCTGTTCTATCCCCATGACCTTCTCGGCACCGTCGTCCGCGAAGGCCGCCGCTGCCGCATCAACGGCGACGGAGCAAACGGCACCACGACTCCGTATCCGACGCTGGGCGTCGACCGCGATGCGCGCATTCCCGTTTCCAACCTCGGCGGCATCTCGTTCGGCAAGGACAACGAGCGCAAGGGCGGCGGCCTCTCCGGCATGGGCGGCGAGGTCAGCGTCACGCTGACGGATACGAACGACAATGAAATCGAGCTCGTCGACAACCAGAAGACGCCCGAAAACAGCGGCTATATCGCCCCGTATCCGTGGGCGTTCGGCCACCCGTCCGCCACCGGTACGCTCTGCCTGGAAAACGACCTCTCCCGCTCCGGAGACGCGAACATCTACGTCCTTCAGGGCGCGGCGGACGTCACGGCTCGCCTCAAGGGGAATGTGAAGTTCCTCAACGGAAACGTCTACAAGTACGGCAACGGAACGCTCGCGTTGGAAGGCGGACTGGAAATGTCGTCCGGAAAGCAGCTTCGCGCGACCGACGGCGGCCTGCTCGTCAACTGCGACCTGTCCACCGGCTTCGATGGCACGGTGCACTACAACGGCGGCGGCTGGCTCGGCGGCACCGGCACGGTCAAGCAGTTCCACTTCGAAGCGGCGAACTCGGCGCTCCGCGGAGGAGAATTCGGCCATGGAACGCTTACTGTCGACGGCACCGGCACCGCCTTCAAGTTCGCTGGCTCCTGCGGCATCATCGTCGACATCACGGACGAAGGCACCTGCGGCTTGCTCAAGTTCCAGGGCGACCTCTCCAAGTACTCGTCCAACTGGTCCGGCCACTGGGTCCAGATCAACGCGAGCAAGGACGCCCCGCGCGGCAAGTACAAGATCATGGACTGGAGCGAAGGCACGGGCACGCCCACCAAGATGATGACCGCCGAAGCGTATCAGGACATCCGCTACGACGAGAAAAATGTCAAGAGCGCCAAACTCGTCGTCGAGGGCTCGGCCATGTACCTGAGATTCGTCCCGAACTCCGACAACGCCACCATATTCTTCGTACGCTAGTTCGGGGATTCCATGTTGGAAAAGGCGGGGAGGGTATTTCGCCCTCCCCGCCTTTTTGGTGTCTTGTAAAGGGGGCGTGGAAAACAAACGTTCTTCATGTCGCTTGGGCCGACCATGAATCGTACGCATGTACGGTTTCTCCGTGGAGTGATTTCCTGTGGATAAAGCTAATCCGGTTCTCAGGGCACTGGATATCGCGCCTTGTCAGCATGTTGAGGTTGCCGCCATCGCGGTCGTGATCTTCATGCGTCCGTCCATATTGCATTTCCCCTCGTTGACGAAGGTGACGTGCAAGTCAAATGTGGCGGATTGGTCGGTCAAAAGTGGCTTGACAAGAAATACGAAATGTGGAATAGTCTTTAACCGTATCTCTTCGCGGTTAGTCCATAGAAGTGTTCGCAGTACCGGCGGCGGGGAGGGTTTTTGGTGCCGTCAGCCCAAGTGCCTCCATCGCGCATCGTGACGACTTGGGGATCGGCTCCAGCCGCCAGCCGTCGCCGACGTTCGTCACGCGCACGTCCCAGAGGTAGGCCTCCGGCGTCTTGACCGCCGCATACTTCTTCTGCGCC
>JAZUKQ010000394.1:0-7989 GCA_045643325.1 Kiritimatiellia bacterium | reverse complement strand
GGCCGCCGGAGTGCGGCGGGCGGAAATGAAATTACGGTGCGGAAAGTTTTTCGAGGGCGGAAGTTTGCCGAAAACGCGCGGCGCCGGGCGGGCGCCGGGGTGCGGCGGACGGAAATGAAATTACGGGGCGGAAAGTTTTTCCGAGGGCGGAAGTTTGCCGAAAACGCGCGGCGCCGGACGGCCGCCGCGGTGCGGCGGGGGAAAATGAAATTACGGTGCGGAAAGTTTTTTCCGAGGGCGGAAGTTTGCCGAAAACGCGCGGCGCCGGGCGGCCGCCGGAGTGCGGCGGGGGGAAACGCCTGCGGAGACTGACGTAGGATAAAAACAGCGCCCGGCCGCGCGCATATCCGGCGACAAACACTCGTTTTATGAAACGCGGGATATATGTCTATGGGGTGTGGTATCCCGCGCGTGAGTTTGGTATACTTAACAACCCATTACAGGAAGTTTCTTCCTTGAAGGACACGCCATGATCGAATTCAGCCCGAAGACCAACCTTCTGGAGCAGACGACGTACCGCTATTCGTTGCAGGACGTCGAGAAGCCCAATCTCTACCGCGACCTCTACTCCTACACGGAGATTCCGAAGATCTCGTTCAACCACCGCGTGGTGCCGATGAACGTGCCGGCGGAGCTTTGGATCACGGACACCACGTTCCGCGACGGGCAGCAGTCCACCTCCCCGTTCACGGTCGCCCAGATTGTCGACATCTACAAGCTTCTCTCCCGCCTCTCCGGCCCCAAGGGCATCATCCGCCAGTCCGAGTTCTTCCTTTACACGGAAAAGGACCGCGAGGCGGTCCGGAAGTGCCGGGAGCTCGGCCTGAAGTTCCCCGAGATCACAAGCTGGATCCGCGCCAACGAGAAGGATTTCGAGCTTGCCAAGCAGATGGAGATCGCCGAGACGGGCATTCTCGTCTCCTGCTCCGACTATCACATTTTCAAGAAGATGGGCCTCACGCGGGCCAAGGCGCTCGACAAGTATCTCGGCATCGTGAAGTCGGCCCTCTCGTACGGCATCCGCCCCCGCTGCCATTTCGAGGACATCACGCGCGCCGATTTCTACGGCTTCGTCGTCCCGTTCGCGATCGAGCTCATGAAACTCTCGCAGGAGTCGGGCATCCCCATCAAGATCCGCGCCTGCGACACGCTCGGCTACGGGGTCGGTTTCCCGGGCGTGGCCCTGCCGCGCTCCGTCCCCGGCATCATCTATGGACTCCACCACCACGCGGGCGTCCCCTCGGAGTGGATGGAGTGGCACGGACACAACGATTTCTACAAGGTCGTGACGAACGCGGAGACGGCCTGGCTCTACGGCTGCGCGGCGGTCAACTGCGCGCTTCTCGGCATCGGCGAGCGCACGGGCAACTGCCCCGTCGAGGCGATGGCCATCGAGTACGCCTCGCTCCGCGGCACGCAGGACGGGATGGACTTCACCGCCATCACGGACATCGCGGAGTACTTCGAGCGCGAGATCGGCTATACGATTCCGCCGCGCACGCCGTTCGTCGGCCGCAACTTCGCCTCCACCCGCGCGGGCGTCCATGCCGACGGCCTGCTCAAGAACGAGGAGATCTACAACATCTTCGACACGACGAAGATTCTCAACCGCCCGGCCACCGTCGCGGTCGACTCGCACTCCGGCATCGCGGGCATCGCCTTCTGGCTCAACGGGTTCTTCCGCCTCAAGGGCGACGCCGTCATCGACAAGCGCCACCCCGTCATGGAATCCATCCGCAAGCGCGTCGACGAGCTCTACGCGCAGGGCCGCAACACCGTCATGGGCGACGAGGAGCTCGTCCAGATCTTCTCCGAGTGCGATCCGGAGCTCTACGAGAAATGCGTCTGGCACAAGCAGGGCGTTCTGTAGGAAAGAACCCGGGAAGGAAGGGCGCGCGCCCGACAGAAAGATTCCGAGGCGTTTGATTGAGACATGAATAAAATTTATCACCAGATCGACAACAGTTCCGGAAGCGTCGTCACGCTTCGCGCGGAGGGCGTCCGCTACCATGAGCTCGCCGAGATCGAGTCGCGCAACGTGACCTCGCTCGCCCAGGTCATCAAGGTCGACGGCGACAAGGTCTCGCTCCAGGTCTTCGCCGGCGCCCGCGGCACCGCCACCGACGCCCGCGTCCGTTTCCTCGGCCATCCGATGCAGGTCCCGTTCTCCGAGAAGCTTCTCGGTCGCGTCTTCGACGGCGGCGCGCGTCCGCGCGACAACGCCCCGGCGCTCGACGACGGGATGATCGATATCGGCGGCCCCTCGGTGAACCCCGCCAAACGCGTCATTCCGCGCCACATGGTCCGGACGGGCATTCCGATGATCGACGTCTTCAACACGCTCGTCGAGTCGCAGAAGCTCCCGATCTTCGCCAAGGCCGGCGAGCCCTATAATCCGCTGCTCGCCCGCATCGCGCTCCAGGCAGAGGTCGATGTCATCGTCCTCGGCGGCATGGGCCTCAAGCATGACGACTATCTCTATTTCCGCGACACGCTCGACCAGTCGGGCGCGCTTTCCCGCACGGTGATGTTCGTCCATACGGCGGCCGACCCGATCGTCGAGTGCCTGCTCGTGCCGGACCTCTCCCTCGCCGTCGCCGAGCAGTTCGCGCTTCAGGGCAAGAAGGTGCTCGTCCTCCTGACGGACATGACGTCCTTCTCGGACGCCCTCAAGGAAATCGCCATCACGATGGAGCAGATCCCCTCCAACCGCGGCTATCCAGGCGACCTCTACTCCCAGCTCGCCGCCCGCTACGAGAAGGCCGTCGACTTCGACGGCGCGGGCTCCGTCACCATCCTCGCCGTGACGACGATGCCGGGCAACGATGTGACGCATCCCGTGCCGGACAACACGGGCTACATCACCGAGGGCCAGTTCTATCTCGAAAACGGCCGCATCGAGCCGTTCGGGTCGCTCTCCCGCCTGAAGCAGCAGGTCAACAAGTCCACGCGCGACGACCACCGCACCATCATGGACACGATGATCCAGCTCTTCTCGCAGTACCGCTCCACGCTCGAGAAGCAGTCGATGGGCTTCCGCATGTCCGCCTGGGACAAGAAGCTCCTCAAGTACGGACGGCGCTTCGAAAAGGAGATGATGGACATCTCCGTGAACATCCCTGTGGAAAAAGCGCTCGACCTCGGATGGGAGATCCTCTCGGACTGCTTCGAGCCTTCCGAAACGGGCATCCGTACGCAGATGATCGAGAAGTTCTGGCCGCTCCGTAAAAAGGCCTAGATTCCGGACTCGGGCCGCGGACCGCGGAGAGCCGAACCGTTGATTGTCAGATTCAAAAGAAGGAATTTCCGTATGTCGGATAGGAATATCTCCCGCGTCCTTCGCGGGCTTTTCGCCGTTTCCCTGCTCGCCTCCGCGCTTTCCGCCGGCGCGGCCACCCGCGCCTCGATGAAGGTCGACGGACGCGGTCTCGTCGAGATTCCCGGCGTCCTGCGCGACAACAGCGACCACCATTGGGGCGCGATGAATCTTGTCGCCTTCGGCCCGGGATGGTCTTATTCCGCGCAGGACTACGCGCTCAAGAACATCCAGAAGAGCGGGAACTCGCTCACCGCGTCGTTCGGCATCCCCGGCACGAAGGCCGTCCTGGCCGAGACGTGGCAGATGGACGCGAAGCGCCCCGACGGCTCGTCCGCGACGAAGATGGTCTGGACGCTCCGCCAGCCCGACGGCCAGCCGCTCAAACTGGAGCAGGCGTTCGTCAAGATGCCGCTCGGCATCAAGGATTTCGCCGGCGCCGCCGTGACGACCGACAAGGGCGAGAGCGCGACGCTTCCCTCCGAGGCCGACAAGCAGATCGTCTTCAGCTCGTGGGGATGCTCGGACTTCCGGATCGCGGGCAAGGACCAGAAGAACCGCGACATCGTCTTCCGCATCACCGGCGACAATCTCGGCATCGAGCTCGCCGACGCGCGCAAGGAGAACGGCGGGAAGGGCCCCTCCGCCTACTGGATCAAGCTCCACCTCTACGGCGTGAAGGACCGGTCGGAGGCCACGCGCGCCGTCTGGATTTCCGCGGACTATCCGAATGAGGCCGCGCCGCCTCCGCCCCCGGAGTTCAGGACCGCCGCGAACGCCGACAGAATCCCCTTCGAGTTCTCCCCGAAGGTCGCCGAGGGCTCGATTCTCGACTTCTCCCGGCTCGGCCGCGCCGACGCCCCCGCCGGAAAGTACGGCCGCATCGTCGTCGGGCCCGACGGCCACTATGTCTATGAGAAGACGGGGAAGCGCGTCCGTCTCGTCGGAGCCAACCTCTGCTACACCGCCAACACGATGAGCCACGAGGAAAGCGACGAGCTCGTGCGCGATTTCCTCAAGATGGGCTATAACGCGGTCCGCTACCACCATCTCGACGTGACGACGATGAAGGGCGGCTGGAACGACTTCTGGAACAAGACGACGCGCGGCGAGCTCGACCCCGCGGCGCTCGACCGGCTCGACTACCTCTTCGCCGCGATGAAGAAGGCCGGCGTCTACTCCACCATCGACCTCTACGCGATGGGCGCGATGGGCGCGATCGGAACGCGGGCGAAGGTCTTCGGAGAGATCAAGGGGCTCGTGCCCATCAGCGACGAGGCGTTCGAGGTCTGGAAGACGAGCGCGCTCGAATGGATGAACCACGTGAATCCCTATACGGGTCTCGCATGGAAGGACGAGCCCTCCCTCGTCGCGATCTGCCCGCTCAACGAGGACTCCATCGCCAGCTGCTGGTGGAGCGCCAAGGACGAGTACAACGCGGCGTTCGACGAATGGAAGAAGTCCGGCAAGGCGCCGGAAGGCCGCACCGACGACCAGCTCCGCGCGCAGTTCCTCGTCGAGGTCAAAATCGCTTCCAACCGGAAAATCAAGGAGTTCTTCGAGGCGAACGGCATCACGTCGCTCATGACCGGATCCAACTGGTGGGACACGATGCCGCAGGTGTTCACGCGCGACTCGCTCGACGTGGTGGACAATCATCAGTACTGCGACCATCCGACTCCAGGATTCCATCAGATGCCTTTCCGGGTCAACCACCGCTCGACGATTTCCTCCGGGAATCCGACCTACATGGTGCCCGTCATGATGGCCGCGACGCGCATCTGGGGCAAGCCGTTCGTCTGCACGGAGTGGAACTTCTGCTATCCCAACCGCCACCGGGCCGAGGCGGGCGTCATGATGGGCGCCGTCTCGGGACTCCAGGACTGGGACGGTCTCTACCGTTTCGCCTGGGCGCACGGCGACGGAGAGATCCGGACCGTGCCGCACGCGGTGAGCGGATTCAATATCGTGACGGACCCCGTCGGCCTGCTCTCGGAGCGTCTGTTCGTCCTCCTGTTCGGACGCGGCGACATGCCCGCCGCGCGGAAACGGTATGTCTACGGCACTTCGATGGCGGAGGCGACCGCGAACGGTCCCGGCGACATGTGGGCGAAGGGGCTTTTCCCCCACGACTTCAACGCGCTCGCCCTCGAGTCGGCGATCGGCTCCGAGGTCATGGACACGGGCCGGCCCGTCGTCGGCTCGTTCGAGGCTGTGGTCGCCGGCACGCGTCCGGCCGACGAGTCGCTGCTCGGCGGAAACCGCTTCGTCGCGAAGTCGGAGCTTCCGAAACACCAGTCCAAGTCGTTGTACGTCTCCGACAACGGTGCCTTCCGGCTCAATCCTAAGACCGGTTGGGCGGCGGTCGACACCGAGCGGACGGATGCGGTCGTCCTTCCTTCGTCGAAGGACGTTGAGTCGGTCGAAACGGGCGCTCTCCGCGTCTCGGGGGGCACGACGTTCGCCTCCGTCTCCGCTTCCGCGATGGACGATAAGGCGTTGGAGGACTCCGAGCGCGTCCTCGTGATGCACATCACCGATATCTGCAACACCGATATGGTCTCGAGCGACGCGGGCTACAACGAGATCAAGCGGATGGGCACGCTTCCGTACCTCGCCCGCAAGGGGTCCGCGGATGTCCGCCTCGTCAACAGAAATTCCGGCCTCAAGGTCTACGCGCTCAAATCCGACGGCACGCGGAGCGGCCGCGAGATTCCCGCGACGTACGCCGACGGCGCCTACTCGTTCCGCGTGGCGGTCGAGGGCGACGCCCCGACAATGGTCTACGAGCTGGCGAGGTAGCCGCGCGGCTCTTCCCCGGAAGGGGAGTTCCGGAGCCCTACCGGTCGACAGGCCGGTTGACCGGTTCCGGCCCCTTCGGGAGGGCGGCCGCCGCAGGAGACCGGGGCGCTCTGGCCGCACCTGGGGAGAAATGGGGAATGTCCAATAAAAATCCCCCTTGCGTTTTCCGCATCCTCGCGGTATCATGTCGCAAACCACACGTCGGAGAGATGGCTGAGTGGCCGAAGGCAGCGGTTTGCTAAACCGTCGTACTGGGTTAACCGGTACCGGGGGTTCGAATCCCCCTCTCTCCGCCATTCTTTTTCCCGAGTCACGGCCTCCCGCCGCGACTCGTTCCGTTTAATCCGCCTCCATGTCCTCCCTCCCGTTGCTCATCCTCGGCTCCGCGTCGCCGAGGCGTCATGAAATCATCCGCTCGCTCGGAATCCCGTTCCGGGTCGAGACCGCCGACGCCGACGAGTCGCTCGACCCCTCCGATCCCGTCGCGACGGCCGTCGGCAACGCCTCGCTGAAGTTCGGCGCCCTGCGCCCCCGCTTCCCCTCCGACTGGCTCCTCGCCGCCGACACGATCGTGTTCTCCGAGGGACGTTGCCTCGGCAAGCCGTCGTCCTATGGGGAGGCTGTCCGCATGCTCGTCTCGTATTCCGGGACCACGCAGCTCGTCTTCACCGGGTTCGCCCTCGCCGCGCCGGATTGCGAGCCCGTCCTCCGCGTCGCCGTTTCCTCGCTCCGCTTCGGCGAGATCGGGGAGGCCGCCGCGCGGGCGTACCTCGACGAGTTCCGCACGACCGATCGCGCCGGCGCCTACGACATCGCGTCGTTCCACCCCCACGTCGCGCGGACCGTCGGCTCCTACTCGAACATCCGCGGGCTTCCGAGGTCGCTCGTCCGCGACACGCTCGTCTCGCTCGGCTATCCCGTGCCGAAGGCGTGATCCCGGGCGGGGGCGCGGGGAACGCCTCCGCCCCCGCGCGCGGGTCGCCGCCGTCCGGGGGCGCGGGCCCTCCGGTCTATCGTTTTTCGTCGTTCCAAAACCATTCCGTTTCGGGCGGACCGTTTTTCGCGCGGTGTCCGCGCCGGATGAACCGGTTGCCCCAGCTTCTCGCGTCGCCGCGAGGTGGTGTCCTGCGCCGGTCTGGACGCCGGCGGGGACGCCGACGCTTTTCGGGTCGGGCTTCTGGTCGATTTCAAGGAGGAGGGTGTTCTGTGTCGCGGCGCTCACCGAGAGACGCCATCCGTTGTAGCAGCCCGATCCGGAGCAGAGGAGTATGCCGTTCGTCCAGTCGCGGAGATGCGCTTTTTCTCCGGAGCCGTGGACACGGACCCACATCGTCGCGGTGAAATTCCCCGTGATTTCAGGCGTCTCGATGTCGATTTTCCGGACATCCATCCGCTCGGGCGCCGGAAAGATCCGGTGAAGTCCGGCGGGGACATCCCCGGCCCTCGCGAAGAGTTCCATGGACAGGATGGCGGCGGAGACCGAAAAGGCGGAACAGCGTTTCTTTTTTTTGTGAATGTGCTCGGTTTTGTCGGTGTGGATACGTTGCAGGACTATATCAAGGCTTGGGGCAGAAAATCAACCGAAATAAGAACTTTTATACTATATTGTTTCAAAATGCAAAACACACATAAAATGAAAGGAAAACGCGTATAAATTTCGGTGAAACTTGAAGTGTGAAAACAATGTGGCGCGGAAGAGGGGGCCGAGGGGAAAAAACGGAACAAGAACTTTTATACTATATTGTTTCAAAATGCAAAACACACATAAAATGAAAGGAAACGCGTATAAATTTCGGTGAAACTTGAAGTGTGAAAACAATGTGGCGCGGAAGAGGGGGCGGAGGGGAAAAAACGGAACAAGGACTTTTATA
>JAZUKQ010000393.1:0-19936 GCA_045643325.1 Kiritimatiellia bacterium | reverse complement strand
GGAAGTCGGGCCGGCCGCCGAAGCCGAGGAGTCCGCGCCTTCCGCCTCACCCGCCCCGTAACCCTTTCTTGTCGTCCCAACGTTCATTGCCGTTCTCTTCTTACGTTTCTTCGACACTCCGAATCCCGTCTTCTCCGCCCTTTTCCAAGGAATCCCAATCACTATGAAAGCAAAACTCCCTGCCTTCTCTGTTTTCCGCCGCTATGCAGCCGCCATCGCGGCGCTGTTCGTCGCCGGGTCCGTTCAGGCCGCCAACGATCCGTTGATGGTCGACGCCATGTCGGTGAACCCCGGAACGTACACGTTCGGTACGGCGAAGGACACCATCATCATTGGCGTGGACTATATGCTGGACAGCGGGTATGAGCTCGATTCCGGCTCCATTCCCGATGACTTCGGATTGAACTTCAAGCTTTCCGACGGATCGCTCCGCACCGCGACGTTCGCCGAACTCGACGGTTCCCTGTACTTCACCTATCAGGTCCAGGAGGGCGATTTCTCGTCCGGCATCTCCTGCACGGACGTGAGCCCCCTGTTTGTAAACTACAAGGGCATCAAAAACGAGCACGGCGACACGGTCTCCGGCTGGCTGAACGCGCTGGAGAATCCTCGTGGCAAGCTCTCCACCGGCGGCGGTTCCGACGTCGAGATCAACCCGAACAACTCCGGGCTCCTCAAGATGTGGTTCATCGTGCCGGAATACGACAAGGACGGCTATAAGACCGGCGAGACCTGGAGCGACACCATCGAGTGCGCCGAGGGCGAGGAAATCCGCTATGTCCTCCAACTCGGCAAGGTTCCGCCCGCCACCGGCGCCAACATCCTCATCGACTGGGGTGTCGAGAACGTCTTCGGCACCGAGGAGTCGACGACCGAAGTCGTCATGACCCGCACCGTCGTCACCAACAAGGTCTCCATCTGGGATAACGGCCCCGCCAATGTCTCTTCCCCCAATACCTATACCGTCCGCGTCTATGGTTCCGTCGGCGAGGGCGAGGACGAGGTCGAACTCAACAACGCCACGGCCACGGCCCGTATCTCCAACCTTCCCCCGATGTCTCCCGGCATCAGCGGTCTCAACGACTACGCCATCTTCGGAACGAACCTCGCCTACTCCGTCGGCGAACTGATCAATCCGAGCATCGTCATCAGCGATCCCTCCTATAAGGATCTCGACGCCCCCATGACGGTCGTCTGGCAGTTCGGCGCGAACAACAACGTCACGGTCTCCAATACCTATAACGCCGCCGCGCAGACGTGGACGTCCTCCGCGCTCGGCACGATTGTCCGCTCCGGCACGACGCCGATCGTCGTCACGATCACCGATAAGAACGGCGGCATCTTCTCGACGAATGTGACGGTCTATGCCTCTCAGGGCACGCTCCTTCTCTCCAACGCCGCCCCCAAAGACTATCTCGGTCTCGACAACCTCGGCGAGGGCACCTTCCGCTTCATCAGCCCCTACGGCATGGAGTGGGTCGAGAACGGAAACTATCTGAACCAGGCCTCCGCCTCGCTCGACGCGGTTCCGCAGATGACCGCCGACGGGTACGACAGCTTCTACTACCGTTGGTATTCCGAGCAGGACGATGACGGCGACATCCTCAAGTCCGGCGCCACGCCGCGCGCCGTCCGCGCGCTGATCGACCTCACCGAGGACCGCGAGGTCAAGCATCTCTTCTCCGCCGAACTCTACACGCTGGACGGCTTCGGCGATATCGACGGCGACGGCCTCGGCGACGCCTGGGAGCTCAAGTGGCTCAACGACATCAACGGCGACGGTCAGGCCGACCTCGAAGGCGCGTGGCCTTCCGAAATCACGACCGGCGTCTACGGCGCCGCCGGCAACCCCGACGGCGACGGCGTTCCTGTCGCGGGCATGGTGACCATCGATTACGTTGTCGAGTCGGACCTCACGCTCGCGAACGGCGACGTCATCCCCGCCGGAACCTATCAGGTCTCGACCTACGACTATCCGCTTCCGATGAACGGCAACCGTACCATCCCCGCGTACGGGTACTATCCGTACGGCGATGCCGCGACCGAGAGCGCTCTCCGCGACGCGGCGACGTATATCGACAATGTCCGCGCGGTCGTCGTTCCCTTCGACAACCTCACCGAGTTCCGCGGCATCGGCCAGTGGGCCGACCTCTGCGATCCCCGCGTCGGCCGCACGGCCTTCCGTCCTCTCGGCGACGGCGACGAGCCCAATACCGATCCGACGAAGCCCGATTCCGACGGCGACGGTCTCGACGACGGCTGGGAGTACTATTTCTGGTCGGTCGCCTTCTATGGCGTGAACCCCGACATGTGGCTCGCCTTCGACGGCACGTTCGCCTCCGACGGCCTCCCCATCGACGCCGCGACCATCCTCGAGCTCTTCGACCCCGCCAACGTCTCCGACGTCGCGGCCGACCCCGACGGCGACGGCCTCTCCAATCTTGAGGAATACGCTCTCGGCACGAACCCCATCCACTGGGATACCGACGGCGACGGCATGGCCGACGGCTGGGAAGTCGATTTCGGCACCGGCACCTCGACCCAGACCACCACCTCGACCACCACGTCCGCGACCGGCGCCCAGACGACCACCACGTCGACCGCCGATGTCACGTCCGTCATCCTCAATCCTCTCCGTCCTGACGGAACCTATAACGGCGACGGCGATTATTTCGCCGAGGCCGGGTTCTTCAAGCACGCCAGCGTCTATGCGACCTACGGCTTCGATCCCCGCACCGGCTGGCATCCCGCCGGCCCCGGCTCCGTCACGTACGGAACCGACACCGCGGGCAACCCCATCTCCTATAACACCTCGTATGTGAATACCTCCGCGTTCACCGCGCTCGAGGAGTTCCTCGTCGGCAAATGGTATGCCGAGGAGACCGGCGTCGTCATCTCGCCGGATAACTGGAAGGACTATACGACCAACCCCTGCACGCCCGACTCCGACGGCGACGGCATCCCCGACGGCTGGGAGCTCTATGTCGGCCTGGACCCGAAGGACGCGTCGGACGCCACGCTGGACGTAGATCCGATCGGCGGCGACAAACTCTCCTGCCGTGAGGAGTTCCTCTGTGTCGAGGCCGCCAAGGTCTATCCCTATATCGCGGCCGCCTATCAGGCCCAGATCGACGCCTGGCCCAACAAGGTCTGGCCGACCGATCCCAACAACCGCGATACCGACGGCGACCAGATGGTCGACTTCTATGAGAAGGAGACGAACACCAACCCGACCTCCTGCGATACCGACGGCGACTGGATTCCCGACTACTGGGAGTGCTACTACGGCACAAACGCCCGTGTGCCCGACTCTTTCATGGACTACGACTCCGACGGTCTCCAGAACTGGCAGGAATATCTGACCGGCGCTGTCTGGGCCTGGCAGTACAACAAGCTCTATGACGCCTACGGCGAGTCCATCGGCTCGTCCGCCGCCGACGGCGGCCCCGGCTACGGCGAAATCTGCATGTTCGACTTCTTCCAGCCGCCCGAGTCTCCGGACGATCTGATCCACTCCGGTATCCAGGCGTATCCGTGGGACATCAACTCCGACGCGATGGCCCGCTATCAGGGCGAGAATATGGGCACCGTCCCGTTCTTCTTCATCGCGGCCCAGAACCGTCTCCGCGGCGCCGAGCCGGTCGCCTGCGCCCCCGCCGCCGGCGACGGATTGACCTACGCCACCACCGATCCGTTCTCCCCGGATTCCGATAACGACGGCATGGACGACTACTATGAGGCGTTCCACGGTCTCAACCCGCTCTACGGCGGCGAGATGCTGAACCCCATGTTCGACCTCGTGGCGATGATCCAGCCCTCCGGTGAACTGTATCCGGACGACCACCGCTACCTCGCCAAGTACCCCTGGACCGCCGGCTCCCCCTATGCCGACACCGACCAGGACGGCCTCTCCAACGCCGAGGAGGCGATGAATCCCTACGCGGTCAACGGGACGCACCACACCGACCCGTCTCCGCTCTGGATCACCGACATGTCCTACGAGCGCTCGTTCGTCAACCTCTACTATCAGCCCGGCTACACCTTCTCGCTCGTCGGCTGGTTCTGGGGCTGCGAGGCGCCGTCCTCCGTGACGCCTCCTGTCTACGCGTTCGACTTCGAGTCCAACGAGGGCTACGACACGGATAACGACAACATCGCCGACCGTACCGAGATCTCCGCCGACGAGTACCGCAGCAAGGCCGATCCCACGGACTTCGACAATCCCCGCCGCCGCAAGGCCATGTACTTCAACGGCATCGACGCCGCCGCCCGCACGGTCGGCTCCTACGCGCTGGACGATCCGTCCGAGCTCCACACGTTCACGGTCGAGGCGTGGATCCGCCCGGAGAATCCCTCCGCCGGCCATTGCCAGACCATCGTCGAGCGCGGTTTCGTCCTCCCGCAGGACGATATGTACGGCGATGTCTCCGCGAAGCGCCTGAACTTCCGCCTCTATCTCGACGAGGCCGGAACGCTCGTGGGCGAGTTCCATAACTTCCAGGGCGCCCATGTCGTCTGCGAGGCCACCGCCGCGGGCGGCGCCATCCGCGCCGGCCAGTGGCACCATGTCGCCCTCGCCTACTCCGGAACCCCGGCCGCCGGCGGCACGCTCGCCGTCTACATCGACGGCAAGTCCTACGGCGCGATGGCCAGCAACCTCGAGGCCTTCAACGGGTACCTCCTCCGCAGCGTCACCTACGACCAGGAGGGAGCCCGCGAGGAGATCTACACGCAGTTCTCCAGCCCGATTGTCGTCGGCGCGTCCGACAACAATCTCGCCGCCACCGTCGGCGGAGGCTATGTCTATGAGAACGGCGAGCAGAACCCGGTCGGCCCCGAGCCCGAGCTCACCGACTTCTTCCAGGGCTGGATCGACGAAGTCCGCGTCTGGACCGGCGCCCGCTCGCAGGCGTCGATTATCGCCGACCGCATGAGCCGCTACGACGCCGCCATGGTCGCCGCCAGCTACGACCTCGTCGACAAGAACTCCGGCAGCAATGTGGGTCTCCGCTTCCACTACAGCTTCGACTCGCTGCCCGACACGGTGGCCTCCCCGGACCGCGCCCCAGACGCCTATATCTATGCGTCCGACACCGAGACCGTCCCCAGCGGCTTCGACCTCTACTTCACCGCCCCGCAGGACGGCTCGTACGAGGGCATTCCCCGCTGGAACGCCTCCACGGTCCGCGGCTACCGCTACAGCCCGGTCATCCTTCCTTGGATCGAGAACACGGCCGCGCACCTCGCCTCGACCAACGCGGTCGATTCCAAGCGCTACAAGATGATTGACAACGCCTATTGGCAGGAGTCCTACTATTCGGTTGACTACGCGAACATGACCAATCCGGTCTATGCCGCGGTCGTCGGCGAGGCCCTGCCTCTCCAGAACGCCCCGCAGACGATGGACTGCTACGGCTACGGCTACCGCACCCGCTCCTATGTCGCCAACAGCGTCTTCGCGGCCGACCTCTCGCTCTCCGCCGACGAGGACGCCGGCATGATGTCCGGCGACGAGGGCATGTATCTCGCGGCCGACCTTCTCCCGCTCGGCGGCGCGGTCGCCGACCTCGATGTCGAGTTGTGGGACGCCCTCGGCGCCGGCTACGAGCTCGCCTCCGTCGACTCCGACGGCGACGGCCTCCCCGACTACTGGGAGACGCTCTACGGCCTCGATCCGTTCGACCCCGCCGACGCGTGGGACGATCTCGACGGCGACGGCCTCGACAACTTCGCCGAGTACCTCGCGGGCACGTCCCCGATTGCCCAGGACTCCGATAACGACGGCGTCAGCGACTTCTATGACCGCGACGACGCCCAGTCGCTCACCTACGGCGAGCTCTATGACGACGCCGACGGCATGCCCTCGTGGTGGGAGGCCCAGTACGGCCTCAATCCGCGCGTCTATGACGGCGACGACGACACCGACGGCGACGGCTGGTCCAACTACCAGGAGTACCTCGCCGGCACCGATCCGACGGCCTCGAACCTCTATCCCGAGCCCCCGCTGCTCGCCAACATCCTCTATGACGGCAACTTCTCCAAGGGCTCCGTCGTGGTCTATGCGTGGACCAACAAGAAGATGGACGGCAAGCCCGACGCGGTCTTCTCCCAGGCCTTCCAGCCCAAGGAGGACGGCACGATGGAGGTGGCCGGCGAGTATCTCGCGACCATCGAGGAGGGCAAGACGACCTACTCCGGCCGCCTCGCTCACCAGCACGTTGTCGAGGACGGCTCGTTCTCCATCCGCATCATGACAGCCGAAACCCATGAGGACGGCGTCTTCACGGCTGCGGCCACGACCGAGCCGTCCCGCTTCTACTGCGCGTTGTGCAACACCACGTACTATCCGTATCAGATGAAGCAGGTGCCGGGCGGCTGGATGGATCCGCACGGCCACAGTCCCACCACCATCTGGTATGGTGTCAGCAGCGAGCTGAAGACCGATCTCGACTTCGGTACCGGCACGATTGACTACGCGACCGGCACGTGGTCCGTCGAGATTCCGGATTCGGACCTCATCGGAGCCACCCTCGTCGCCACCTACACGACGACCGAGACCGTCTCGTTCCCGATGCAGCTCCGCCGCAAGTGGACCACCGCCTCCACCGCCGACACGGATCTCTTCGCGGCCGGCCACCTCCGCGAGGGCGAAACGCGCTTCTTCGCCTTCATCGACCGCGACGGGAACGGCATGTTCGACGCCGCGACCGAGCCCGCCGGCATGGCTGTCTACCAGCCTGTCGAGGTCGGCGTCGGCCCCGTCGAGGTCACCATCCCGCTCACCGACGAGCTCTTCGGCTTCCCCCGCTACTCGTGGGACGCCACCCAGATCGCCGAGTACGAGAAGTACTATGTGAGCGAGCTGGTCATGGACGCCGCCGGCGGCGAGAACACGATGATCGACTACGAGATTCTCTCGACCCGTAACTTCATCATGGAGAACGACCACGCCGACACCCACGGCATCTACCTCGGAGCCAGCTCCGGCGATAACGTCGTGGTCTTCACCAACGAGGTCTCCTCCACCTCCAACGGCTCCATCTACGAGATGCAGCTTGTCCAGGGCACGGAACTCGTCCAGTCCTTCGACGAGAACACGCGGAAGACGCTCTCCGTCATCAGCCCCGCCCAGAACGGCTTCGTCAACGACGCCTCGTTCGAGCTTCGCTGGTTCATGGACTACCGCACACAGGGCGTGACGCTCACCCTCGACGCCATCTCCACCAACAAGACGGGCGCCGTCTCGGTGCTGAAGAACTACCTCTCGAACGTGCATGTCGACTTCCCGATCCGCCACGGCGACATCGCGGACCCCGGCTACTACTACTCGGTCGAGCCTCAGAAGGTTCTCGGCGGCGGGAAGTTCGTCGACCTGCCCGACGGCCTCTATCGCCTGACGGTCTCCGAGCACCTCCGCGCTCCCGTGACGATGCAGTCCGCGACGGTCACGTTTGTGATCGACCGTACCGGCTCCTTCCCCGGCACCGGCGTCCAGGGCAACCTCAAGTCCGTCCAGGGCTCGGTCGTCTACCTCGGCAAGATTCCGTTCTCCGTGGAACGCGAGGAGCTCGGCACGTTCACCGGCGCGTCGACCAAGCTCTCCGGCACGCTCTCCGGCACTCCGGTCCCCGGCGATCTCGCTCGCGGTCATCTCCGGCAACGGCGCCGTCACGAACCTCGTCGCCAGCGATACGGGCGCCACGGCGGGCTTCGCCTCCGCGGGCCTCTACGCCTCCGCGTCCGACCCCGACACGGTTCTCGCCCTTGGCTCCGACTCCTGGGTCTCCTATGATCCCGCCGAGTACAGCATCGAGTTCACCGTGCCGCCTCCCGCCGGCGCCAAGCTCGTCGCGTGGTACAAGCACTCCGACGCCCCGATCCGCGTCCAGGCGTTCAAGGAGTCCGATCCCGCCGGCAAGTCGTTCAACGACGTGCCCGACGCCCAGGTCTCCATCTACGAGAAGGGCTCGTTCGTCCTCGACGGACTTGAGAGCGGCGCGTACTTCTTCCGCGCCTTCCTCGACCTCGACAAGGACTACGAGCTCGACGACTGGGAGCCCGTCGGATACCTTGAGGAGGTTCTCCGCAAGGATGTCGGCGTCAACAACTACCGCCGCGTCGTCGTCCCCGACGATGTCGCCGAGAATATCACCATCACGCTCACGGACAAGGACTCCGACAACGACCTCCTTCCCGACGGCTGGGAGTACTACTTCTTCAAGTCCCTCACGGCCAAGGGCGGCTACAACGTCAACCAGGGCGGCCTCTACCTCTGGGAAGAGTATGCCGACGGCGCGCTCGACGCCAACCCGCTCGTGAGCGATACCGACGGTGACGGCCTCCCCGACGCTGTCGAGCTCAAGATCACCGGCACGAACAACCACACGTGGGATACGGACGGTGACGGCGTGGGCGACCTCGAGGAGTTCCTCGCGGGTTCCAATCCGACCGACGCCTCCGAGGCCCGCCGCTTCGCGTCCCCCGCTCCGGCCTTCGACGCCGACGGCGTGCCCTTCATCGAGCTCCCGACACCCGAGCTGACTCCGGGCTTCTACCTGAAGTACACGGTCCTCGGCAAGGACACGCTCGACGGCGAGTGGTCCGTGGTCGGCGTCTCCGGCGAAATCGGCGTGGACAAGACCTCCACGGTCAACTACAAGGCCGGCACCGTCGTCATCCGCGACCTCCAGGCGACCGACTCCGCCTTCTACAAGGTCCAGGTCGACTTCTTCGCCGACGACATGCTCGACTAAGGATGCGGCGCGCCCGGTTCCGGGTGTTCAAGAATCCCATCCACAAGGGCGACCCTCCGGGGCCGCCCTTTTTTTGTCGGACGCTAGGAAAAGGCCCCTGAGGGGGGACTGTCGCCGCAAGAGACCGGGGTGTTTGCCGCACCTCTTCGGCAGACACCCTCCGGCGCCGCGCGTCCCCTCACCCGCAGGGAGGCGGGACAACAAGAAACGGTCCTTTTCTTCTGCGTTCTTTCGTACACACGCGCTCCGTTTTCAATTGCGTCTCCTTTCATATCTCGCTACAATATCCTTGTTTCATTTTGTGCCCCCATAGTCTCTCCTGATTCCATTGCCCCTTTCCGACCTTCTTACTGTACGACGTTTAGGACGAAAATCGCTATGAAACGCATTCTTTCCGCAGTACTTCTCGCCTTGGTCCTTCCGCTCGCCGCCCGCGCGGAGCTCGCCACGCTGCTCAACAACAATTTCGAGACCGCAGGTTCAAGCACGACGGCAAGTACGAAACCGACGGCGATTACGGATTCCTCGAATGTGGGATGGTACCGGAACTATGCGCGTCTTTTGAAGACCGGCATCAAGAATTATCCTTACGTCACGTCGTTGGGCGTCCTGTTCCCCACGGCCTCCGCGACTTCCGCGAACACCGCCGGAAATACCGGCTATCTCGCCTCCGCCCCCTTCTCCGGAAATGCCGGTGTCCTCACCTTCAAGGCCGCGGTCGGAACGGGTTCCGCCACGCCGTCCGGAGACGTCAAACTCCATTTCTTCTTCGGACCTTCCGCCGAACCGGTCCAGATTCCTTCGGCCGGTTTCCCCGGATCGCTCACGTCCGAGTATGAGTATCTCGGCGAAATCACGCTCGCCAGCGACAGCAGCAGCACGAACACGTATCAGACCTATATGTTCAATATCGGTCGCGAGAACGTCGAGAACAAACGCCTCTACATCGCCCGCGTCGGCACATCCGTCTATGATATCGTTCTCGACGACATCCTCCTCATGGAGAAAGTCTCCTTCGTCGCCTGCGCCGAGGAACTTCATCTCGTCGGCGGCGGGACGCAGGTCCTCTCGAACAGCAAGGTCACGCCCGAGATCAAGCTCGTTCAGGACGGAACCGTCACCGACTTCGCCCTCACCCTCAAGTTCAAGCGGACCGACCAGGCGGTGACGACCGGCGACGGCTACGAGACCCGCACGTTGAGCCTCGTGAGCTCCGGCGGCGGCACCAACACGTACCGCACGGCCGGCTCTCTCGACGCGCCGACCGCCTCCGGCGAGCAGATGGAGATGTTCGCTCTCTGCACCTACACCAATGAGGAAGGCCCCCAGTCCGTCGAGTTCGTCTATACTTCCGAGAATCCCTTCCGCGTCGACACCACTCCGCGCGACCGCGGCAAAGGCGACCTCGTTGTCAACGGCGCGTTCGGCGGCGCTCCTCTCGTCCCCGTGGCCGATAACGTGAAGGCCGGCGTCTACGTCCGCGAGAATGGCCTCTCCGGCGACGACGCGTTCGCGTTCGAGTTCGCCAACGGCGATACCTACGGCCGTGTCAACACGGAGATTCCGTTTGAGAACACCATTCGCGGCGGCGAGGCGTTCAACGCCCCCGTGTCCCTCACGCGCGATGTCTTCTTCGAGTATTCCGACGCCGAGAGCTTCATCTGCTCCGTCCAGTACGGCGATGTCCAGACGTTCGAGAGCTGGGACGCCACCCAGGCCCACGGATGGAGCGCCTCCGCGAACGCCGCGGTCGTCGAGAGCGACGCGGTCGACGGGACCCACTCCCTCCTGCTCCAGCCCGGCGACAGTCTGCTGCTCACCCGCGAGCAGGTCGGTGTCCGCGAGGCCGGCTTCTGGTTCCGCCGCGCGCCGGGCGTCGAGGGCGCCGTCACGGTGAACCTCGAGCGCAGCCTCGATGGCACGAGCTTCTCTGCCGTCGCCGTGTACACCTCCCGTCCCACCGACCTTTGGAAATATGTCCGGAAGGCGATGGGCGATTCCCAGATGTCTGTCCGCGCCATCCGGCTCACCGTCCCCGCGTCGTCGGCCGGCGCCGTCCTCGTCGACTCCGTCTTCGCGACCGACTGCTCCCGCGCGTCGGTCGGAAGCATTGTCATTGATCCCGCCCCCGTCCAGCAGGGCGTCCGCTCCGATTTGACGGCCACCTTCGTTCTCGAGGGCGGCGCGCAGCTCGACAATGTCACGTTCCACTGGGGGCAGGGCCCGACGGCCGCCTCCGTCACCAACGAGTTCCGCCTTCTTGCGGGCACGGAATCCGGCACCTACGTCTCGCATGACGCCGGAAACATTTTCGTCGACAACGCCGACAACGACATTTTCTACTATGTCACCGCCGATTGCACCGGGTGGGACGGCAAGGCCATGTCCCCGCTCTCCTCGGCCACGACGACCATCGCCGTCGTCCCCTACAGCGGTCTCGCCTCCATGGTCGTCCACCATACCGGCGCCGCCGACATTCCGATGAGTCTCGCCTCCTCCGGTCTCTGGAAGGGCGTCCTCTACAACGCCTCGAATCTCGTGAATCCCGAGTTCCAGTATGAGGACTCGAACGGTCGGAAGATGGGCGATGCCTCTGTCGACACGCCGTCCACCAGCGGATTCGTCGCCGACAACGAGACGTTCGCGATTCCCGGCACCGTCTCGAAGTCGCTCGCCTTCCAGTACGACGAGGCCGACGGCACCAACAGCGCCTACCGCATCCAGCTCGCGACCGTCGAGACGTTCGACGGAGCCAATTATCACGGGTGGTCCCGCTCCGCCGGCACCATCACGCTCACCGACGACCGGGCGTCCTTCGCGGCCAACACCGAGATCACGAGCCCGGACAACTTGGGCGGCGCCGGCGCCGTCTCCTTCTGGGCCGGCGCGGCGTCCGCCGGGGCCAACGCCCAGTACACCATCACCTATAAGCTCCAGAACGAGAACACCTGGCGCACGGCCGGCACCGGCACCATCGCCGGCACGCAGTTCCGTTACCACGAGGCCGTCATCGGCAATCCCCACGTCCAGCAGGTCAAGATCAAGATTACGGGCAATACCGCCATTCTCGACGACCTCGTGATTACCGTCTCCGGCGCCTATGTGGAGTTGAGCGCCGCGCAGATCGCCACCAACCAGCAGACGTTCGTCACGTCCACCGCGGTCGGCGAGAACCACGTCATCCCGTACGGCAACTCGCCCGCCATCCGTGTGACGGCGCTTCCCAATGTCGCCGCGCGCGATGTCCGGGTCTATGTCGAGTTCGCCTACGCCTCGAATCCGGACAATATCTTCCGTCTTGAGATGTCCCCGGTTTCCGACGATGTGTACAGCGTCGTCATGCCCCCGATGGGCGCCGGCCTCATGAACTACCGCTTCGTCTCCGAATTCGGCGGCGAGGACGCCCAGCCCGTCACCTATCCCACCGACACGTGGTATCAGTACCTCACCGACGATGATCTGCCCGAGAACCGGATTCCGAATATCGCGGGAATGACACACGATAACACGTATAAGAATACGATTTACAACGGATGGAATTTTAAGGCGGCTTACGCAAGCAGGACGCACCAGACAGAAATAGGATTTTCCGCGGAACTCGAAACTCGTCCGACCACGGCTGCGACGACGTCTTCTTTGAACGGTATCGGACGCATCTATTTCAAGGCCCGTTCGGTTCAGGACTATATGGAGGAGCATTGCCTCGCCGTCGAGCTTTCTTCAGACGGAACGACTTGGTCGACCGTGCAGGAGATGGCGATTCCGACCTCGGACACGTTCACCCAGTTCTGCCTTGAGTTGAACATCTACGAACCCCGGTATGTCCGGATTGTCCGTACGACGGAAGGCAATCCCGAGAACATGATCTATTTCAAGGATTTGGTCGTCACGCCTCCGCCCGCGAATATCACGTTCACGCAGCCGTCCATCTTCTCGCCCGGCTATCCGTCCCGCGAGGACGACATCACGTTCTACGCCGATGTCCGCAACGTCAACGCGGAATTCCCCGCCGCGAACTACGATGTCCGTCTCAACTGGCGTGTCTCGAAGGGCGCGTGGCGCTCGACTCCGATGACCAACGCCTCCGCCCCCGGCGGCGACGGTCTCTACACGGTCACGCTTCCCGCGCTCGCCCAGGGCAAGGTCGAGTACTATATGGGCGTCACGTTCAACGGCGCGTCCTACGCCTACCAGTACGACCCCACGCTTCCGCTCCAGTTCTTCGCCGAGGACTCCTATGACGCGGTCGAAGAGGACCCCCGTAACGGCAACGAGTCGCATACGCCCTCCTACCTCGTCTCCGACGTGGTGAATCCCGACCAGTTCTATCAGGGTTGCCGTCAGGTCGCGCTCGACCGTCCCGGCGAGTACGACGGTCTCTACCGCTGGTTCCGTATCCGCATGTTCGACTCCCACCACAAGCAGCTCGAGTTCGTCTATACCAACCTGCTCGAGTACGCGGATCTGGAGCTGGACGAGGGCGATCCGGTCCCCGATTTCCATGCCGAGACCGCGACGCTCGAGCTCGTCGGCGACGAGACGTGGCTCTGCACGTTCTCCGTCTCCAACAGCGTCCACATCGTCGGCGACATCTTCGGCATCAACTCCTACGATCCGACGGAGCCCGAGGACTACGACTACGCCAAGGACCTCTGGGGCGAAGCCGACCAGGACACGTTCATCCCGCCGTTCTCCGGTGTCCTTGAGGCGCTGGAGAGCACGCCGGTCGACATCCAGCTCTCGACGCCAGAGCCCGTCTTCCTCATGCTCCGCATGAATGTCCTCACCGGTGAGTATCAGGTCCGCCAGGCCGCTTACCAGAACTTCAACACGTGGCAGGCCGACGAGAAGAGCTTCGAGGACTCCACGGGCCTCTATAACGTCGAGAGGTACGAAGAGGACTTCGAGTCCGCCCGGTTCGTCGAGACGGTTCCGACCGTCATCACCGAGCCGTTCGACAACGGCCCCGAGACGGGTCTTGAGGCGATGTGGTTCTCCACCTTCGGCTGGCGTCTCGGCAACGGCTGGGTTCTCCGCGAGCGCCGTCCCCGCGATACCTCCGACCGCGACCCCATGAACGGAAACTACGCCGTCGTGCTCCAGCAGCCCGGCGGCACGGTCCAGACCGACCCCGGCTCGGCCATCACCGAGGAGGGTCTCGAGTCTGTCTCCTTCCGCCACCGCGTCTCCTACGGCGCCGACGACTACAAGGCCTACTATAAGAAAGGGTTCGGGTGGAAGGACTACACGTTCTCCGTCTCGAACCTCACGGTCGCCTCGCAGACGATGTCCGCCGGCTATCCCTACGTCTCCGTCATCGCCAACTACGTCGACCTCGAGAACTACGTCGAGCTCCGCCTGACGCAGCTCCAGAACGCCACGTCCTCCGGCGGCGCCCAACAGGATGTCGCGATGAACCTCTACAAGGTCGTCGGCGGCGTCGAGACGCTTCTCTCCGGCAAGTACGCCACGAAGAACAACTACAAGGAGACGGATGTCCTGAATCCCAACGGCAACGCCTCGACGAACCGCTTCACGAACTGCCAGCTCGATCAGGGGCAGTGGAAGGTCACGCTCTCCGTCACGAACAACATCATCGACGCGATGGTCGTCGCCCCCAATCTCGCGTGGGCCGGCCGGCTTCAGGTGTCCGGCCAGATCGCCGGCACGCCGCTCGCCGATGGCGGAACCGTCGCTCTCAACGTGTTCGACGCTCCCGCGACGTTCCAGCGCATGGGCGTCCGCGCCGCGAACAACTCGCTCCTCCTTGATGCCGACAACGCCGCGGCGGACTGGTATCTCTGGGGCAACCAGAAGGGCACGACGAACAAGCCCCGCTGGACCTCGAACGACACCGGCAAGTCGCTCGGCCTCACCCGTCCGGTTCCGTCGGTTCCGTTCAGTGTCGGCTACATCCGCTGCGGCGCCTCCGGGTCGTATCCTTCCGGCACGGCCTTCACGCAGTTCGGCACCGGAACGTCCTCCCTCTTGAGCTACGGCTCCTTCTCGCAGCAGGCCCACTTCTGGGACAACACGATTATCCAGGTGAAGCCCCTCGCGTCCGACGGCCGTCTCGTCGTCGACGATCTGGAGACCCGGTCCTGGCACGGACGGGACCTCCCCGAGGGAATCCGCGGGTACGACCGCCAGACGAGCAATACGACGTGGCGTGCCACCGAGGCCGTCGTCTCGACCTATAATCATTCCCGCGTGGTCGAGCTCACCACGAGCCGCGCGAACCCGCTCCGCGACCAGATGATCATTTCCCCCGAGATGCTCAACGGTATCGGCACGGTCGTCTTCAACTACTACGTGACCGGCGGCCGTGTGACGTTCCTCGTCGAGCGCAACGCCGTCTCCGGCAGCTATGCCGATACGGACGACTT
Organism: Kiritimatiellia bacterium; assembly: GCA_045643325.1. Taxonomy (GTDB): domain Bacteria; phylum Verrucomicrobiota; class Kiritimatiellia; order RFP12; family JAZUKQ01; genus JAZUKQ01. The sequence goes on along the minus strand of JAZUKQ010000393.1, from coordinate 4,797 downwards.
CGTTCAGGTCGGCGATCCGATCACGGTCTCCTCCGGCGATTCCGGACAGATCTTCCGCGCCATCCGCCAAAACATGACGGGCCGCGTCCGCGTCCGCATCGACCGCACCAACTCCGATCCGGACGCCACGGTCTACATCGACAACATCCTCGCCAAGAGCTATCCGCCAGACGACGGCCGTTCCTGGAAGGCGTACAACGCCCTCATTGTCGCCCCCGAGCGCAATGTGATGACGGACAGCCGCCAGTTCGACGAGGATCCCGAGACGCAGACGGCGTTCCTCAACAACAGCGAGACGAAGGACACCATCCAGGGCACGGTGTTCGACGAGTACGATCCGTTCATCCAGTCCCCGTACATCCGGACGGGTATCGGCGAGATCGGCTTCTGGTACCGCGCCTGGGACGCGACCGACCCGAACCCGGGCCGCATCACGCTCCAGATCGCCCCGAGCGTCAACGCCGAGGAGTCCGAGTGGATCACCCTCACGCCGGAAGGACTCGACCGCTCCGACGAGGCCATCTATCAGGCCAACAAGGCGGCCCTCGAGTCCCTTGAGAACATCACGGACACCGCGTTCCAGTACTTCCAGATGGAAATCTGCGACTACACGAACTACGTGCTCCGTATCTGCTCGAGCACCCACGGCGCGCAGCGCGTCGCCATCGACAACGTCATCGTGACGGAGCCGGTCCGCGCGTCCATCGACATCGGCTCGATCGAGATGGATCCCCGGATCCCGCTCGGCCACGAGCCCGTCGGTATCGAGGTCCAGCTCCAGAACCCCCGTATGAATCCGACCAACATCCACGTCTATGTGGACTACTACATCGGGACCAATGTCTGGGGTGTCGCGAACTGGGGCGCCGACGAGCGTCTCTATGAGCACATGGAGCTCTTCCCGGACGAGGAGGATCCGTACCTCTTCCGTACGTCCGAGTTCACGAAGATTCCGGGCCAGCCGGTCGACGCCGTCGTGCAGTACCGCGTCCGCGTCACCTACGAGGGCCGCTTCGCCTCGCCGGTCATCGACACGCGCTTCGAGAATCCCTCGTGGTACGAGCCGGTCGACCTCAACAAGACGTATGCGGACCAGGGCGAGTCTCCGTACTACTTCGTCTTCTCTTGCCCGACCGGGTGCGTTTTCTTCAACGAGTTCTACCCCAGCGACGGAGGCAACAACAGCGACCGCGAGTTCGTCGAGATCATGGGTCCGCAAAACGCCTCGCTGGGCGGTTGGTATCTGGATGTCGTCGATGCCGAGGAGAGCGCGAACGAGGACTTCGTCATGCAGACGATCCGCATCCGTCCCGACGCCGTTTTTGGAAACATCTCCACCAACGGCTGGGGCTTCTACGTTCTCGGCGACGAGAGTGATCGGCTCGAGGGCGTCGACCAATACTTCCCGGGCGACCCGGTGGAGGACACGCTTCCTACGAGCGGCGGTCTTCGCCTTCGCCGGAGCATGGGCGCGTATGTCGACCGCGTCAGCTGGGGCAGCGGAAACGGCCCGGCGAAGAACGAGATGGTGGACCGCGGATACACCTACACGATCAACCGCAGCTCCTCGTATAAGAACCGTGCCTTCGCCCGCCTTTCGAAGATTGTCGACGACGTCGAGGTGTTCGATTGGAGTACGCTGATCGGACAGACCTCCTGGACGGTCGGCATGATGAACAACGACACCGTCCAGGATCTCATCGGACCGTGCCCGTACACGTTCGATCCGCCGACCGACGACGCCATGGTCGATCCGAAGGTCGCCTACTTCGACCGCTACAGCGGCTCCGAGGGCTACAAGGACCTCGAGTTCAACCTGACGCTGAAGGAACACACGCTTTCCGCGGTCTACCTCGGCGACGAACTGCTCGTCGACGGCGAGGACTACGAGGATTTGGGCGAACTGGTCCTTCTCTACAAGGAATGCCTCGGCCGCTGCACCAACGGCGAGTGGGCCGTCACGTTCGAGATGGACGGCGGCGAGAACCCCGTCGCGGTCGTCACGGTGACCGACTCGAACCCCGGCGGCGAGGTCTCCGACAATCTGACGGTCCGCATCACGGGATACGAGATGACTTCCGAGAACATGACCTTCACGGTCTCGATCGTCAACAACGCTCCGGAAAAGACTGTCTCCGGTCTCAAGGCGAAGGTCATCGGCGCCACGTCGCTTATCTTTACCGATCCTCCGGAGTGGTCCGACGACACGGAGTATCCGCTGTCCGACGAGCAGGAGACCTACATCATCGTGACCGGTCCCGCCGAGGACGTCGACGCGAACTTCTTCAAGGTCCTCGTCCAGTAGACGGCACGCGCGAAAGCGCAGCGAAGGGCGACCCTCGGGGCCGCCCTTTTTTTATCTTCGGAGAATCCGATGGCGGGGAAATGCGGCGGGCTAGAGTTCGAAGGAAGGGCATCTTGGACCTCTTGGGCGACCTTGGAAAGTCTTTTGGACTTCCGCGCCGCTTCGAGAAAAAAGAAAAAAATGGTAAAAAAAAACGATAAACCCCCCTTGCGGACTTTCGCGGCATCCTCTATACTACGCACTGAACGCCGGTCTAGGCCTGCTCGTCGGGAGCCCGCTGAACACGGCAAAATCATCCAAATTGGAGAAAATTCAATGAAATTCACTAGCATGATCAAAGCGGCCGCCCTCGTCGGCGTCGTCGCGATGGGCACGCAGGCCTCCGCCACTGATTACTCGTTTGATTTCAGCGGCTGGGACTTCGGATCTGTCTACGGTAAGGGATATCAGGGCGTCACGGTCGACGCGGAAGATAGCTCCGCCGTTGTCACGGGCACCCTCTCCCCCAAGATGCTCGAGCTCAACACCGACGGTCAGGACCTTGAGTTCGCGACCCCCACCGCCGACGGCAACAACGTCACGGTCACGGCCCTCATGAAGATGGTCGGCAGCGACTCCTGCGGACTCGGCGCGGATGCCGACGAGGCTCAGACGGCCCTCTACCTCAACGTCGTCGACGATATCGTCACGGGCACCCTCATGGCGTGGTCGTACAACGCGACCCCGAATGTCGAGGCCAACGAGTGGATCGAGCTCACGCAGGCCGGTACCACCGCTCCCTTCGCGATCGAGGATGGTTCCTGGGTTTCGGTCCAGACGGTCATCAATTACGAAGCGGGCGAAGTCACCTACACCATCAATGGTGTGGCGGCTACCCCCATCAACCTCGGCAACGCTCTTTCGCATGAGGCCACTGGCACGAAGTGCATCTCGACCGTCGCGTTCCGCGGAACGGGCGCGGTCGATAACTTCGCCGTCTCTGAGGCTGTTGCGACCGCCTATGCCACCTTCTACAAGCAGGTCAATGGTGGTGAGCCTGTTCTCGAAGGAACGGTTGCTTCTGTGAACGGCGCGATTCAGATCACGGCGATTGCTAAGGAAGACATCGCCGGTGGTTATCAGGCTAGCACCACGGCTACCGTCTATGCGTATGAAAACGGGGAGCAGGGCGACGAGGTCGCCAATCTCGTCGTGACTCCTGACGAGGGCTATGTCAACTTTGACATCGTCGCGTCCGCCGACACCTACACCGAGGGTGGCACCTACATCCTCGTCTACAATGATACTCCGATGGATATCACCTACACCTTCTCGTTCTATGCTGGTCCCGATAGCGAAGAAGTGATCGGCACTACGGTTGTCACGGGTTCGTATGGTCCTTCGCTGTACGTCGATGTCGAGCAGTACGGCTATGTGCCGGGCGATCTCTTCGGCTACTCTTCTGACAGCGGTGACGAGGGCTTTGAAAATCCGTTCTTCATCGAGTATGAATGGGACGATGACGTTGGTGCCAACGTCGGCATCTCGGTCTGGGGCGTGACCGCCGCTGAACCTCCGCCCGCTGATGAAGGCGACATCGATATTGGTCCCTTCTCCCTCAGCTTCGGCGAGGACGGTCTCCGCTTCACCTCCATCGCGCTTGCGGACGGCAAAGTCACGGTGACCTTCCCGGCCACGGTCATCGGAACGTTCGAGGACAATTATGCCATCAACGTTCTCACGTCGACCACGCTCGACGGCGAGCCCGTGGAAAATCGGGGTCTTCTCGTGCAGGTTGGCGACGGCGAGTTCTCCGTCACCTTCTCTGTCGAAAGCGACGCGATCTTCGTCAAGGGCCTCGCTCCCAGCCTCCTGTAAGTTCCTGTAGTTCAACTCCCGCATCCGGCGCCCCGCGCGCCGGATGCCCGCAGCAGGGCGCCCCGGACAACCGGGGCGCTTTTCGTTTTAAGGAAGACGTGCAGCCGCCCGTCGCAGCCGCCCGTCGCGGCCGCCTCCCCGGAGGGAGGTGCCCCGAAGGGGCGGAGGGTGTTGCCTCCCCGCACTCGGAAAACACCCCCAGTCGGCTCCGCCGCCCGCCCCCTCGAGGGGGCCGGGCTCCGCCCGAAAGCGGCGCGGGCGGTGTCCAAGCGGCGCGGGATGCCGCGCGGTCCAAGACACTCGCGGAGGCGTCGTCATTCCGACTTTGCGTCGGTCGGGCGAAGCCCGCCCCCCGCCGCGCGGGGGGTGGCGGCAACGCCGCCGGGGGGTGTACACCGTGCGGCGGATGAGCCGTTACGCACACACGCGCATACGCGCACATCTTGCAACGGTGCAGCCTATTTCCTCCGCTCGGTGTACTCCTCCAGCCGCAAGCGGCAGCCCCCTCGCGGAGGGGGCCGGAGCAAGCTACGAGCCATCGTCCCCGCGCCTCTCTGGAGTGCCTCCTTGCAGCCTCCTTGCAGCCTCCTTGCAGCCTCCCCGCAGCCGCCGTCGCCCGCCGCCGTCGCCTCCCT
>JAZUKQ010000392.1:0-7211 GCA_045643325.1 Kiritimatiellia bacterium | reverse complement strand
GAATCCACGCCCCGGGCCGTGAGCGACATGAGGTTCCAGCCGGGCCGGAACATCCATGCCGGGACGGTTTCCGTCAGGGCCGCGAAGAGTTCCGTCCCGCCGTCCCGGACGGAGAGCGACCTCGGCCGCGCCTTCGGGGCGAGCCGCATGGCGAACGCGAGCGACTTGCCGCCGGGGGCGGAGGGCTCCGCCGTCCTGAAGCCGGTCCGCGGGCCGGCGGCGAACCATTCGCCGCAGTCCCATCCGATGACGAGATCGGTCTCGGAGGCGCCCAGAAAACCGTCCCCGTCCGCGTCCGTTCCGAAGGCCGCCTCGACATTGTTCGACGGCGTGGCGGCGAAGGACAAGGTGAAGTCGAAGCGGGCGGTGTCCAGGCTGCATCGCGCGATGGGGCAGTTCGTCGAGACCTCCGTGTCCGCGAAAGCGGGCGGCGGAAGCCGCTGCAGAGTGGCGGCCGGGACGAGAGACGCGGCCAGAAGAAGGAGGAATAGCGGGGCGCGTGTCATGCCGCTAGGATACCACAAAACCGTCCACGAAGGAAACGGAGGAGGGAAAGCGGGAGCCTGTCCTCTGGTTTTCTCGCGTTTAGGTTGGAAAATGCGGCGACCGCCGACGGACACATTTCGTTCGTGTTCCGCGCCGGAATCCTGTAAAATAGCCGTATGCACGGACTTTATCCTTTCTGGTTCTGGAACGGCCTCCAGAATGAATCCGAACTTTCCGCCCAACTCGACTCGATGAAGGCGGCAGGCTGCGACGGCGTTGTCCTTCACTCCCGGACAGGCAACCGCGTACCGTATCTCTCGGACCGCTGGCTCGACCTTGTCGAACACGCCTGCGCCGAGGCGGAGAGACTCGGTCTCAAGATCTGGATCTACGACGAGGACGGCTACCCGAGCGGCAACGCCGGAGGCCGCGTCCAGGCGGACCGGCCCGATCTCCGCCAGCAGTGGCTCACGTTCGCCTACGAACCGACCGACCCCTCCGCCCCCGCCTACGCCGCCTACGACCCCGGCTCGTTCGCGCTCCTCGACGAGAAAAACGTCCCCGCCGGGACGCCCGCCCTCCGGTTCACCATCCGCTATTGGGACCGGCACGTCGATACCCTTTCCCCGGAGGCCGCGCACCGCTTCCTCTCGCTCACCCACGAGCGCTACGCGGCCCGCCTCTCCAGATTCTTCGGGAAGGTCGTCACCGCCGTCTATACCGACGACGAGTCGCACCAGGTGTGGCGCGGCGACGGCCTCACGTTCTCCCCCTTCCTCGAGGCGGCGTACCTCGCGCGTTTCCATACCCCCCTCCGCGACGTCCTTCCCGCGCTCGTCGAGAACCTTCCCTCCTCCGCCGCCGTCCGGACGCGCCATCACGCGCTCGTCCGCGACCTCTTTCTGGAGAACTTCATCGCGCCGCAGGTCGCCTGGTGCCACGCGCACGGCCTCGTATACATCGGGCACCTCTGCGGCGACGAGGGCCCCTCCGCGAAATCCATCCGCGAGTACGGATCCGCCACCCCGTACTATGTGCTCGAGGATGTCCCGTCGGTCGACGACTACCTCTGCGACATGAAGGACCACGGCTACCTCCGCCGCCCCGCGACCGACGACTCGCTCCACACCCAGTTCGCGCCCAGCGGCTTCCTCCGCTACCCCCCGCACCTCTACGCCGCGGCCTCGTCCGCCGCCCACCAGTTCCACGACGGCGTCCTGTCCTCCGAGACGATCGCGTTTCTGGGCTGGGATGTCCAGCCCGCGTTCCTCGCGACGCAGATTTTCTACGAGGTCGCCCAGGGCGTCACCCTGAACACGCCCCACGCCTGGTACTACACGGTCGGGGGCGCCGCGCACCACGACTGTCCGCCCACCTACGGGCACCAGCAGCCGTTCCTCCCCGCGCTCGCGCTCCATGCCCCGTCGTGGACCCGGGCCGCCGCCCTGCTCCGGCGCGGTCCCGCCTACGCCCCCGTGCTCGTCCTCCGGCCCGACTCCGTCTTCGCGCTCGAGGACGGCTCCGACATCGCTCCGGACTTTACGCCGCGCCGCCCCCGGACGTCCCCCGCGCCCGCCGATTTCGACCTCGCGTTCAATACGCTCCTCATCGACCTCGCCCGCGCCCACATCCCGTTCGAGATGACCGAGGAGTCCGTCCTGCTCGCCCACGGCCGGCCCTCCGGTCGCGGACTCGTCCTCGGCGCGGCGGCCTACTCCGCGGTCGTCTCGCCTGGCGGCTACCCGCTCTCCGCGGCCGCGCGGACGCTCCTCTCCGACTTCGCCGCGGCCGGCGGCCTTCATGCCGTCTGGGACGGAAAGACGCTCCCCGAAGAACTCGTTTCCCGGCTCTCGCCTACGCCGTCCCGGGACGCCCTGTCGCCCCCCCGCCTCTCCGGGCCGGGCTCGGAGGAGATCCTTCTCCGCCCGTGGACGTTCACGGACTCCGCGACCGGCGGGCGGCGGGTCGAGTCGTTCCTCGTCAATCTCTCCGGACACGGACTGGAGGCCGCTCTCGACCTGCCGGACGAGACGCTGCTCTACAATCCGCTCGACGGCACCGGATTCGTCCTTCCCGCCGGGAGTCACGGCGTCGCGCTTCCGAAAGGCGCGCCCCTCGCCCTTCTCTCCCCGTCCTACGACTGCCCGCGCGTCGCTCCGGAGACCACGATGTTCCGAGCGGAGGGGCAGAACGGCCCCGGAATCGTCCCCCGGCTCGTCTCCGTCGTCCGCGACCGCCCCAACGCGGTCCCGCTCGCACGGAAATCGCCCCGCCTTCCCGACGCGCTGCCGCGCCCCCTCGCGCTCTACGCGGAGAACCTCGACGCCGTCGCCCCCGCCCTTCCCCGGATTCCGCATCATCCGTCCGAGGCGGCGCTCGCGGGAGCGCTCGTCGACAATCCGGACGTTCTCGTCCCGGCGCTTCTCGCCTCGATTCCGTCCACGCTCTATCTGGAGGGGGATTTTTCCGTCCCCGACGCCGGAACACGCGAACTTCTTCCCGGCGGGTCCCCGCTCGGTCTCGGCGACCTGTCCGCGCAGGGCCTTCCGTTCTACTGGGGCTCCGTCACCTACACGTTCGAATTCGACGGCCCCGCCTCGCTCCTCCGCGCGGACCTCGCCGGCGGCGCGGCGGTCGTCTCGCTCAACGGCACGGTCGTCGGCCCGCTCTTCGGAGAGCCTTCCGTCCTCCGCGTCGCCGACGCCGTCCTCCCCGGACGCAACACGCTCGCCGTCGCCGTGTATCCCACCGCCGCGAATTTCCACAACGTCCAGCCGGCCCCCTTCGGTCTCGTCTCGGTCGTCCTCCAAAAATAGGCGCCGCGCGCCTCCTCCTTCCGGGGGCAAAAGGGCCAAGGGGCCGATTCCCGCCTCCGGAGGCGCCCGGGCCGTCTGCGGCCGGAGGACGGGGGGGGGGGACGGAACGATGTCGGACAGCGCCGATCTCCCGCCATAAAATTCAAGTATTCCCGCCCCGTCCTTTTTGATATAATCACGGGAATATGTCTCCCCCTATTCTCATCGCCCTTTTGAGGCAGACCGGGCTCTTCTCCGAGCCCCAGCTCGACCTGTTCGCCGCCGCGGACCGCTCCGAAGACAAGACCGTCACGGCCTCCGTCGTCCGACTCGGTCTCGCGGCCGAGGAGGAGTTCCTCCGCGCCGCCGCCAAAGTGCTCGGCATCGAGTACTTCCCGCTCGCCGAGCTCGCCCCCACCCGCGACCTCGTCGAGCGCCTCACGCCGTTCGCCGCGGAACAGTACGAGGTCGCCCCCGTCCGCTTCGAGGACGGCGTCCTCACGGTCGTCTCCTCCGATCCCTTCGGCCTCCATCTCGTCGACGGGCTCCGACTCGTCGCGGGCTGCCCGGTCGAGGTCGTCGTCTGCGTCTCCCAGGAAGTCGAGAAATACCGCCGGAAGTGCTACGGCGTCGGCGCCGACGCCCTCGACAAGATGCTCCGGGACGGACGCTACGAGACCGAGGACGAGTCCGACTTCTCCAAGTTCGACATCGGCGACGAGTCCTCCCAGGAGGCGTCGATCGTCCGTTTCGTGAACCAGGTCATCGCCGAGGCGGACCGGCAGGGCGCGACGGACATCCACATCGAGCCGATGGAGCTGGAGCTCCGCATCCGCTACCGCATCGACGGCATGCTCCACAAGGTCGACGTCCCCCCGCAGCTCCAGCGCGTCCAGGCCGCCGTCATCTCCCGCATCAAGGTCATGGCCAACCTCGACATCGCCGAGAAGCGCCTCCCGATGGACGGCCGCATCGGCCTCCACGCCAACGGCAAGGAGATCGACATCCGCGTCTCGACCTGCCCCACCGCCTACGGCGAGTCCGTCTCCCTCCGACTTCTCCAGAAGAGCGGCGGCGTCGTCCGCTTCTCCGACCTCGGCATGGGCGGGCGCGACCACGATGTCATCGACCGCACCATCCACCGCCCCAACGGAATCCTCCTCGTCACCGGCCCGACCGGTTCCGGCAAGTCGACCTCGCTCTACGCCTTCCTCCACGAGATCAACACCATCGACAAGCGCATCCTCACCGCCGAGGACCCCGTCGAATACGAGATGGCCGGCATCAACCAGGTCCAGGTCCGTGCCGACATCGGCCTCACCTTCGCCCGCATCCTCCGCTCCTTCCTCCGTCAGGACCCCGACGTCATGATGGTCGGCGAGATCCGCGACGGCGAGACCGCGCAGATCGCCGTCCAGGCCTCCCTCACCGGCCACCTCGTCTTCTCCACCCTCCACACCAACGACGCCGCCGGCGCCTTCACCCGGCTCACCGACATGGGCGTCGAGCCCTACCTCATCGCCTCCTCCGTCGCCGCCGTCCTCGCCCAGCGCCTCGTCCGCCGCCTCTGCCCCCTCTGCAAGGCCCCGGCCCGGCCCGACGAGACCTTCCTCCGTTCCATGGACGTCGATCCCGCCATTTTCTCCGGGCGCACCGTCCACGCCCCCGTCGGCTGCGAGAAATGCGGCAAGACCGGCTACAAGGGCCGCGGAGGCATCTTCGAGGTCCTCAACGTCTCCGACACCGTCCAGTCCCTCATCACCGCGCGCGCCCCGTCGGGCGACATCAAGGAAGTCGCCATGAAGGAGGGCATGTCCACCCTCCGCGACGACGGCTGGCGCCGCGTCTTCGACGGCTTCACCACCATCGACGAGGTTCTCCGCGTCACCGAGGACCAGGCGGAGTAAGCCCGTTCAACTATTTCACGTCCACCGCACACCATGACTAAATCCAAGACTTCTGCCGTCCACTGGGAGAATCTTCCTCCCGCCATCGCGAGAAAGCTGAAGGCCGCCGTCCGCCGCGTCCGCGCCATCCTCTGGCAGCGCGGCCTCGCCGCGACGCTCGCCGTCGCCCTCATCTCGATCCTTGTCATCATGGGCATCGACGCGGCCGTCACCATCTACTCGCTCGCCGTCCGATGGATTCTCACGGGAACTGCCGCCGCCGCCACCGCCTTCACCGCCTGGCGCACCCTCGTCAAGCCGCTCTCCAAGCCCTTCACGCCCGCCCGCATCGCCGCCATCATCGAGGCCCGCCACCCCGAGCTGGAGGAGCGCATCTCCACGGTCGTCGAACTCCTCTCCTCGCCCGACGCCTCCGACAACATCTATTCCTCCGAACTCTTCGACGTCATCTCCAAGGAGGCCGAGGTCGACGTCGGCAACGTCTCCCCGAAGTCCGAGTTCACCACCCGCACCGTCAAACCCAAGCTCTTCGCGCTCCTCGGCGCCGTCGCTGTCCTCGGGCTCCTCTACCTCATCGCGCCGAAGCTCGTCCGCCAGCTCCTCGTCCGCGCCGTCGCCCCCGCCGCCGAGGTCGACAACGTCTATGCCGAGAACCTCTTCGTCGCCCCCGGCGAGACCAACTGCCTCCGGGGCGCCTCGCTCTCGATCGACCTCACCGTCGCCGGCTCCTTCCCCGGCCAGGCCTACGTCCGCCGCCGCGCCCTCGAGCCCGACGGCTCCTACGGTCCGGAGATCGCCGAGCGCATGCGCAAGACCTCCGCCCCCGCCGAAGGCCCCGTCCGCAAGAAGGCCCGCTATTTCACCCAGACGATTCCCGTCCTCGACAAGTCCTTCCGCTACCGGATCGCCTGCGGCCACGCCCTCACCCGGTACTACACCGTCCGCGTCATCGACCGCCCCGACATCGACTCGCTCTCCGCGACGCTCGAGTACCCGGAGTACACCGGCAAGGCCCCCGCGACGCTCACCGAGGACGTCGCCTCCATCGCCGCCCTCCCCGGCACCCGCGTCACGTTCTCCGCCGCGCTCAACCGCGTCGGCCTCGAGCCCCGCCTCTCCATCCCCGGCGTCGACGTGAAACTCATCGAGCATAAGGACGACCTCGTCTCCTGGCAGGCCGTCGTCAGCGCGGACACGAACACCACCTGGTCCATCCACCTCCGCGACTCGTTCGGATACACCAACTTCCCCCCGTCGTGGCCGTTCGTCGCCGTGCCGGACCGGGAGCCCGTCATCACGATCGAGAAGCCGCTGCAGACCTCCCTCAGGCTCCCCCCGTACGCCAAGATTCCCATCGCCCTCACCGCTTCCGACGACTACGGCGTCAACGTCCCCGAGATCCTCTACTCCGACGACGGCGGCGAGCCCCGCACCGTCCTCCGCGCCGTCCGCGTCTTCAAGACCTATGAGGACGAGGGCCTCTCCCGCGGCGTCGAGGCCATCGACCTCTCCCGCCTCAATCTCATCGGCAAGCACGAGTTCCGCTTCGCCCTCCGCGTCACCGACAACTTCCCCGCCGAGCTCGGCGGCCCCCACGTCGTCACCACGCCCTCCGTCGTCGTGACCCTCGACCAGTCCGCCGCGGCCAACAACTCCATCGAGGCCAACGCCCAGAAGATCGAGAACGTCCTCAAAGACACCCTCAAGCGCCTCGAGGACTCCAAGGCGACCGCCAAGGAACTCACCGAGAAGCTCGAGAAGGGCGAACTCGTCGAGGAGTCCGACCTCGAAAAGCTCGCCGAGGCGAAACGCGACATCGCCACCGCCGAGAACACGCTTAAGGAGACCGCCAAGGAACTCTCCGAGACCGAGTTCAAGCCCATGGCCGAAAAGATGGAGAAGCTCGCCGAGGAGGAAGTCGACGACGCCCGCTATCAGGCAGAGGAGGCCCAGCTCGCCAACCCCGAGGACCGCCAGAAGGAGACCGACGCCCTCGAGGAGAAGATCGAGACCGCCGAGAAGG
>JAZUKQ010000391.1:0-7131 GCA_045643325.1 Kiritimatiellia bacterium | reverse complement strand
CGCGAACCCCCCGGCCCGCCCCGCCGCGAGGCCGGTCGCGACGGTTTCGGAATCCTCCGCCCCCGGTTCGCGGAAATGCGCGTGGACGTCCATCAGTCCGGGAAGAACCCAGAGCGAGGAGGCGTCGTACCCGCCCCCGCTATGACCGGGGTTCGGAGACGCGGAGGACGTGCCGAGGGAGACCAGGACGCCGGACTCCGGATCCATGTCCACATCGAGCCGGGTGTCCAACCCGGCGGACGGGTCCAGAACGCGGGCGTTTTTAAGGCGAAGGATACGCATGGGTGTTGAAAGGGTGGCGTCGCGGAGAGCCCCGCGCGCGAAACCGACGGCGGGAAAGGGAAGGACGGGCTATCGCTTGATCCGCACGAGAATCCGGGACGCGGCGAGATTGGCGAGACCGAGGCGCGAGAGGAGGCTCGTGAAGGGATGGAGACAAAGCGGACAGACCCGGTCGACGGTGACCCCCTGTTCTTTGCAGAGCTCGAGAAAATCTTTGAGCGTGCAGATGTGGATGTTCGGGGTGTTGTACCACTGGTGCGGCAGACGGCGCGTGCGCGGCATGCGCCCGCCGAAGAGAAGTTTCAGCCGGAAGAGCCAATGGCCGAAGTTCGGGAACGTCACGATGCCGACGGGGGCGATGCGGAGCATCTCGCGGAGGACGCCCTGCGGCGCCTGCATGTTCTGAAGCGTCTCCGAAAGAAGCGCGCAGTCGAACGAGTTGTCGGGGAAGAGCGTGAGATCCTTGTCGATGTCCGCGAGAAGGACGTTGTGTCCGGCGTGAAGCGTCTGGACCGCGCGGTCGAAGTCGACCTCCACGCCGGTGGTCTCGCAGTCGGGACGCCCGTGCCGAAGCGCCGAGAGCGTCTCGCCCGTGCCGCATCCGAGGTCGAGCACCTTTTTCGCGTCGTTCGGAATCATCGAGAGAACCGCGTCCATTTCGTCGCGTTTGGCGATCGTGGGCCGCGTATTCCGGCCTGTGTCCGGCGGACTGTCCGTCCGCCCGTCCGCGTCCGGGCCCCGCGAGGGATTTCCGAGGAACGAACGGAGGGCGACGGAAAGCTGGGAAATGTGGGTGAGGAACGCGTCGTGGCCGGCGGGCGCGTCGAGCGGGAAGAAGGAAACGGACTTTCCCTCGTGCATGAACGCGGAGGCGAGGGCCGCGGACTGTCCGGGAAGGAAGAGCCAGTCGCCGGAGAGGGAGACGACGAGCGTCTCGCAGCGGACGCCGGCGAGGGACTTCCGGAGCGTCGGAAGATCCTGGCCGAGGTCGAAGAGATCCATCGCCTGGGTAATGCAGAGGTAGGAGTTGGCGTCGAAGCGCCGGACGAACTTGTCGCCCTGGTGGTCAAGATAGCCGGCGACTTCGAACGGGGAGCGGGCGGCCTCGGCCCATCGGGTGGAGGCGTCGACGAGGTCCTGCTTCTTCCGGCGTCCGAACTTCTCCTCCATGAGGCGTCCGGAGAGGTAGGTGATGTGGGCCAGCTGGCGGGCCTGCGCGAGGCCGGCGGCGGGCGGCGCGCCGTCGTAATAGTCGCCGCCCTTCCAGTCGGGGTCGTTCTGGACGGCGGCCCGCCCGATGATGTCGAACGCGAGCGCCTGGGAGGAAAGGGAGGCCGCGGAGGCGATGCACGCGCAGCGGGAGACGAACTCCGGATAGCGGATGGAGAACACGAGCGCCTGCATTCCGCCGAACGACCCGCCGACGACGGCCGCGAGGCGCGGGACGCCGAGCGTCTCGAGGAAAAGCTTGTGGACCGCGACAATGTCGCCGATGGTGAAATCGGGAAAGCGGGAACCGTAGGGGCGGCCGTCGGCGGGATTGACGGAGGAGGGTCCGGTCGTTCCCTTGCATCCGCCGAGGATGTTGGCGCAGACGACGAAAAAGCGGGACGTGTCGATGCCGCGCGAGGGACCGATCATGTTGTCCCACCATCCGGAGGGTTTCTTCGTGTCGGCCAGCGTGTAGCCGGCGGCGTGGGCGTCGCCCGTGAGCGCGTGGCAGATGAAGACCGCGTTGTCTTTCGCGGGCGAGAGTTCGCCGTACGTCTCGTAGGCGACCTGGATCTCGGGAAGCGTCTCGCCGGACTCAAGCACGAAACCGCCCGGCGGAAGGGGAAGCCGGAGGATTTTCGTCTCGGAGAGGCCGACGCCGCCGAAACCGAGTGGATCGGAAGAGGATGGATTCAAAGGTCAAGAGGATGAGAGGTGAAAAAGCGACCGGAGGACCTCGGAAAACAGGTCCTCTTTTCCAAACGCTACGTGAAGCTTTCGGGAAGCGACTGGACAAGCGATTTGAGCTTCGACGCGGCGGAGCGGGGGCAGACGAGCGTGGCGTCGGGCGTATGGACGATGACGAGATCCTGGGCGCCGAGGACGGCGACGAGGTGGCCCTTTTCCTGCGAGACGACGATATTTCCGGAGGCGTCGGCGAGCGCGGCGTCGCCGAGGACGGTGTTTCCGGACGCGTCGGCGGAGAAATGGTTCGGGACGGCCGTCCAGGAGCCGACGTCGTCCCACGGGAACGTGCCGCGGGCCATGACGATGTTGTCCGCGTGTTCCATGACGGCGTAGTCGACGGAGATTTTTCCGAGCGATCCGTAGAGGGCGCGGAGGTCTTCGGAGAAGTCCGGCTTGGAGAGCGCGGGGGCGAAGGCGGCGAACGAGCCGGCGAACCCGGGCTGCGACTTCGCGAGCGCGTCGCGGAAGGTCTGGACGGACCAGACGAACATGCCGGCGTTCCAAAAGTGTTTCCCGTCCGCGACATAGGCCGCCGCGGTGGCGGCGTCGGGCTTTTCGACGAAGCGGGCGACCGAGAAGAATCCGGTGGCGGCGCCGGGGACGGCGAGCGGCGACGAGGTCTCGATGTAGCCGAACCCGGTCGCTGGGTAGGCCGGGGTGATGCCGATGGTGACGATGACGGGGCGGGCCGCGGAGATCTCGAAGGCGTCGCGGAGCGTCTGGCGGAAGGTCGGGATGTCGCCCATCAGCTGGTCGGCCGTGAGAATGGCGAGGGAGGCGGGGCCTTTCGCGCGGACGGCGACGAGCTCGGTGGCGAGGGCGCACGCGGCGGCGGTGTCGCGTCCGAACGGCTCGCCGACGATATTCTCCGGAGGAAGATGCGGCAGGGCGGCGCGTGTCGCCGGGACAAGCGCCTCGGAGGTGACGACGAGAATGTTTTCGGGCGGGAGGAGCGTGTCGAGCCGGTCCGCGGCGTGGCGGATGAGCGGCTTTCCCTCGAAAAGGTCGAGAAACTGCTTAGGATGCGCGGCGCGGGAGAGCGGCCAGAAGCGCTCGCCGCGGCCGCCGGCGAGAATGACGGCGAAGTTCATAGGCTTGAAGGTTGGACATGTGCCGACATGCGCGGTCCGCACACAGGAAAACAATGACAGGGGCGAGAAACGATGAAGACGGCTAGGATTTCGAGAGAAGCCCGCGGAGGGCGGGGGCGGAGGCCATCGCGGCGTCGTAGCCGGCCAGGAAGACGGGCTCGGGGGTGGTGAAGTCGAGTGTGCCGGTGTCGCCGACGGCCGGCGAGAGAAGCAGGTCGGCGGGTTCCCGGTTGTAGCGTTCGCGCTGGATGGCGTTCTCCCCGATCCGAAGCGACTCGACAAGAATCTGGACGATGTTCGGGGTTTTTCCGGATTTCGGCTTCGAGGTGGAAAAACCGATCTTTCTCGCGATGCGCCCGGCAAGCCCGTTCGGCGGCGGACCATCGGACGGACGGCCGAGGTTGATGTCGACCGCAACGACTTTCTCCGCGCCGAGGTCCCGGGCGACCGAGACGGGAAGCGGGTTGGTGAGACCGCCGTCGACGAGGCAGCGCCCGCCGCGGAGGACTGGGACGAACACGCCGGGAATGGAGATGGAGGCGCGGACCGCGTCGAGCAGAGTTCCGGAGGTGAGCACGACATCTGTCTGCGTGTTCAAGTCTGAGGCGACGGCCGCGTAGGGCGTCGCGAGGCGGCCGATGTCGATGGCGGGAATCCAGTCGCGGAGAAAGTCCTGAATTTTCGCGCCGCCGACGAGCCCGCTCCGCCGGAATGACGGGTTCATGAAGAGGGACGCGAGTTGGATCCAGTTCATGGAAAGGACTTTTTCTCGGAGGTCGTCGACGGTTCCGGCGGCGTAGGCGGCCGCCACGATGGAGCCGATGGAGGTCCCGACGACGATGTCCGCCTTGAGACCGAGTTCTTCCAACGCTTTGAGGACGCCGAGATGGGAAATCCCTCTGGCGCCTCCGGATCCGAAAACAAGGGCGGTTTTTGACATCAGGGCTGCGGGGTTTGGAGTGAACGGTGGGAACGGCACGCTTCGGGGAGGGACGCCTTCGCGGAGTCGTCGGCGATAAGGTCCACGGGCTCGGTCTTCACGTCGTAGCCGAGTTCCATGATGGCGAACTCGAGGTTTTTCCTGCCGAGCTTCATCGAGTCATACCGGATCTCGATGTCGCCGGTGTCCCAATGGACGACCACTTTCGAAACGGCCGCCGTGACATTTTTCTGGGGGCGGTTCCATTCGGCGGAGAGCGTCTTCTTCTGTTCGTCGGCCGTGCCGTCCTTCATTCCGACATCTCCGGCCTTAGCGAGCGCGGCGACGACGCGGCGCGCGCAGTCGGCGCATCCGACGCCGGGAGCATGGAGGACGGTCGTGCGCTCGTCGCTTAAACGGCAGCCGGCGAGAATCAGAAGCGGGAGAACAAGGAAATATTCGCGACGCATGGGGAAACGGTGGTTGGAGCGGTGGAAAGGTGCAGGTTGGAGGCGTGCCTTACAACTGAACCTTAAAGACGATTTTCCGGACGGCGGCGGGGGCGGAGGAGGAGGGGTGGACGCCGGGCTCGTGAGCTTCATGAGGGAAAAGGACGAGGAAACTCCCGGCCGGAAGCTCGACGGTCTTCTCCTCGGCGCGGTAGAATCCGATGTCCTTCTTCTCGTCGAACGGGACGGTTTCGGGAAGGCACGGCGTCAAGGGAACGAGGCCGACGCGCTCGGCGCCTGAGACGACGACCTGTACATCGGCATACGCGCGATGGGCCTCGTAGCGGTCTGGGGCGAACTCGTGGGTCGTGTAGTCCTGGACGTTGGCGTAGACACGGTCGCCGTCGATCTCGTGCCGTCCGGGGGCGAGACCGGCGAGATCGTGTTCCGCGATGAACAACGCGACGTCCGAGAACCCGGGGAGAATCTCGGAGTACAGCGAGAAGTTTTTCAGCGTGTCGAGAATCATGACTCCTCCTTGCTCCGAAGTCCGTATTTCCGGATCAGGCGCTGGAGATAGGCGCGCTCGATGCCGGCCTCGCGGGCGGAGCGCGAGACGTTTCCGTCGTTGCGGTCGAGGAGATCTTTGATGTACTTCTGCTCGAAGTCGGAGATAAGGTCGCCCTTCGCGTCTTTGAACGGGCGGTCGGCGGTGATGGCGGGCGCGGTCTCCTTCGGCGCGGCGACGGGAGGCGGGGCGAACTGGCTGAAGCTGAGGAACGCGGAAAGCCGGATGGGCCGCTGCGTGCTGTAGAAGGCGAGTTCGACAAGATTGCGGAGCTCCCGGACGTTGCCCGGCCACTCATGGCGTTTGAGAATCTCCATCGTCCCGGCGAAATCCTCGATCTCCGTGGCGGCGTCGGCCCCGTGGAAGCTCTTGACGAACTTCTCGATAAGGAGCGGAATGTCCTCGCGCCGACGGCGGAGCGGCGGCAGTTCGATGGGGACGACCGAAAGCCGGTAGAAGAGATCTTCGCGGAAGCGTCCCTCGTTCACTTCCGTGTCCATGCGGCGGTTGGTCGCGCAGAGGATGCGGACATCGATGCGCTTGGGGGTGTTGGAGCCGATGCGGCGGATCTCGCGCTTCTCGAGGACGCGCAGGAGTTTGGGCTGGAGCTCGGGGCTGAGGTCTCCGATCTCGTCGAGAAAGACGGTGCCGCCGTCGGCGTGCTCGAAGGCGCCCGCGCGGTCGGAGGTCGCTCCGGTGAACGCGCCCTTCATGTGGCCGAAGAGTTCGGACTCGATGAGGTCGCGGGCGAGCGCCGCGCAGTCGATGACGATGAACGGCTTGTTGCGGCGCGGGGAATGTTTGTGGATCTCCTCCGCGAGAATCTCCTTGCCGGTGCCGGTCTCGCCGGTAATCATGACTGTCGCGTCCGTCGGCGCGTAGGTCTCGACGATGTGGAAAATCCGGCGCATGGACACGCTCTGCCCGATGACCTCGCCGAACGAGGTGTTCTGGGAAAGGGGGACTTCCTGTTTATCCTGGAGCGGACAGAAGATGAGCCGGGTTTTTCCGAGCTGGATCTCCGCGCCGGGATGGAGGAAGGCCTGCGTCACCCGGATTCCTTGGACGTAGGTGCCGTTGGTGCTGTCGAGGTCGAGAATCGAATAGCCGTTTTGATCGATCCGGATTTCGCAGTGGCGTTTCGAGATGGCGGGATCGGCGAGTTGGAGGTCGTTCTGCGAACCAGATCCGAGCGTGAAGACATCCTGGTCGACCATGAACTCTTTGCCTTGAAGCGGGCCGCTTATGACGAGGAGTTTCGTTTTCCGGACGCGGAGAACGTCGACCCGGTCGTCGGAAGGGACAAGCAAAGTCTGTGGAGAAAGGGCGTGCGGTTGTTTCATAAAACGAGCAAAATCGTACGGGCGGAATGTGTAGAAATTATAGCATGCTTTTGTCAGTACGCAACCCTCTTGAGACGGTTGGGGCAGCCGGCATCTGTAGTTCGTTTTTTGTGCAAAAACGCTAAATTTGTATCCGAACACAAAATATGAGGAGACGATGTTCCGCCGCGCCCCCCGCCTCTTGGTTTTTCCCGCGTACAAATTCAAACGCAAAAACATGAAAATCATTAGGAATTTGATGAGTTTCGATTTGACTTTGTATAAAATAAACTTTTGTTCGTATTCCGCGCGGATCCACGAAAGGATGGAGACATCGAACATCTCTGGACCTCCCGCATCTTCGCGCCTCCCTGCGGACAAACGTTTGGTTTGCGCGGCGGACGGGGTAGCTACCAAGGACCTTTTTTGTCTGACGGAAACTTCGGTTCTTGAAAAAAATAAGGGCCTAACCATTATTATCCCGTATTGTCTCTCCCCCCCCCTGCTGTCGCCCCCTTTGCGACCGCATCGGCCGAACCGT
>JAZUKQ010000390.1:0-2808 GCA_045643325.1 Kiritimatiellia bacterium | reverse complement strand
CTCCGTGCGCGTCATCGGATGCGCCGGATTCCAGCACTCGCGCCACGGCGAGGCGGTCGTCGTGTCGATGAAGCGCGCCGTGTACGCGCGGATCCCGAGATCCGCCGCAATCCGGCGCCGGGCATACCCGGGGGCGCGGGTGTCGCAGAGGACCGCGCAGGGAATCATCCCCTTCCCGCCGTCTTTGCGCTCGATCGCCCAGCCGCGCGTCCATTGCGACGGATCGGGACCCGACCACATGATGCCCTCCGGAAACTCCTCCGAGGTCCAGTCCGGATGGGTGTACGCGATTTTGTCATAGTGAGCCGGATCCATCAGGTCCTGATAGATGTCGTAGCGGCCGACCAACACATTCGGCAGCGCGCGAAGGGCCTTCACCTCCTCCGGCGACCCGCCGCCGCTCCAGAGAATCCGGTCCATCCCGAGCGACCGCATGTCGCGGACAAGCGCCGCCGAACCGTTTTCAATTCTCCCGAACACCCAGATATTCGCCGCGCCGAGCAGAAGGTCGATGTTCGGATTCGCCTTGACTTTCTCGGAGAACGGCTTGAACAGCCCCCTCTCCTTCGCGTGCTCTCGGTAGCGCTTGGCCATCGCGACATACCCCCCGCCGTCGAGAAAGACATACCGGAGCCTGCGCGCGTAGCCGAACGCGCCTTTCTGGGGCAGCCACACCGGGCCGGCCACGGTCCGGCCGCCGGTCCCCGTGTCCGCGAGGTCGAGCATCATGTCGTCGGGGGTCTCCACCAGGCACATCCATCCCGCGCCTGTGGCGTCCTCCTGCATTCCGAAGAACGACATGCAGAGCCCGTGTCCGCCGTATCCGGGGAGCCATCCCACGTCGGGATGGGGCTCGTCGACGGGGAATCCGATGCCCTCGTTGAGCGGGACGACGGCCCGGTCTCCCGGCGCGCTGTCGAACGCGGGCGGGAAATGAAGCCGCCCCTCCATCTCACCGTCCCCCTCGAGTGTCACGGACAGCTCCGCGCCGTGCTCCGCAAGCGCGTAGCGCGCCCGGCAGAACCGGAGCGAGGAGGCGTCGAGGAGACCGAGCTCGACGGACCGTCCGTCCGGTCCCGTCCGTCCCTCGGTCACCATCCACGGCGTCGGAGCGGGGCACGGAGTCCACGCACGACCGGTCCGGAGATCCTTGACGGTCGCCGCGCCGGTCGTCGACGAGACGCTCAACGCGAGCTCGGGCGTCCCCGCGGTCCACGCCTCGGGCAGTCCGGCACGCTCCGGGCAGACCGGCTCGAGGCGCTCGACGGTAAATCCGGAGTAGCGGAAAACGTTCGGGCCCTCTCCGGTCAGACGCGGTTCGACGAACGCCCCGCCGAACGGGACGACGAACTCGGTACTGAGGCGGCCCGGCGCCGCCACGCTCCGCTTCCCGTACATCCAGTCCGTCACAATGCCCCCGGAATCCTGGAGGACGCAGGAGGCGTGCACGCTGTTCCGGAGCGTCTCCGCTCCGTCCGGGGACGCGATGTCGCAGACAATCCGGAACCGTTCAAACGGCTTCGTCGCGACGCGCTCCACGGGATTCACGCTCCAGTCCCGCGTCCCGGAATGCGTCACAAGGTATGCCCCTTCACCCTCCGCGGGGGCGCAGGCGGCGGCGCCCACGTCGCGGGACCAGACCCTCGGCGTCCCGCCGGCCCAAGCGCCGGCAACGGGAACGGACGGCGCGTTTCCCAACAGCGCGACGGCCGCCATGGTCCCAAGGCACACCGGACCGCGTCCGGGAACGTTCGGAATACTCTTCATAGGAATAGGCTAGCACGCCGTCCCGCCGCGGTCAACCGTCCGGAAGGAATCCCATGTCCTTTTGAAAGGAACGAAGCATCGCGTCTTCCGCGCGCCGGGCGCGTCACGATCCGGACGTTCCGGATTTTGAATTCAAATGGACAATCCGCCGTCTCCGGAGTATACTCTCTTTTCTGCTTCATTTTCCCCTTATTTATCTTCGCTAATCAACCCAACGAGGTCCCATCATGGAACTTACGATTCTTCTCGGCGCCCCCGGCGCCGGCAAAGGTACGGTCGCCGCGCGCATCGCGGGCACGCTGAACGCCACCCACGTCTCCACCGGCGCCATGCTCCGCGAGGCGGTCAAGGCCGGCACGGAGGCCGGGCTCTCCGCCAAATCCTACATGGAGGCCGGCGCCCTCGTCCCCGACGAGGTCCTCGCCGCCATGATCGGCGACCTTCTCAAGGCCGCCGCCCCCGACGCCCGCTTCCTCCTCGACGGATTCCCCCGCAACGTCCATCAGGCCGAGGTTCTCGACGAGCTCGCCGCCAAATTCAACGCCACCGTCGCCCGCGCCATCTCCGTCGATGTCTCGACCGAGACCGTCCTCGAGCGGCTCGGCGGCCGCCGCACCTGCCCCGCCTGCGGCGCCGGATACCATATCAAGTCCCTTCCCCCGAAAAAGGAAGGCGTCTGCGACGCCTGCGGCGCCGCGCTCACGATCCGCGCCGACGACCAGCCCGAGACCATCAAGAAGCGCCTCGCCGTCTACGCCGAGCAGACCGCCCCGCTCGCCGCGTGGTACGAGAAGGCCGGCAAGCTGCGCCATATCGACGGCTCGCAGGACCCCGACTCCGTCGCCTCCGCCGCGATCGCGCTCTTCAAGTAGCCGGTCCGCCATGCGCAACATCCCGCTTCATCCCGAGGAGGAGCTCGTCTGTGCCCGGCACGCCGGGCTCCTCGCCGCCAAGCTCCTCGGAGCGTGCGCCGCCGCCGCCCGCCCCGGCGCGTCCACACGCGATGTCGACCAGGCCGCCGCCGACACCCTCGCCGCCATG
>JAZUKQ010000389.1:0-8054 GCA_045643325.1 Kiritimatiellia bacterium | reverse complement strand
TCGGAGATGGCGCAGCCGAGCGATCCGGAGGTGCCCGGATGCTCGGCGAGGATGCGGCGGCCGACCTCGGTCGTCTCGGAGGGGGACGGGGTGACCTCGGCGCCGTAGGTGCGCATCACCTCGCGGCGGAACGGCTTGCTCTCGTAGGAGCATTTCACCATGAAGACCTTGCAGTCGAGCCCGAAAAATCCGGTGGCCATCGAGAGCGCGGTGCCCCACTGTCCGGCGCCGGTCTCGGTCGTCACGCCCTTCAGCCCCTGCTTTTTGGCGTAGTAGGCCTGCGCGATGGCGGAGTTGAGCTTGTGCGAACCGGAGGTGTTGTTGCCCTCGAACTTGTAATAGATGTGCGCCGGGGTGCCGAGCGCCTTCTCGAGGAAGTACGCGCGGGTGAGGGGCGAGGGGCGGTACATCTTGTAGAAATCGCGGATCGGCGCGGGAATCTCAATGTACGGCGTCGAGTCGTCGAGCTCCTGCTTCACGAGATCGTCGCAAAAGACCTGTCCCAACTCCTCGGCGGTGACGGGCTGAAGCGTCTTCGGGTTGAGAAGAGGCGCCGGCTTCTTCTTCATGTCCGCCCGGACGTTATACCACGCGAGAGGAAGCTCGTTCTCGGAAAGATACGTCTTATAAGGAATGTCGGAAGGCATTTTATTCCTCTTTGTAAAAACAAACGAAGTCGTAAAAAATTCCGCCTTTCACAGGCGGCACGGCAAAAATGATACTATTAAAAAGAACTCGCGTCAACGGGAATCTGCAAAAAAAGACCGCCCCTGGAGGGGCGGCCTTCGCGCGGACTGCCGCGGGGCAGACCGGTTTACGCCTTCGCGGGCTCTTCTTCGGCGGGGGCGGCGGGAGCCTCGGCGGCAGGAGCCGCGTCGACCCACTGAAGAATCGCCATCTCGGAACCGTCGGAACGGCGGCAGCCGTTGTGGAGAACGCGCGTATATCCGCCGGGACGGCCGACATACTTGGGGGCGATCTCGTTGACGAGAAGACGCGCGGCTTCCTCGTCGCGGAGGCGGGAGGCCACAAGACGACGGGCGGCCAGCGTGTTCTTGCGGGCGAGCGTGACAAGCTTCTCGGCGGCCTGACGGGCGACCTTTGCCTTCACGAGCGTCGTGCGGACGGTGTGGCGCTTGATGAGGGCCACGACGAGCGCGGCGACGAGGGCCTCGCGATGCGCGCCGGAGCGGCCGAATTTCTTGTTATGGACTTGGTGACGCATGGGAAAGGAATCCTTTCAAACGGGAAGGCTAGGCCTTCTTGCTGTCGTCCGCGTCGTCCTCGGCAGGCTCTGCGGGGGACTCGGCGGGCGGGGTTTTCAAAAGCGAGTGGTCGAACTGGAAGCCGAGGGAGAGACCCATCTCCGCGAGTTTCTCCTTGATCTCCGTGAGCGACTTTTTGCCGAAGTTGCGATACTTGAGCATGTCGTTCTCGGTCTTCATCACGAGCTCGCCGACGGTCGAGATGTTCGCACCGTTGAGGCAGTTGGCCGCGCGGACGGAGAGCTCGATCTCGTTGACGTTCATGTTGAGTTTCCGGGCAAGCTCGGCGCGCTCCGCGGCCTTCGTGTCGACCGTGGGCTCGAACTCGACCTTCTCGGCGCCCTTCTCGATGAAGACCTCGAGCTGGTTGCGGAGAATGGAGGCGGCCATCGTGAGCGCGTTGTCGGCGCTGATGCGGCCGTCGGTCGTGATTTCGAGGACGAGCGACTCATAGTCGGTACGCTGACCGACGCGGGTGTGCCCGACGGTGAAGTTCACGCGGGTGACCGGAGAATAGAGGCAATCGATTGGGATAACGCCGATGACCTGATCCTTGCTGTTCTGCCAGTCGGCAGGGCAGAAGCCGCGGCCGGAGGAAAGATAGACCTCCATGTCGAGGACGCCGTCGGGACCGAGAGTGGCGATCGGATGGTTCGGATTGAGAACCTCGATGCCGCTTCCCTCCTGGGCGAAATCGGCGGCGGTCACAACCCACGGACCCTTCCGCTTGATGTGAATCGAAGGAAGGTTCGAATTGTCGGTGGTCTTCGTCTTGAGAATGACCTTCTTGAGCGCGAGGATGATGTCGGTGACGTCCTCGACGACTCCCGGAAGCGGCATGAACTCATGCGGCGCGCCCTCGATCTTCACGGCGGAGATGGCAACCCCGTCGATCGAGGAGAGAAGCACCCGGCGAAGCGAATTGCCGATCGTGCGGGCGTACCCGACCTCGAACGGCTCGGCCTTGTAGCGCCCGAAGGTCATGGTCGAGACGGCCTCGTCCTTCACGATGCATTTCGGCGATTCGAATTTGCTGAGTCTGATAGGCATTGCACAATCCTTTCTCGGAGCGCCGCGCCCCCGGGACGCGGGAACGCGGCGGACCGATTCTGGAAGGGACCCGGATGATTACCGGGAGTAAAGTTCGACGACGAGCTGCTCGTCGACGGCGGGATTGATCTGCTCGCGGGTCGGGACGGAAAGGACCTCGCAGGTGAGGTTCTTCTCGTCGACT
Organism: Kiritimatiellia bacterium; assembly: GCA_045643325.1. Classification (GTDB taxonomy): domain Bacteria; phylum Verrucomicrobiota; class Kiritimatiellia; order RFP12; family JAZUKQ01; genus JAZUKQ01. The sequence continues at coordinate 5,555 of JAZUKQ010000389.1, read as the reverse complement.
TTGAGCCACTCCGGCATCTGGCGGTTGGAGATGGACGCGTACGCGGTGGAGGCGAGGGCCTTGCTGCGGTCGCGGCTGCGGACGGCGATGACATCGCCGGCCTTGAGCTCCATCGAGGGGATGTTCGCCTTGTGGCCGTTGACCGTCACATGGTTGTGGCGGACGAACTGGCGGGCGCAGGCGCGGGACATCGCGAAACCGGCGCGGTAGATGAGATTGTCCAGACGCATCTCGAGCTGCTGGAGCATGATCTCGCCCGTGACGCCGTGGCGGCGGATGGCGCGCTCGTACACAAGGTGGAACTGCCCTTCCTGAAGACCGTAGGTGCGGCGGAGCTTCTGCTTCTCGCGGAGCTGCGTGCCGTAGTCCGACATCTTGCGGGCGCGGCGGGCGGCGGGACCGTGCTGTCCCGGAACGGGGATGCCCTTGTCAATCGGGCACTTGTCCGTGAAGCAACGGGCGCCCTTCAAAAAGAGCTTGGTCATTTCCCGGCGGCACTGACGGCAAACCGGGCCTGTATATCTACCCATGGATTAGACTCTCCTTCTCTTGCGGGCGCGGCAGCCGTTGTGGGCGATCGGCGTGATGTCTTTGATGGCGCTCACGGTCATGCCGGCGGTGGAAATGGCGCGGACGGCCGACTCGCGGCCGGCGCCGACACCCTGAACACGGACCTCGACCTCGTGCATGCCTTTGGCAATCGCCTGACGGGCGGCGTCCTGCGCCACCATCGTGCCGGCGAAGGCCGTGCTCTTGCGGGAGCCCTTGAAGCCGGCGCGGCCGGCGGAGCTCCAGGAGATCACGTTGCCGCGGGCGTCGGAAATCGAGCAGCTCGTGTTGTTGAACGAGGCGGTGATGTGCGCGATGCCGGCGGGAATCGACTTGACAGAGCGCTTCTTCTTCGCGTCGTCGGCCTTCGGCTCGTCGACGCCGGCCATGATGATCGCCTGCGCGTCGGTCATCGGCTTCTTCTCTTCCGCGGGAGGCGTGGCCTCGGGAGCGGCCTTCTTGACTTCTTCTTCGCTCATGGGCCTACGCCTCCTTCTTCAGCGAGATGGGGAGGGAACGCTTGCCGCCCTTGCGGGTGCGGGCGTTCGTCTTCGTACGCTGGCCGCGGACCGGAAGGCCCTTGCGGTGGCGCGTGCCGCGGTAGCTGCCGCAGCTGATGAGACGGCGGATGTTCTGCGCGACCTCGCGCCGAAGATCGCCCTCGACATTGTAGTTTTCCTGAATGATGCCGATAATCTGGCGGATTTCGTCCGCCGTAAGGTCGTCGGCCTTCTTTCCAGGATCGATTCCGGCCTTCTCAAGCACGGCCTTGGCCCGGGCGGGACCGATGCCGTGGATGTAGCGCAGCGAGTACTCGACGCGCTTCTTGCCGGGAATATCAACGCCCAACAAACGTGGCATAGTGTGGATTCTCCTTGGGGCGGGGGGTTAGCCCTGCCGTTGCTTATGACGGGGGTTCGTGCAAATCACACGGACAATACCGCGGCGCCGCACAATCTTGCAGTGCTCACAGATTCTTTTAACTGAACTACGGACTTTCATCGGTGTTCTCCTTCGAAATGGGAAGCGCTAGGATATCATTTCCGGGGACGGAATGCAACATGCAAATTTCATAAAAATTTTTTTTACACTTTTTTGAAAAAAAATCTCGTCCGGTTTGCGCGTTTTCCCCGCTTGTGGTACATTCGTCTCCGTCGCTCCCCTTCCATGATATGAATATGTTTCCCGCCGCATTTTCCCCGCGCCCCCGCGCCGTGTCCGTCTGCGTCCTGCTCTGTCTCGGGCTCCGTCTCGCCCTCCCCGCCCCCGCGATGGGACTCTCCCCCGATGAACTCGAGCGCCAGGAAGAGCTCGCGCGGGAGATCGAGGAGGTCACCCGCGCCAAGAAGGACGAAATCGTCCGCGCGAACCCTTTCTACCTTCTTAAAGGGATGACCATCAAGGACTTCGGAAAGTGGAGCGAGGACTTTCTCAAGACGAATGTCGTCACGTTTGTCCGCGAGGACGGCAAAGGATTCGACGGATGGGCGAAAAACCATACCGTCAAGGTCGAGGTCAAGTCGTCCCGCACGGACCGCTCCCGCAAGGAGGGCGAACACACCTTCAACCAACTCCATCCCCACGACTGCGACCAGTTCCTGTTCCTAATCTACAACACGGACCTGTTCTCCCTCGACATCTTCTACTTCCCCTCCTCTCTGCTGCTCTCCGACCCGCCCGTCCTCTCTGTGACCGCCCAGCACGACCGCGGCCTCTCCGGATGTTTCAGTCTCTCCCTGACCGCGAAAAACCGCCAGGTCCTCGGAGCCTACCGGGTCGACTCGCTGGAGACGCTCACGGAACTCATGCGCTAGCGGCGTCGCGCGAAATTCGTCCCGGCCTGTCTGCGGCGCGGGCGGGCGGGCAGGCTCTCGGGACGTCAAGCGGACTTCTTCGTCGGAATCGTCCACGCGAACGCGCTGTTGGCGAGCGCCATCACCGCCGACATCGAGAACAGGACGCCCGTTCCCCACTGGTCCAGGACCCACCCGCCGAACGCGGCGAATACGATTGAGATGACGTGGTTGATCGTGATGCCCGAGGACAACGTCGCGGTCAACTCCTCCGGCGTGTCCGAAAGCGACCTCGCATAGAGGTTTGTCGCCATCGAGGCGTTCGAGATGAGGGCGTCCAGAACATAGTTCACGCAGACGACGGCGACGGCGATTTTCGGAGGGAACCAGTCCTTCGCGAATCCGTACAGCAGGCACACGAAAAAGAGGATGACCGTGTCGTAGATCATGATGTTCCGATAGCCCCAGCGGTCCGTCAGACGTCCGATGAGCGCGCCTCCCCAAAGCGCCGTCACCAGCGCGGCGACCGCCAGCAGCATCGCCACGTCCGCCGTCGCCATCCCGTAGATTTTGACGAGCACGAACGGCCCGAACGTGAAGAACACCTGCTTCCGGGCGCCGTAGAAGAGCTCCAGCGCATAGAATTTGGAGTATTTCCGACGGAAATAGAACCTCGGACGCTTTCCCCTCGACGCGGGGGCCGCGCGGGTCTGAGAGACGACGAGACTGGCCGTCATCAGCAGGACGATCAGCACCCAGACGGCGTTGAAAAGCGGGCGGTCCGACGTCGCCGTTCCCGGCGCGGTCCCGCCCGACGGATCCCCGCCCCCGAGAAGCCGGTGTCCGACCCAAAAGACTCCGAAAACGACCAGACTCCCAAGCACGGTGCCCGCGTTCAGCGCCCCGGTGACGTGCCCCAGCGCCTCGCCGCTCCGGCCGGGTTTCGCGAGACTCATCGCGATCGACTGCCGGACAGGCATCACCAGATGCTCGCCGAGACTCCATGTGGTGATGATGGCGATCGCCGCGGCCCACGGCACGGGGACCACCATCAGCAAGGCGCCGAGCAGCGAGACCGCCGTTCCGACGCGGAGCACATTCCCGTCCGAGACCTTTGCGAAAACCGAGAGCAGCACGACGAGGAGCACGCCGGGCATCTCGCGGAAAAATTCCAGCGTTCCGCGCTGTGTTCCGTTGATACCGTACGTCTCGACGATATAGTTGTTGAACACCGCGGCCCAACATCCGACGCCGATGCCCCAGACGAGGATGCTCGCGAAGAACGCTTTCGCGCCCGAGTTCTCTCGGCACATCCCGGCGAACGAGCCGAATCCGAACGAACGAAGAGATTTCAGAATAGACATGGGACGCTCGACTGGTTTGTTTTTCCCCTCGGCCCGCAAAGTATACCATAAATAAAGCGCGGCAAAGCACGCGGATTCCGGAAAACGCGCCGACGTTTTTTCATCGCCTGCTGCCGGAACCTCCGCCCCGGTCCGACACCTCCGCACCCGGAACCCCCACCGGGCGAAAGGGCGATGTCGGCGCCCCCCCCTCCACTTTCGGCAGTCCTCCTCCGCCCCGGTCCGACACCTCCGCATCTGGTCCCCTCCTCCGCCCCGACCAACGTTCCTGCGCCCGCATCAAGTTTCACCGAAATTTATTCGCAAAATCACAGTATATTTACGCGATTTTGAATTTTGAAACGTAGATGTATTTTAGTTTGCAATACTGCTTCCGGGCGACTTATCCGCTCCCGAGGTTTTCCAAAAAAAGGACTTCCTTTCTCACCTCCCGCCAGTCTTCTTCATCCCCCCTCCGAACTCTGTGTCCCCGTCCTTCTCCGCCCCGATCCGACGTTCCTCTACTTCCGCATCAAGTTTCACCGAAATTTATTCGCAAAAACATTGTGTTTTTATGTGATTTTGAATTTTGGAACGTAGATGTATTTTAGTTTATAAACCTGATTCCGGGCGAAAATCCGCATCTGCCGTACCCCGTGCCCCGGTTTTGTGATATACTTATCTGCTTTCAGAGGTTTCGCCTCTGTCGTGAAAGTCTTCGGCCCCGCCCAAACCCATAGGGGGGGAATCGTGTTGACTTTCTGTTTTCCAGCCATTTTCGACTTTCAGACCCTTCGGACCTCTCTCCATGGAAATCTCCTACGCCCCTCCGCGCGGCATGCGCGACTTCTATCCCGAGGACATGCGCCTCCGCAACCGCATTTTCGACGCCTGGCGCTCCGCCGCGGTCTCCTCCGGATTCCAGAACTACGACGCGTGCGTCGTCGAGTCCCTCGAACTGCTCCAGCGCAAGGCCGGCGAGGAAGTCGTCAACCAAATTTACGCCTTCGAGGACAAGTCTGGCCGTCCGCTCGCCCTCCGCGCCGAGATGACCCCGACCCTCGCCCGCATGGTCGTCGCCCGCCAGGGATCCCTCCCCTTCCCGCTCAAATGGTTCACCATCGCGCAGTGCTTCCGCTATGAGCGCATGACCAAGGGCCGCAAGCGCGAGCACTACCAACTCAATCTCGACATCATCGCCGAGGATTCCGTCTCCGCCGAGGCCGAGGTCATCACGACCGCCATCCGCGCCCTCTTCCTCATGGGCCTCCCGCCCGACTCGTTCAAGGTCCGCCTCTCCAACCGCGCGCTCCTTTCCGAGCTCCTCGTCAAGCTCGACATCGCCCCCGAGTTCCACAACGGGGTCTTCATGGCGCTCGACAAGAAAGGCAAAATCCCGCGCGAGGAAATCGAGAAGCTCATGCGCGAGGAGGGCCTCCCCGACGCCGCCTGCAGCGCCGCGTTCGACCTCACCGACATCGCGACACTCGAGGACGCCGAGAAGATCGTCGGCTCCGACTCGCCCGCCGTCCTCCGTATCCGCGAGCTTTTCGAGCTCCTCGAGGACTACGGCCTCCGCGACCAGGTCGTCTTCGACATCTCCGTCATCCGCGGTCTCTCGTACTACACGGGCATCGTCTTCGAGTGCTTCGACACCGCCGGCGAGTTCCGCGCCATCTTCGGCGGCGGCCGCTACGACGGGCTCCTCTCCACCATCGGCGGCAAGCCCGCCTCGGCCGTCGGCCTCGGCTTCGGCGACGTCGTCGTGGGCGAGTTGCTTCAAGCCCGGGGGCTCGTCGACACCAACGCCGCGCCCGAAGGGCTCGCCGTCGGCTACATGGCCCCCGCCGAGCGCTCCGCCCCCACACGC
>JAZUKQ010000388.1:0-2748 GCA_045643325.1 Kiritimatiellia bacterium | reverse complement strand
CAGGAACGCCGAGACCGCCGCGCGGCTCCCGAAAAGCGGCGCGTCCACGTGGATCTCCCCCGCGCGGGCGCGGAGAAACGCGAGCGCCTCGGTCACCCGCTGTTTGTGCTCTTCGGACGCCTCGAATCCGACCGGGGGAGGGCAGTCTCCGTCCGGCGTCGCCAGCCCGCGCCGCGCCGCCGCCAGGAACCGCCGCTCCGCGTCGTTCCGGCGCGGCCGGTCCCGGAGCCGGTGCGCGAAGCAGACCCCCGTGTCCGCGCTCCGCGGCGGCCGGAACGCCATCTCCGCGAGGGAGGGGTCGTCGGCCACCCAGTTCTTCGGCAGGTTCCATTCCCGCGCCATCCGCTCGCGCTCCGCCGCCACCTCCCGGAGGACGGCGCGGCTCCTCGGGTCCATCCGGTGCAGCGCGGTCTTCACGCGCAGGTACGCCGTCTCCGGGGCCTGCGGCGCGTAGCGCGCGGGGTCGTCGAGCCGTGTCATCTCCTCTTCGAGCCACGCCCGGGTCCCGAGCGTCTCCGCCCGCCGCAGCAGCTCCTCCCGCAGTCTCCCGAGGTACCGCACGTCGTCGAGCGAGTACTCGACCTGCGCGTCGGTCAGCGGCCGTTGGCACCAGTCCGTCAGGGTCTCGGTCTTCGGCAGGTTCACCTCCAGGGTCTCCGCGAGCAGTTTCTGGAGGCCGATGGTGGAGGGGAAGCCCGCGAAGCCGGCGGCGACGCGCGTGTCGAAGATGTTGCGGGGCTCGCCGTGGGTGTACCGGGTCAGGTGCTCGAGGTCCTGCTGGGAGTCGTGGAAGATTTTGACGGTCCCCGGGTCCCCGAGCGCCTCGGCGAGCGCCGTCGGGGTGAGCCCCGTCATCGGGTCGAGCGCCCACGCGGTCCCGCCCGCGTCCGCGAGCTGCACGAGCCCGAGCCGCGCGTGGTAGGTCCGGCTCCAGACGAATTCCGTGTCGAGCGCGAGCACGCCGCTCGCGCGCGCCGCCGCGACGGCGGCCGCCAGGTCGGGGGCGTTGCGGATCATGGCCGCGCCCCCTCCCGGAGGAACCGCGCCGCGTTCCGCGCCTCGAGCGCCGCCTTCAGCGCCGGGAGGTCCGCCTCCGTCGCGCGCGCGACGCCCGTCCGCACGGCCGCCTCCGCCACCGCGTACGCGACCTCGGTGAAGAGCGCGCGGTCGAAGGGCTTGGGGATGATGTAGTTCCGCCCGAACTCGAAGGTCTCGCCCGGGTAGATCTCGCGCGCGGAGTCCGGCACGGGCCGCCGCGCCGCCCTCGCGAGCGCCAGGGAGGCCGCCAGCTTCATCTCGGTGTTGATGGTCCGCGCCCCCGCGTCGAGCGCCCCGCGGAAGAGGAACGGGAAGCACAGCACGTTGTTGATCTGGTTCGGGTAGTCCGAGCGCCCCGTCGCCATCACGTACGGCCTCTCCCCCATCGCCGCCGCCACCTCCTCGGGCCGGATCTCCGGGTCCGGGTTGGCCATCGCGAAGATCGCCGGGAAGTCCGCCATCGTCCGCACCCACTCGCCCCGGAGCGCCTCCGCCACCGAGACGCCGATGAACACGTCCGCCCCGCGCACCGCCTCCTCGAGCGTCCGCGCGGGCGTGTCGACCGCGAGCGCCGCCTTGCGGGGGTCGCTCTCGAGCCCCGGCCGCCCGCGCCGGATGACGCCCCGCGAGTCGCACATCGTCACCTGCCGCGCGCCCGCCGCCGTCACCATGTCCCGGATGCGGCTCCCCGCCGCCCCCGCGCCGTTGATGACGACGCGCAGCTCCTCGAGCTTCTTCCCCGCGAGCTCCGCGTAGTTGCGCACGCCCGCCGAGGTGATGATCGCCGTCCCCCACTGGTCGTCGTGGAAGACCGGGATGTCGAGCAGCCGGTCCAGGGTGTCCTCGATCTCGAAGCACGCCGGCGAGGCGATGTCCTCGAGGTTGATGCCCCCGTACATCGGCGCGATGGCGAGCACGGCGTCGATGACGCGCTGCGGGTCGGTCTTCCCGGTGTCGGCCCCGCCCAGCCGGCAGTGGTTGAGGGGGACGGGCCAGCCGTCCACGTCGCCGAAGCTCTTGAAGAGGACCGCCTTGCCCTCCATGACGGGGATGCTCGCCGTCGCCCCGAGGTCGCCGAGCCCGAGGATCGCCGTCCCGTCGGAGACGACGGCGACGAGGTTCTTCTTGGCGCTGTAGTCGAACGCGGTCCCGGGATCGCGCGCGAGCTCTTTCACGGCGTCGGCGACGCCGGGGGTGTAGGCGAGACAGAGGTCGTCGACGGACTGAAGCGGGCGGGGAAGGGCGAGGCCGACTTTTCCTCCCCGGTGATAGGCGAGGACGCGTTCTTTTCTGCTGGACATGACGGGTTCCTGTGCTGAAGGGTTGCAAAAGGCCCGTATTCTATCACAAGCCCGCCGCTCCATCCAATGGGGCCCGCTCCGAGTTGCGCGCCCCCGCCTCCGCGCAAAACACCCCCAGTCGCCTCGGCGACAGCCCCCTCGAGGGGGCCGCTCCGCGCCTTAACGCCTCCCTAAAAAATTTTTCATTTACCCCCTTGCGCGCCCTTCCGGAATCCGGTACGATATGGTCCGCATGGCCCGGAATCGGTCGATTCGAAGGCCGGCCTTTCGGGAGAGTTTCCCGGAAGAACACCCCAAAAACCTAAGAAACACTATGAAAAAGATGATTACGTTCGCGGCCCTCGTCGCCGCCGCCGGTATGGCCTCCGCCGAGGCCGTCACCTCCGCCAACATCGTCGGCTACTCCAAG
>JAZUKQ010000387.1:0-10048 GCA_045643325.1 Kiritimatiellia bacterium | reverse complement strand
GCGCCCTAACGATTATAAACGATAGTATAAGTTTGACAAAACACGGAAAAATTTGCGAAATCCCTAAGGTTTTTCGAGGTTTTACTTTTGAATTTGTAGGGATTCCAAATCGCCGGGACGGGGCGGATGGAAAGGAATACGGCCTTGTGCGAAGCGCGTGCAAGGTAGCGCGATTCCGCGCGCGGAAGCCGGATGACGAGCTGGAGGATTCGGCCGAATCGCGCGGAATCAGGACGCCGTGCGCGGAATCAAGACGCCGTGGGGGGGCAAGACGCCGTGGGGGATCGGGGCGCCGTGCGCGGGATGCCGGGCGAATCGCAGGGAAACGGTCGGGGCCTAGAGGCCTTTTCGGGAGGTCATGCGGCGGATCCGTCCGGCGAGCGAGGCGTCGGTGAGCCGGTCCCCGATCATGACGCGGAAGCCCGCGAGAAGGGACGGGTCGACAGACGTCTCGAGATCGACGGGGGCGCCGGAAAATTTCCGGGCGAGTTTTTCGCGCAGTATCTCAAGGTCGGCCTCGGTCGGCTCGACGGCGAAAACCGCCCTCGCGCGGCGACGTCCCGCCGCGCGCGCCGCGTCCTCCAGGAAAAATCCGCAGACACGGTCGAGGAGCGGAAGCAGGTTCCACTCGGCCATCTGGCCGATCAGCAGCCGGACCGGCGCGGACAACCCTCCGAATCCGCCGGGGGCGGAGGGCGTCGCCCGAGGGACGGACGGAAGGACGGCGTCCCGCCGGCCCGCGGCGCAGAAGGCGCGCCACTCGGGGCAGTCCCGCCAGAGCGCCCGGAGGGCCCCGGCGTCGGCGACGGCGGCGTCGCGGGCGGCGGAGTCGTCGGCGAGGCTCTTCGAGAGGGCGCGGGCGAGCGCGCGGGCGGCCGCGTCGCGGTTCATAGGTCGGCCTCGCGGAGCATGGCGTCCTGATAGCGGCGCTTCTGCTCGGGGGTGAGCTCCTGCGCGAGGACTTTCTCGAGGCTGCCGGCGATGTCGGCGAGGACGGCGGTCTTCACCTCCCGCCCCGCCTGCTCGACCTCGGAGGCGATCCGCGCCTCGGCCTCGCGGACGCGCGCCTCGGCGAGCTCCCGGGAGGACCGGTCGGCCTCCGAGCGGAGAGCGTCGGCCTGCCGCCGGGCCTCCTCGACTTTTTCCAGGGAGGTCTTCTCGGCGCTGTCGAGGATCGCGCGGCTCCGCTTGGCCGCGCCCGCGACCTCCGCGCGGGCCTTCTCGGCCCCGTCGAGCGCCTCCCGGATGCCGGCCTCCCGCGACTCCAGCGCCTTGAGAACCGGCTTCCAGAGGACTTTGGAAAGGACGGCGGCGATCAGCCCGAACGCGATCCAGGCGAGCGCGACCATCTCGGGGTGCACGTCGAGCATGCCCGAGGAGGCTTCCGGGGGCTCCGGCGCGGCGACAACGGTCTCGGAAGGGAGAGGGCGCGGCGCGGCGGGCACGGCGTCCGGAGACGCGCCGATGTCCTGTACGGTGGACATGACGGGCGGCGTCCGGACTAGTTGGCGCCGTTGATGAGGCAGACGACGAGCGCGAAGAGCGTCGCGCCCTCGATCATGGCCGCGCCGATGATCATGGCGGTCTGCATCTTCGGAGCGATCTCGGGTTGGCGGGCCATGCTCTGGAAGGCGACGGCGCAGAGGGTGGCGATGCCGGCCGAGCCGGCGAGGAGCGCGAGCGCCACGGGGTAGGTGTTGGCGGCGAGAAGGGTAGGCATGTTGTGGGTTCCTTTGTGTTCTAGTGTTGCGGGTGGACGATCTGCCCCATAAAAATACCGGTCAGAAGCGTGAAGATGAAAGCCTGCAGAAAGGCGATGAACATCTCGAACGCATAGAGCCCGGAGGCGAGGAGCACGGCCGGAAAGGCGGCGGCCCCCATCATGACGACGAGTCCGAGAATCCAGTAGATGACGATGTGTCCGGCGAGAATGTTCGCGAAGATACGGACGGCGAGGGCGAAGGTCCGCGCGATGTGTCCGATGAGCTCCATCAGGAAGAGGAACGGCCGGATGGGCGCGGGGAGTCCGGGCGGCACGAACGCGCCGACGGTCTTCCTGAGCCCGTTCACCCTCGCGCAGGCGACGACGGAGCCGACGCAGAAGAGGAGCGCGAGACCGACGGTGACGCTGAGGCTGCCCGTGGCCGCGGAGAGCCCCGGGACGAGCCCGAGGAGGTTCATCGCGAAAATGAAAAGGAAGAGCGAGCAGAAGAACGGGACAAACCTCCGTCCGGGCTCGGCTCCTCCGAAATTCGGGTAGACCATCGTGTCGCGGATGAACATCACGTAGGCCTCCGCGGCGGTCGCCGCGCGCGAGCGCTCCCCGAGCTTCCGGCGGCGGAGCGAGAGCGCGACGCCGAGCGAGACGAGGAGGACCGCCGTGAGAAGAAGCATGAAGGCGTCGACGGGGAGCCCGAGGACGCGGCCGTCGTGCAGCAGGACGTCGCCCTCGATGAATCTCTCGATGCCTTCCTTCGCGCCGGGTCTCATGGTTCAGACCGGTCTCTCGGACCGGCGCGTGCCTCAGTGGTATTCGTGTTCCGGAGCGGGGTAGCCTCCGTCGCGGACGGCGTCGCGGTATGCGGCGATGCTCTCGACCGCGGCCGCGCCGAGGTCGGCGAACTTCCGGACGAATTTCGCGCAGCCCTTGCCGGGGGCCATGCCGAGCATGTCGGCGACGACGAGAATCTGTCCGTCGCAGGCGGAGCCGGAGCCGATTCCGATGGTGGGGATCGGGACCCGTTTCGTGATTTCCGCGGGAAGCGGGACGCGGACGCATTCCAGAACGACGCAGAACGCGCCGGCGTCGGCGACCGCGTCGGCGTCGCGGCGGAGGCGGTCGGCCTCCTCCTCGGTGCCGCCCTTGGCGCGGTAGCCGCCGGCCATCACGGACTGCGGAAGGAGCCCGATGTGGGCCATCACGGGGATGCCGTTGTCGACGAGCCGGCGGATGACCTCGGCGCGGACCTCGCCGCCCTCGAGTTTCACGGCGTCGGCCCCGGCCTCGCGCAGGAAGCGGCCGGCGTTGCGGAGCGCGGTGTCGGAGTCGGCGTAGGAGAGGAACGGCATGTCGGCGACGACCAGGGCCTTCTCGACGCCGCGGGAGACGGCGGCCGTGTGGTGGACCATGACGTCCATCGTCGCCGGGAGGGTGTTCTCGTACCCGAGGGCGGTCATGGAGAGAGAGTCCCCGACGAGAAGCAGCGGAATGTCCGCCAGGTCGGCCCAGCGGGCCGTGAGGGCGTCATGCGCGGTGAGGCAGGGAATGCGCTCCCTGCCCTTCATCGCGCGGATTTTCGAGGCTGTCCAAGTCTTCATGGGGATTCCTTTTCCGCGTTGCCGGTGGCCGGTGAGCCGGAGGCCCGTGGTCGGGTCGGCTCGGCGTAAAAAAGGTATTATACCCCTTTAGCGGAGTTTGTCACTCTCGAAACGGGCGCCGCGGAGCGCCGCGCGGACGAAGGAGCCCCAGTAGGGCGTCGGGTGATAGTCCCAGTCGGAGAGGACGCAGGGGGAGCACGAGGGGTGGAAACTCCACGCCGTCCAGTGGAGCTTGTACTTCTGGATGCAGGCGATCATGTCGGTCGCCCAGGTATAGGGGTCGGGCGTCTGGCCGTTCTGCCAGGGCATGGGCTCCGTCATGCAGCCGACCTCGCCGACGAGGACGGGGTGGAGCTTGGCGGTCTCGAGGACCTTGCCGTTCCAGTCGCTTTTCCACGGATAGATGTGGGCGGAGTACATGATGCCGTTGCCCTCGGCGGTGTCCTTGAGACCGAATCCCTCGCGGATGCCGGAGAGGTCGTAGGCCCAGTCGAGTCCGCCGCAGAGGAGGACGTTGTTGGCGCCGGTCGCGCGGACGGTCTCGACCAGTTTCTGCATGCCGATGGAGCGCTTCACGTCCTTGGCCTCGTTGTTCTCGTCGACGGCGTCCTTTCCGCCGCCCTCGGTGAGCTCGCCGCCGTCTCGCCATTCCTTCCAGGAGATGCCGTGCGGCTCGTTGAGGAGGTCGAAAATCACGCCGGGGCGGTTGGCGTAGCGCTTCGCGGCGTCTTTCCAGAACTCGGCGTGCGCCTCGGTGACGGCCTTGTACTCGTGGAGGTCGAGAAGGACGTAGCAGCCGCGGTCGTTGGCGTAGGAGACAATCTGGTCGACCAGCGCGCGGTACGCCGCGCCGCCGTCGTCGCGGTTGTTGTGGGCCTGCTTCGGATCGCGGTTGCGGCCGAACCAGAGGTCGCTCCGGAGCGGGACGCGGAGAATGTTGGCCTTCCAGTCCGCGACGGCATGGGCGGCCGACTCGAGCATATGGTCGCCCTTGACGGTCCACTCGAGACTGGGGATGGCGAGCCCCTGGAGCCAGAGGTCGCGTCCGTCGCGGGTCTTCAGCAGCGGTCCGTCGACGACGGGCGTGTCGGCGTCGGTGAGCGGCTTCAGCGCGCACTCGGGGAACGGTTTCGGGGGCTTGGGGGCCGGAAGCGTGGAGGGAACGCTCTCGCCTTCCTTGAGCGCGGTGAGCCGGACGTCGTCGAGGTCGAAGACGCCGGCCTTCGCCTGGAAGAGGGCCGGCATGAAGATGTATTTTTTCGCGCCCGCCGGGACGTCCATCGTCAGCTCGCGGGGAGTCCAGCCCTCGGTGTCCCGGTTGATGAAGAGGGGGGGCTGGTCGTGGTCGCCCGAAGCGTCGCGGATCTTCGACATGACGCGGGCGTCGAACCAGGGCTGGTCTCCGACGCGGAGACCGGAGACGCGCGCCTTGAAGGAGAGGACGAGCTTCACGGTGTCCTCGGGAAGGTCGAACTCCCGGTAGATCAGGTTCATCTTTCCGGGCTCGGCGCAGGCGATGCGGATGAAGTGGTTCCCGTTCTCGTCGGCGGCCCAGCGGCTGCAGCCGGAGAGACTCCAGTCGGCGGGACCGTTCCCCTTGTCGTTCTTGGCTTCGAGCTGGACGTTGCGGAGCAGGTCCGTCGCGGCGGGGGCGGAGGCGGGAAGAAACGTCGCGGCGAGCGCTGCGGCGAGAAGGATGTCGCGGGAGGATTTCATGGCGGTGTCTGGTCGGGGTTAGGTTGGCCGAAAGTCTATCAAACAGGAACCAACCGGACAAACATTTAAACGAAAAGCGCCGTGGAGATTTCCGCGGCGCATAAGAAGGTATCCTCTCAGTGAACGCACGAGACGGTTACTTTTTCGCGGGAACCTTCTTGGCGGCCGGCTTCTTGGCAGGAGCGGCCTTCTTGGCAGGAGCGGCCTTCTTGGCAGGAGCAGCAGCCTTCTTCGCGGGGGCGACGGCCTTCTTCGCGGGGGCGACGGCCTTCTTCGCAGGAGCGGCAGCCTTCTTCGCGGGGGCGACGGCCTTCTTCGCAGGAGCAGCCTTCTTCGCGGGAGCAGCCTTCTTGGCGGGAGCGGCAGCCTTCTTCGCAGGAGTGGCAGCCTTCTTGGCGGGAGCAGCCTTCTTCGCGGGGGCGGCGGCTTTCTTTGCAGGCGCGGCAGCCTTCTTGGCGGGAGCGGCTTTGGCGGCGGGGGCGGCCTTGACGGCGGCTTTCTTGCAGGGCATGGTGTATTCCTTTCGTTTTTCAGTAATTGACTGAGAGAACAAGCCAAAGAATACGGCTTTTCGAAAGAAATGTGAAGCGAAAATTTCATTTTTCGTGAAATTTTCTTGAATCCGCCGTTTCCGGGGGCCTCCGGAAATCAGAAAAAAACGGCCGCGCGGCGGGGCTCGGCCGGGAAAAAACGTGGATTCTTCTTGGAAAATCAACGCTTCGCCGCCTCGAGGAAGCGGTCCATCTCCGCGTCGGTCCCCATCGTCACGCGGAGAAAATCTTTGAGGCGCGGACCGCCCCAGTGCCGCACGACGACTCCGCGGGAACGCAGCCGGGCGAACGCCTCGTCGGCGGTGTCGGGCGCGGGCGGGGTCACCCAGAGGAAGTTCGTCGCGGAATCCCATACGGTCCATCCGCGTGCCTTGAGCTCGGCCGCGACACGGGTCCGGGTCGCGACGAGCCGCGCCGCGTTCGTCTTCATCCACGCGTCGTCCTCCACGGCGGCGAGCGCGACGGCCTGCGCGACGCGGTCGATGTTGTAGGAGTCCTTGATGGAGACGATGCCGGCGATCAGTTCCGCGGGACCGACCAGATAGCCGACGCGCAGGCCCGCGAGCGAGTACGACTTCGAGAAGGTCCGGCAGACCAGCACGTTCGGAAGCGAGAGCGCGAGGTCGACGCAGTCCGTTCCCGCGAAGTCGGCGTACGCCTCGTCGATCACCACGACGCCGGGGAAGGCTTCGCAGAAACCGCGGATGTCGGATTTCGCGAAGAGGTGCCCGGTCGGGGCGTTCGGGTTCGTCAGAAAGAACACGTCCGCGGAGTAGCCCGACGGAACGCGCCACGCGAGGTCCGGCCAGAGGTCGAGCGGCCGTTTCCCGACGCCGCGGATGTCCGCGAGCACGGGATAGAGGGAGTACGACGGCTCGACATAGCCGACCGAGCCGTCGGGGTCGCAGAACGCGTCGATGCAGACGCGGAGCGCCTCGTCGGAGCCGTTCGCGACGAAGACGTTCTCCGGACCGCATCCGTGGCGGCGGGCGAGGGCGTCGCGGAGCGCGGCGCAGTCGGGGTCGGGGTAGCGGTTGAGGAGTCCGGCGTCCAGCGTCCGGAGCGCCTCGGCGACGCGCGGGGAGGGCGGGTACGGATTCTCGTTCGTGTTGAGTTTCACGAGATTCGCGATTTTGGGCTGCTCGCCCGGGACATACGGCGTCAGCTCGCGGACGGATTTCCGGAAATACGATTTCATGCTCTGTTCTTTTATGATGCGGTGCGGGACAGACGCCCATTGTACACTTCTCGCGAACGGCGCGCCAGTCTCCGGAGGGCGCTATTCCGCGGTCAGTCCGCGGGTCGAGCGATAGATGTCGAAATCGCCGATGGAGCCCTCGCGATTGCTGACGAAGTAGAGCGTCGTGCCGTCGGACGAGACCGACGGGTCGAGCTCGTCGCCCGGAGAGTTGACGCTGGCGGGAAGGCAACGCGGCCCGCCCCATCCCCGGCCCGCCGCGTGGACGTACCAGATGTCGTAGCCGCCGCCCGTGCCGCCGTCGCGGTTCGTCGTGAAGTAGAGCGTCTGCCCGTCGGGCGAGAGCGCGGGCTCCCATTCGTTCTTTCCCCGCAGACAGAAATTCAGGCGTTCGGGCTCGCCCCAGGAGCCGTCGTCTTTCCGCTCGACGCGGTAGATGTCGTAGTCCTCCTCGTCGCCCTGGCTCTGGCGGTTGGAGGAGAAATAGAGCCACCGGCCGTCGGGCGAGAGATGCGGGTCGTAGTCGTTGTAGGGGGAGTTGACCGTGTCGGGCAGCGGGACGGGCGCGGCCCAGCGGCCGGTCCCCGGATCTTTCGTCGAGGTGTAGAGGTCGTACGTGCCCGGCGTGCCGGGAACGTCCCCGGGCCAGGCGGCCGGTCCGGAGTCCGATGTCCCGCGCGGCCGGTCGGAATAGAAGAAGACGGTGCCGCCGTCGGCGGTGAAGACGGCGTCGATGTCGTCCGAGTCGCTGCAGAGCTCGTCGATGCGGCGTGGTTTCTCCCAATCCCCTCCGGGGGCGCGGGAGGAAAGGAAGAGGTCGGCGTCGTGGCCCGCCGCGCCGTGGGTGAACGAGAGCGTGAGCCCGTCGCGCGAGATATTCGGCTCGTACGTCTCGCCGCCCCGGTTGATGGCCCGCCCGAGATTGACCGGCGCGCCCCAGCCGACGCCCAGACGGCGCGGAGCCCCGCGCGTCGCCGCGTGCGGGACGGTCGCGGGCCCGACGCGGAGTTTCGGGACGCTCGGTTTCCCGACGAGTGGGCCGACGGAGGGAAGCCCCGTGCCGCCCTCCGCGGAAAAAACGAGGCGGGGCACCCCGGAACCGCCGGGGCCGGAGTCCGCCGCCGGCCCGCTCGCGCCGTCTCCCGCGGCCGCGGTCTCGCGCGGAGCGTCTTCGGAGAGTCCTTCGCCCACGGGACTCCCGCGGCCGGGGGTGTAGGCGGTGTTCGCCCGGCGGGGAAGGGCGCGCGGGGCGGAGGCCAGGCCGGGGCCGCGTCCGGCGGGGCCGCCGGTCCCGGACGGAAGCGCGACGGGGGACGCCGCGGCGAGCGCGGGGACGGAGGCGGAAGATTCCCGGGCTTCCGCGCCTCCGCGCTCGGCGACGGGGAGCGCGCCGTCGTCCGCGAGACCCGCGCCCGTGCCCGGCCCCGCGCCGGCGGACGGCGCGTAGGATTTCCGGGACGGGGGCGTGCCGCGGAGACGGCGCGGCGCGGAAAGGAATCCCGGAGCGCGCCCCCTCGTGGCGGGAAGTTCGACCCGCGGCATCGTTGCCGCGACATCGAGTCCGGGGACGGAGTCGGGCCCGCCATCGGCCCGCTCGACGAGATTCGAGACGGCCTCGGCGCCGAACGCCTCAAGTCCGACGCCGGTCTCGCGTCCCCGGTCGGGGGCGTAGGCGGGGCGGGCGTGGGCGATGCGGGGCGTCAAGACGCGGGCGGAGGCCGTGTCGACGGGCTCGGGGAGTTCCGGGACCGTCTGTTCCGCGGGCGCGGGGACGGAGGCCGCGGACTCCGGCGCGGTCCGCTCCTCGATCTTCTCCGCCACGGGGGAGTCGTCCCAGGCAGCCTCCTGTTTCAGCGGCTCGTAGTCCCGCCTCTCGGTCCGCTCGAGCCGGACTTCGGCGACCGCCTGATACGTCATCTCGCGCTCCGGGGGCGCGGGAAGGTCCGGCGTCTCGGGGGCGGAGGGGACCTCGGCTTTCGACGGAATCTCCACGGCGTCCTGGAACATCGAGGCGAGGAACTCGTCGGGGTCGAGATCGGCGTGCGCCTCGGTGTAGACCGACGCGGCGGATTTCTCGCGGGCGAGATCGTCGAAGTCGGACTTCATCGACGTGACGGTGAAAATCCACAGGATGAGGCAGTGGACGACCGCCGAGGCGACGAAGCATTTCTGGAGCAGCGTCATCCGGTTCCAGTACCAGACGAGGAGCGCGAGGAGCGCCGCGAACCCGAGGATGGCGGCGAGCAGGAGCCAGACCTCCCGGGGGACGGAGTCGAGGCGCACGAGGGGGCCGAGCGGGACGGCCTTGGGCGCCGCCGCCCAGATGCCGACGTCGGACGTCTCTGTCGCGCTGTCCCAGACGGAGCGCGTGAAGAGGAGCGCGCGGCTCTTCCGGGGATAGACCGCGGGATCGAACTCGTTGGCCCCGGAGTTCACGTCCCCGCCGAGGGAGACGACGGCGCCCCAGGTTCCGTTGGTCGTGAAGCTCGCCGCGTAGAGGTCGTAGGCGCCGGGCACGTCGCGGTCGGACGAGAAGTAGAGCGTGCGGCCGTCGTGCGAGAGGGTCGGCTCCCACTCGTTGCGTTCCGTATTGACGCCGGAGAGGGAGACGGGGGCGGACCAGGGGGAGCCCCAGTCCTTCCGCATCGAGACGAGAATGTCGAAATCGTTCTCCGAGCCGGCGGAGTGCCGGTTCGAGGCGAAGTAGAGGAAGCGCCCGTCGGGCGAGAGATGGGGGTCGTAGTCGTAGTCGGCGGAGTTGATTTCCGGTCCGAGATTCTCCGCGGGGGCGTAGGTCCCTCCGGGCAGGCGGCGCGCGCGCCAGAGATCGTAGCCGCCGAGTCCGCCGGGGCGGTCGGAATAGAAATAGAGGACTCCGTCGACGCCGAGAAATCCGTCGATTTCGTCGTACTCCTCCGTGTTGACGCCGTCGAGCGGTTCCGGTTCGCCGACGGGAAGGCCGCGGCGGTCGACGCGGACGGACCAGAGGTCGGCGAGGCCGCCCGCCGCGCCGCGGGTGAAGATCAGCGACCGGCCGTCGGGCGTGTAGTTCGGCTCGCAGACCTCGATCCCGCTTCCGGCGCCGACGAGGGGAAGCCGGTCCTCCGCGGCCGCCCAGGAACGTGTGTAGCGCGGGCGGAAGAGGACCCACGCGGTGACGAGGACGGCGAGGAGCGTCGCGCCGAGAAGGACGCGGAGGACGGTCTTTCTCCGGCATCGCGGGGGCGGAGGCGGCGGCGCGGGGGCGGAGGCGGCGGCGCGGGGG
>JAZUKQ010000386.1:0-6107 GCA_045643325.1 Kiritimatiellia bacterium | reverse complement strand
TGTACTCCCCCAGCCGCAAGCGGCAGCCCCCTCGCGGAGGGGGCCGGAGCAAGCTCCGAGCCATCGCCCCCGCGCCTCCTTGGGGCTCGCGACCGCAGCCCGCCGCAGGCGCCTCCTTGGGGCTCGCGACCGCAGCCCGCCCCCGCGCCTCCTTGGGGCTCGCGACCGCAGCCCGCACCCGCGCCTCCTTGGGGCTCGCGACCGCAGCCCGCCGCAGGCGCCTCCCTCCGAGGGAGGTGGCGCGCAGCGCCGGTGGGTGTTGACGCGGCGGCTCGGGAAAACACCCCCAGTCGGCTTCGCCGACAGCCCCCTCAAGGGGGCCGGGCTCCGCCCGAAAGCGGACGCCGAGCCTTTGCGGCGCACGGTGTACTCCCCCAGCCGCAAGCGGCAGCCCCCTCGAGGGGGCCGGGCCTCGCCCGAAAGCGGACGCGCCCCTCCCCGAAGACGCCGCCGCCCGCCGCAGGCGCGTCCTTGGGGCTCGCGACCGCAGCCCGCCGCAGGCGCCTCCCTCCGAGGGAGGTGGCGCGAAGCGCCGGTGGGTGTTGACGCGGCGGCTCGGGAAAACACCCCCAGTCGGCTTCGCCGACAGCCCCCTCAAGGGGGCCGTGCCTTTGCCGCGCCCGGTGTACTCCCCGAGCCGCAAGCGGCAGCGCCCTCGCGGAGGGGGCCGGGCTCCGCCCGAAAGCGAGCGCCCGGCGCCCAAGCGGCGCGCGGTGCCGCGAAGACGCCGCCGCCCGCCGCAGGCGCCTCCCTCCGAGGGAGGTGGCGCGCAGCGCCGGTGGGTGTTGACGCAGGGGCTCGGGAAAACACCCCCAGTCGGCTCCGCCGACAGCCCCCTCAAGGGGGCCGTGCCTTTGCCGCGCCCGGTGTACTCCCCCAGCCGCAAGCGGCAGCCCCCTCGCGGAGGGGGCCGGGCTTCGCCCGAAAGCGAGCGCCTCCAGGGGGCCGGGCTCCGCCCGAATGCGGGTGCCTCCAGGGGGCCGGGCTTCGCCCGAATGCGGGCGCCTCCAGGGGGCCGGGCTCCGCCCCAATGCGGGCGCCTCCCTCCGGGAGAGGGGACGCGGAGCGCCGGAGGGTGTCTGTTACAGAGGCAGCACAAATTTCCCAGAGGCCGCGGAATTCAACCGAGGAGAGCCACATTCCTCGCGAACAACGGCGCAACGTCCTGTTTTTGAACTTCTGCGCTACAACCGCACAAAATAATGGTGGATGTCCACGGAAAACACCGTTGCGCGGCAAACAGGAGCTATGGTAAAGTAAAACACGCATTGATAGTGTGTGAACTAATCGAACTCACGATACCAGAGTCTGAAAAGATGAATACATCGGGGGTCTCACGGGAAAAAGCGCGTCGTCTAGGCGACACGGAGGATGAGCGTTTCGTCTTTCTACGGGCGATGCGCACCCTCATGAAGCTGGACATCGGTTCGCGGTTCGACGAGAATCCGCTTCAGGTTCTGGTCCGGGAACTGGCCCGGGCCGTTCCCCAGTTGGCGGCCGCCGCCTATTTCCTTCCGGGGGACTCGGACTGGCGGGTGCATTGATCCTTCCACGGTATCACCATTCCGTCCACGCCGTCGGCCATCCGGTCCGGTTTTCTCGAGTATGTCTGGAGCCGGGTCCGGGATGGGGAGGTCTTGGTCATTCCCGATCTGGCGGATGTTCCGGCTCTGGACCGCAAACGGTGCCTCCAGCTTCCGTATCGCACCGCCATCGCGTTTTCCGTCCAGTATCAAGGGGAGTTTGTGGCGGCCGTCGTGGCCAGTTTTCTGGGTTTCCGGACGCTTTCTCCTGCCGACTTGGAGGCCATTCACCTGCTACGGGACCTCGTCTCCCGCCTGTATGAAAAGGACATGACCTTCCGGAACCTCCACAACCAGCAGGAAATCATCCTTGGGTTTGAACGCGAGAAGGAGATGGCCCTGTCCGCCGTGAAACAGGTCTCCTTTGAGCTCACGAACAGCATTCTGGCGATGAAGAAGCGCCTGCGGGATGGCGAGGTGCAGCCGGAAAAGGCGATGGAGACCCTGGAGTTTCAGTCCCGCGCGCTGTTTTCCTAGCGGCGTATTTCGGTTCGATGGAAATCGGCCGCATGGCGTTCCACTTCCAGGACCCCGCTCTGGCGGAGTGGATGGTCGCCCATGAGTCGCCTTCCCAGGTCAAGGCGATTGTCGGGCTGCGCGGGACGAACAAATCCGAGCTCCTCCTGGCCATTCGTACCTGG
The DNA here is from genome assembly GCA_045643325.1 of Kiritimatiellia bacterium. Classification (GTDB taxonomy): domain Bacteria; phylum Verrucomicrobiota; class Kiritimatiellia; order RFP12; family JAZUKQ01; genus JAZUKQ01. The sequence continues at coordinate 3,883 of JAZUKQ010000386.1, read as the reverse complement.
CTGATCGGACGCGGGGTGAAGGAAAGCGAAATCGTCCGCATCGATTTCGAGGACTCCCGGTTCCGCAACTTGAAGCATGCGGCGGACGTGGAGGCATACCTCTCCTCGTATACCGCGTCGGAAAGCCCGCGCCACCTGTTTCTGGACGAAATCGGCGCCGTGGAGAATTGCGGGGAATTGCTCCGTCATCTGGTGGCGAGAGGAGGCTGGAACATCTGGTTCACCTCGTCGAACAGGCGCCCCGTGTCCCAGGAGGTCCTCGGCGGGCTGTTTTCCAGCGTCGCGGTACTCCGCCTCTGGCCCGATCCGAAGCGCTCGCGGGCCCAGTACGAGCTGGCGCGCATCTGGGGGCAGGTGTTCCTGTCCGAGGTCTCGAGCGGACTCGACCATGTGGACCCGTTCATGAAGCAGGCGCTGGCCGAGTACTATTCCGACCATCTGGGCGAGACCCATTCGTCGCGCGACATCGCCTCGAAGCTGGTGGTCAAGGGGCGGCATATCTCCCCAATACGGTCACTCTCTACCGGAAGGCGCTGGAAAACGCCTTCCTTCTGGAGACTGCGGAGATCTACGACCCGTTTGAGGGGACGGTCCTGAACAAGGGGACAAAGGCCTTCTGGACGGATCTGGAACTCCGCGCCTGGAAGTACGGGCCGTCCCCGGACCGCGAAGAGGAGCGTCTTGCCCTCAACCGTCTCTATCTGGAACTGCGGAGGAACCACGAGAAGGTCTATGTGTCCCGGGACGGGAATGCTGCCTTCCTTGTCGTGGAATCGGATGGGTCTGTGACAATGGTCCCCCCCCCTTCCCAGAAATGAATCTGTAGTTCGTTGCATTCCATTGTTCTATATTTGTTTTTCCGAAGGAAGACGCTGCGGTCGGCATGTTTTTCCTTGTTCGTGTTCAAATTTTTGAGCAATGATCCGTAGACGGAGACCCTGTGGTAAACTTGCCCGCGACCGCAGAGTAGGGAGGATGGGTGTTCCCCATTTCTTTCTCCATAGGGTCGCAAGGCAGCGGCCCGCTGTTGATTTTGAACACGAGCATCGGACATACACACCACAGGAACAACATGAAACATTACACCGCGAAGACGCTGGCGGCGTTTGCCGTCGCCGTTGGTTTCCTTTCATCCTTCATGGCCAAGGCCAGCACCGTGACCTTGGGCGGGGATGACTTCGAGAGCGCGACGACCACGCCCGTTTCCCTTGCGGCATACGCCGAGGGGCAGAACGGCTGGGAGATTCCCGACGCCGCCGACAATTCCTCCGTCCAGATTGTGGAAAAGGGCGAGTCGGACAGCACGGCGCTCGTCCTGGACACGAACGACACCTGGGTGAAGTTCGCCGTGGATTCCTCCGATGTGGCCGCGGAGACCCCGACCACGGTTTCATCGAACGTCCGCTTTATCGCGGGCGAGGCCTTCCCGTGGGAGGACGGCGATCCGACAGTGGCCGCCGTTCAGACCTCCCTCTGCCTGATCGGGAAAACCGGCGCGACGGACGCCCAGATGTGCGCCTGGTCTTGGGACAGCGCCCAAGAGAAGAACGCTTGGGTGGCGCTTCCCGATGTCACGGCGGCCGATGGCTCCTGGGTCGGCGTGTCCGCGGCGATTGACTACGCCGAGGGCACCGTGACCTATACGTTTAATGACGGGACGCCCGTTTCCGCTCCGCTTGCCCACTATACTTCCGAGAACGTCGGCAAGGTTTCCAAAGTCGGTTTCGTCGGACATGGCACCGTCGACGACCTGCTCGTGACCGTGCAGGCCCCCGAGGCCCAGATCGGGGATACGTCGTACATGACGCTGGCCGACGCCATTGCGGCGGTTCCGGCCGACGGCACTCCGACGACCATCACCATGATCGCGGACTTGGTGGTCAACGACAACGCCACAATCGCCACGATTCCGGTCGGTAAGAACGTCGTTCTCGACCTCAACGGGAAGACAATCACCCAGAACGCCCCCGATGCCGCCGCCGTCTTCACGTTCGTCAACAACGGTACACTGACCATTAACGACAGTTCCGATCCTTCGACCGGAAAGATTGAGTTGATTCCCGCTCAGCCGTCGTATGGATGGGCACCGGCGTATGCTTCCGACGTCATTCTCAATCGCGGGACGCTCGTGATCAACGGCGGAACCCTCGTCAATGTCGAAGAGGCCCGTCAGAATGGCATGCCCGCCTCCGGTTGCTATGTCGTGGACACCCAGGATGGCTCTTCGGTCACGATCAACGGCGGTTCGCTCACATCCGGCTATATCCCGGTTCGTGTGTTCGCCACGGCCGGAAACAAGGAAATTGACGTCACAGTCAATGGCGGCAGTGTCAGCGGCATGTACTGCTTCTACCTCCAGCAGGCGAGCGGCGCGAACACCACGACGAAGAGCGTCGTCAACATCACGGGCGGCGAATTCAACTCCGTGGACCGCGACATCTTCTACATTGAAAGCTACAAGGATCTCTCCGATACCCTCAGCATCAGCGGCGGCGAATTCAACTATGTCGCGGGTCGCTCCTGCTTCAACGGGGAAGACGGATTCGCGGAACTCTCCGACATCGCCGTTTCCGGCGGTACGTTCGCCAGCGCCATCTCCGAGGCCCTCTGCGCCGACGGCTTCGTCCCGCAGGACAACGGCGACGGCACCTACGGCGTCGCCGAGGCCACCTACGTCGCCCAGATCGGCGATGTGAAGTACACGAGCCTCGCGGACGCCGTCGAGGCGGCGCAGAGCGGCGACACGGTGACGCTCCTCGCGGACGTCGACTACGGCGACTACGGCGCCACGGCGCTGACGGTTCCCGCGGACAAGACGCTGACGCTCGACCTCGCGGGCCACCAGATCACCGGCAAGACGACGGCGACCTCCGGCTCGTACATGATCGTCAACAAGGGTGATTTGACCATCACCGACACCGTCGGCGGCGGTCGCATCCTGGCTGGTGCGGATTCGACCTGGCAGTACAACGATGACGGCGTTTTCGCCGGCAGCTATGCTTCGGCGACGATCCGCAACGAGGGCGACATCACGGTCGCCGGCGGCACGATTGAGAACGCGGGTGAAGGCAGTGCCTGCTACGCGATCGACAGCTACAACGGCGGCAACGTCACAATCACAGGCGGTACGCTCCGCACGGCGAAGTCCATGACCGTCCGTATGTTCTACTCGACGGGCAGCGCGACCATCTCGGGAGGCGAACTCATTTCCGGCACGCGCTATGCGTTCCAGGTGATGGGCGGCTCCGCCGATGTCGCGATCTCGGGCGGCACCTTTACGAGCAACAATCCGACCGAGGGCGACGTCTACGCGCTGACGACCTACAATGCGGCCGACGCTTCGATCGCCATCACCGGCGGTACGTTCCATGGCGACATCTGGGTCGATACCGAGGACATGGCGATTTCCGGCGGTACGTTCACCTTCCCGGTCGCCGAGGAATATTGCGCCGACGGCTTCGTCCCGCAGGACAACGGCGACGGCACCTACGGCGTCTGCGAGCGCAAGGATCCCCCGGTCGCCTACGTGACGGAGGATCCCGAGACGGCTGCGGCTCAGGGTCTGGATGTGGTCTACCGCTTCTGCGCCTACAGCGACGCCGACCTCGCGATCTACAACAAGATCGCGGCCGCCGGCGGGATTGAGAACATCGCTTCCGCCAATCTTTCGGACGAAGAGCTCGCCCGCGCCATCGAACTGATGGCCGCTGCGGAGCCGTTCCTCGACTGGCACGCCGACTTCGTCGTGACCTTCGACCACGACATCGAAGAGGGCGCGGTCCAGTTGGCCGGCCAGTACAGCCTCAACAACAAGTGGTACGACGGCAGCTGGGTGACGGTCGACATGCCCGCGGTTGCGGCCAACACGCCCGTCCGCCTCCTC
>JAZUKQ010000385.1:0-3372 GCA_045643325.1 Kiritimatiellia bacterium | reverse complement strand
GCCGCAAGCGGCAGCCCCCTCGCGGAGGGGGCCGGGCTCCGCCCGAAAGCCGCGCCGTCCCTTTGCGGCTCGCGCCCGCCGCCCGCCGCAGGCGCCTCCCTCGAGGGAGGTGGCGCGAAGCGCCGGAGGGTGTTGCCTTCGTATGCCGGAAAACACCCCCAGTCGGCTCTGCCGACAGCCCCCTCGAAGGGGGCCGGAGCAAGCTCCGCAGCCCGCGCCCCCGCGCCGTCCCTTTGCGGCGCCGTACCTTTGCGGCGCAGGGGGCGCTATGCCGGGTTCTCCGTTTTTTGGTATACTTGCGGCTCACGTTTTTGAGTCCGTCGCCGGGTGGCCTTCCGTGCGCCGATCCGCCGGGGCGGCTCCCGAATCCACATCGATCGCATCCGTTTCATGAAACCTACCGTCATCATCTGCGGCGCCGGTTCCCGCGGCACCGGATACTCCGAATACATCCGCCGCCATCCCGAAGAGGGGCAGGTCGTCGGCGTCGCCGAGCCCCGGAAGCTCTTCCGCGAGAATCTGGTCCAAAAGCACGGCATCGCCCCCGGGCATGTGTTCCGGCGCTGGCAGGACCTCGTGAAGGTTCCGCGCTTCGCGGACGCGGTGATTGTCAGCACCCCCGACCGGATGCACGAGAAGCCCATGCTCGCGCTCTCGGAACTCGGCTACCATATCCTCCAGGAGAAGCCTCTCGCCCCGAGCGTCAAGGCCTGCGAGCGCATGGTCGAAGCGGCGAAAGCCTCCGGCAAGGTCTTCGCGGTCTGCCATGTGATGCGCTACACCCCGTACACGCAGTGGGTGAAACGGATCGTCGACAGCGGGGTCCTCGGCGAGATCGTGCACATCGACCACACGGAGCCCGTCGGCTTCTGGCATCAGGCGCACTCGTTCGTCCGCGGAAACTGGCACAACACGAGGCGCTCCTCCTTCATGCTCCTGCAGAAGTCCTGCCACGACATCGACTGGCTGTCATACATCCTCGGGAAGCGCTGCCTCCGCGTCTCGTCGTTCGGCTCGCTCACGCATTTCCGCAAGGAGAGCCAGCCCGCGGGCGCCGCGCACCGCTGCATGGACTGCCCGTTCGCCGACACCTGCCTCTATTCCGCCAAAACGTACTACTTCGGCATGCTTGAACGCAAGGCGTTCTTCTGGCCCCTCGACGTCGTCTGCCCGGAATTCGACGCCGCCGCGCTGGAGAAGGCGCTCCGCGAGGGTCCGTACGGCGTCTGCGTGTACGACAACGACAACGATGTCGTCGACCATCAGGTCTGCGCGCTCGAGTACGAGGGCGGCGCCACGGTGGCCTTCTCGATGTACGCGTTCAACAACGGCGGCGGCCGCAAGACCCGCATCGGCGGCACGAAGGGCTATCTGGAGACCGACGACAGCGGCACCGTCCGCCATTTCGACTACGCCTCCAGGACGTGGGAGACCGTCGACACCTCGAAGAACACCGGGACGATCGCCGACGGACACGGCGGCGGCGACGACGGCCTCATGCGGGCCTGGCTGGACGCGGTCGCGCACAACGATCAGCGCCGCGTCTGGTCCGGTCCGGAGGCGACGCTCGAGTCGCACCGCACGGTCTTCGCCCTGGAAAAGGCCCGGCTTTCCGGAAAGGTCGTCGCCGTCCGGTGAGCCTGCCCGCCCGCGTCCTTCGCCTTGCGGCGGCCGGCGCGATCGTCCTCTGGCCGCAGGGCCGAGTTCCGAAGGAGAAGTAACATGGGAGACGGAATCCATTCGATGGTCGAGCGCGGGGCGATGGCCCCCGGCGCGCGGAAATATTGGGACTATCAGCTGCACACGCCCGGAGCCCCCTTCTACCAGAAGGAGTTCGGGTACTATTCGCTGGAGCGCTGGTACCGGGAAGGGCTTCCGCGCGACACGGATCTCGGCCAGCTGTTCGGCTTCGACCCGCCGGGGCGGGTGGACCTCGGGGGGCTCGGGTGGTGCGAGGGCGGGTTCCTGCCGCTCTTCGAGGAGAAGGTCGTCGAGGACCGCGGCGACTACGAGCTCGTCCAGGACAACGTCGGACGCAAGGTGCTCTGCTTCAAGAACCGCCGCAACGGCTTCATGCCGGAGTACGTCGAGCATCCCGTGAAGGACATGAGGTCCTGGGAGGAGAACTGCCTCTGGCGGATGGACCCGAAGACGCCCGAGCGCTACGAGCGGATGAAGGACTATCTCCCGAAGGCCGTGGCGAAGGCCCGGCAGGGATTTTTCGTCGGGCAGAGCATCGTGGGCGGATACATGTACCTCCGCTCGCTCATCGGACCGGTCGACCTCCTCTACACGTTCTACGACGATCCCGAGCTCATCCACGCGTGCATGAGGGCGTGGTTCGAGCTGGCCGACGCCGTCGTCGCCGAGCACCAGAAGGCGGTGACGCTCGACGAGGTGTTCATCGCCGAGGACATCTGCTACAACGGCGGCGCGCTGATCTCGCCGGACATGATCCGCGAGTTCCTGTTCCCGTATTATCAGCAGCTGCTCGCCAACTGCCGCGCGCGGCAGATCGACAAATCGCGTCCGCTGCGGTTCCAGGTGGACACCGACGGCAAGGCCGAGGCCGTCATCGACCTCTACCGTTCGGTCGGGATGACGTCCATGAGCCCCTTCGAGGTCGCGTCGGGCAGCGATGTGGTGGCCCTCGGGAAGAAATACCCCGACCTCATCATGCTGGGCGGCGTCGACAAGCGCGTGCTGGCGCAGGGGCCGGACGCGATCGACCGGATGGTCGGCAGGATCTTCCCGGCGATGCGCGAGCGCGGCGGCTTCCTGCCGACCTGCGACCACGGCGTTCCGGAGGAGGTCTCTCTGGAGAACTACCTGCATTTCCGCAAGCGCTGTCTCGAGTTCGCCGTGTAGGCGCGCGCCGGGACCCGGAAAAGCGGAACACGGGAAGGGCGGCATGACGAGCGTTCTCCGATACGGCTCTCCGCTGGGGGAGATGCTCCTCGCGGAGGACGGCCTCGGGCTGACCGGGGCGTGGTTCGCGGGGCAGCGGTGGTTCGCCCGGGGGCTCTGTGCCGAACGTTGCGAGCGGGAGACTCCGGTTCTTCTCGCGGCGCGGCGGTGGCTGGACTCGTATTTTTCCGGGAGCGAGCCCGCGGAGCGTGTGCCGCTGCATCTTCTCGGCACGCCGTTTCAGCTGGAGGTCTGGGAAATCCTGCTCGGAATTCCCTACGGCGCGACCATGACCTATGGCGAGATCGCGGCGCGCGTCGGCGCGGCGCGCGGGGGCGCGGGCGGGCGGGGTCGGGCCCCGGTCCTCGTGCGGTGCCACCGGGTGGTCGGCGCCGACGCCGGCCGGCCCGGGTGCGCGGGGGGCGCCGACCGGAAAACCGCGCTGCTGAACCTCGAGCGGGGAGG
>JAZUKQ010000384.1:0-3084 GCA_045643325.1 Kiritimatiellia bacterium | reverse complement strand
AGAGGAAGCGGGAGAAGCGGGAGAGGGAGCGGGGGGGGGAAACACCCCCAGCCGGCTTCGCCGGCAGCCCCCTCGAGGGGGCCGCTCCGCGCCGCAACGCCTCCAACAAGGGGGGAAGGGGCTACTTGCCGTCGCCGAGCTTCTCCTGGTAGCGGGCGGGAATCTCGAGGTCGCCGTAGCCTTTTTCCTTCATCCACGCCTCGATGTCGGCGCGGTAGTTCCGCGCGCCCTCGATGTCGCCGTCCCGGATCAGCTGGAAAAGGTCCGTCCGGCATTCGGAGACCAGCCTCCGACGCTCCTCGTCGAATGTCGTGATCTCCTTGATCGCGTCTTTCGCCGTCTTCCCGGCGGCGATCTGCTCCAGAATGTACTGCTTCATCGCCGCGACCGACTCCCGCCGCGCCAGCGTCGTCTCGTCGTCCCCCTCCTCCTGGTACGTCGGCGACGAGCAGATGTGGACGATGTCCTCCTCTTTCAAGTTCTCGAGGACGAAGGGAAAGACCGTCTTTCCCTCCACCACGTTGAGGAGATGGTTCTCGATCGGCTCCCGGAACAGCGGGACCGGCGAGATGTCGGTCACGTTCCCCTCGCTGTCGATCTCATAGAGTTTCCCGCCCGAGTGCAGGGTGCGCACCTCCCCCTCCGGCGGAAGCTTGAAGCGGAGCTGACGCCCGTTCGGAAGCGCGATCTTCCCCTTCGCGGGACGCGGGGGCTCGGGCGCCGCGGGCGCCTCCGGCGCGGGCTCCGCCTCCTGCTCCTTCGCCGGCTCGGGCGCCCGCATGCCGGTGTCCGTCATGTTCACCGTCGGCTTGAGGCTCTCCTGGAGCGCCTTGAGCTCCGCCTCGTCGAGTTTCGGTTGCTCCGCGCGGGGGCGGAGGAGACTCCAGACCAGGACCGCCGCGACGACGGCCAGGACCGCCCAGAGGATATATTTCTTTTTCATGCCGCCGCCTATTTGTGGTACTTCTCCCAGACCGCCTTCTGCATGTCGTTCGTCGGCTCGGCGGCCCAGCCGTCGACCACCGCCTGGCGGTAGGTCGTGCGGACGCCGCGGACCGCGCCGGACTTGTCGCAAAGGCGACGGAATATCTGCATGTCCCGGGGATTGATGAGCTGCGCGCGGACCTTGTCGAGCTCGGCCGCCGTCGCCACCGGCTGCATCACGCTGAAATCGTCCTGCGCGTAGCCCGTGCCGAACAGGAAGCCCATGGAGCGCCAGATCTCCTTGATGGTCCGGTCCTCGAGTTTCCGCTCGTCCGCGCCCTCGGCCAGACGGTCCATGTTGACGACGGCGATCCGCTCCTCGGGATAGACGCTGAGCGCGGGCTTGTCCCCCTCGGCCGCCAGGACGACGACCATCAGCGCGCCCTTCGCCTTCATGACGCCGCGGGCATAGACCAGCTTGTCCCCTTCCGCCTTCTCCGTCACGGTCTCGATCCGGGAGGGCCTCAGGCTCGAGTACTCCGTGACGACGCGCGAGAGCGGATACGCGCTGCCGCCCACGGTATCGACCAGGACGACGGCCGGTCCCTTCGGGTCTTTGGTGACGATGCCGCCGAGGAGCTCGACGCGGGAGACCTTCTTGGCGGGGGCGGCGGCGGGGGCCGCAACGGCCGCGGCGGGAGCGGCCCCGTCGGCGGAAAGCGCGGGCAGCGTGGACAAGACGATGAACGAGGAAAACAGAAGAACATAGATGTGTTTCATGGCGACCTCCAAGGTATATGCGGGCGATAGAAGGATAGCACATACGAGGGCCGATGAAAAGGGGGGGCAACCGCCGGGCGACGGAAATCGATCTTGTCGCCCGTCGGGGCGGCGACGCCCCCAAAACCTTAAATGAAAAAGACCGCCGGATTGCTCCGACGGTCCTTGTTGTAGCTGCCGTTAGGCGGCGTGTCGCTTAGGCGCGGCGGCGCTTGAAGAGAAGCGCGACACCGGCGAGGGCGAGGGCACCCGTGGCGGGCTCGGGGATGACGGGAGGATCGGGCTGATCCTTCGGCATATCGACGAAGCCGGTCGAGGAGGTGGCGGTGTTCGAATTAAACGCCGTATCACCAGCACCGGACACCGTGGCGCCAATCGTGAACGCGTTATACTTGTCGTTGGTCGTGTCGAGGACGACAATCATGCCGACGATGTCGGAGCCCGCCGCATAGTCGATGCCCTTGGTCTGCGCCGCAGTAGTGACTTGGCTGCGCTTGTTAACCATTGTCGTCGCGGTATCGAACGCGGCCGCCGTGGCGGCGGCGGCGCCGTCCTTGAGGAGGCCGTTGACGTAATCGGCGAGCGAGAGGTTGTCGGTGCCGAACGTCTCGTCGGCGGCGCCGACGAAGAGGAGGACCGTCTGGTCCGCGGCGAAGCCGTTGTCCGTAGTGGGAGAGAGCTGCCACTTAATCGAGGCAGCCTGAGAGGCGACCGCCATGGCGGCGACCGCGATCATGAGGAGTTTTTTCATGGTGTGTTTCCTTTGGGGTTGAAATCGGGCGGCGGAGACCCCGCCGCCCGAAAGGGGGTGTTAGTCGACGAACACAACCGGGTGCGGAGCGGCCACGTCGAGCGTCGCGGAGGAAGCGCTGGAGTAGAAGAGGAACGCCTCGGCCGGATCGAGCGTGACGTCTTCCGTCGGCTCAAGGCCGACACTGTCGGTGGTCCAGCAGGCGGGGAGATCATCCATCTCGTTCCACCAGTAGTACTGAGCGAGCACGTTGCCGGTGCTGACCAACAGGGAGATGCTGTCCGCGTCGATCGCATCGACCGGGACGAGATTCTCGAGCGGGAGAACCAGGTTGTAGGGGTTGCCGAGCACGGTGTAGCCCTTGTTCAGCGCGATACCCTCGACATCGTCCTGAAGGACCTCGCCCCAGTGCTTGAACTGGGCGGCGGAACCGTTGGAATAGAAGAGGAAGCCTTCCATCTGGTCGAACGTGATGCCTTCCACCGGCACAAGACCAATGCCATCGGTCGCCCAGCAGGCGGGGAGATCCTCGTACGCATTGAACCAGTAGTACTGCGTAATCGTGTTGCCGGAGCTGTTCAGCAAGGAGATGCTGTCCGTATCCGTTCCATCGACGACTTCCATCGCGG
>JAZUKQ010000383.1:0-2674 GCA_045643325.1 Kiritimatiellia bacterium | reverse complement strand
CCCTTGGCGGTCGCCACGGCGAGTACACGTTCTCCCTGTCGTTCACCGGCACCTCCAGCAACTGCGTCGCGGTGGCCCTCGGGCACGACGGGAACGCCAACGGCCGCCTCTCCGCGGAGGAAACCGTCCTCGCCTACGGCTGGCGCAACGGCCAGTGGTTCCTCGACATCGACCCGTCCTCCGACCGAGCCTACGCCAATGCCATCGAAACGGAGTCGGACGCGCGGACGCTGACGCTCCATGTCGAGTTCCTCTCCACCGGGGACATGCGGCTCCTCTCCTGCGAGGCCGATGGCCGCTCCGTCTTCACCGACCTGACGGCCACCGCCCCCACCTGGGGCGACGTGTCCGGCTGGACCAGTGTGCAACTTCTCGCCCGCGGCGCTGCGCCCGGCGAAACCTTCACCGTACAGCAATCCCACATCGGGACCATCATCCTGTTCAGATAGAGGTGCGACATGGCGGATCGGTTCACGGCGGCATTCGGTCTCTCCTTCATCGCCATCGGGCTGCTCCTGTGGTTTACCGCCCTCTGCGAGAAGGACGGTACCTTGAGGCGCGTCGCCGCGACCTTCCGCAAGCTGCCGAAGTACCTCCAGACCATCGTCGCCGTTGTCCTTGTCTTTTTCGGCCTGTACTCCTTCGCCAAAGACGGCCTGCTCTCCACCGGTTGGTTCGGACTCGGCCAGCAGACCGTCTCCGAAAACGTCGCCGCCGCGGGGATTGCCCTCGTGGACGCCCAGACGGACGTCCCGGTCGACCTCGCCCCGCCCGCGACCGCCGTCACCAACGCGGACTGGCTCGCCTCCGGCGCAAGCGAGGACTGGATGCTCGTCGAACCCGGAACCAACGCCGATTCCCGCTGGTCCTTCCGCCTCGGGACAAACGATGTCGACGGACTCTTCGTCTCCTCCTCCGGCCTCGTTGCGCCGGGACGAAAGCTCACCGATCCGACGCCGCGCCTCATCCCGGACGACTCCGGCGACAACTACCTCGCCCCGTTCCACACCTCGCTCGGCATCGTCCCAGAGTCGAACTGGCCGCTTCTCTCCACGAACTCCCTCTTCTGGCACGATGTCACTTCCAACGGCTCGCTCCGACTCACCTGGTTCAACGCGCTCTGGGGACGCGACACGAACGCCCCAGTGTCGTTCCAGGCCGAACTCTTCCCCTCTGGCGACCTCGTCTACCGCTACGACTTCTCGCTCCTGCCCGAGGGCTTCTGGAGCAATCCGCCGCCCTACGCCATCGGCCTCCAGAACAACGGCGGCGGCGAGACATGGACGAACACCACCGGGGCCTCAACCGTCCAGCTTGACTGGCGGGGCTTCGGCCAACTCCCCGCCGACGGCACGGACACCGACGGCGACGGCCTGTCTGACTATGAGGAAATCTACATCGCCGGGACCGATCCCAACAACCCGGACTCCGACGGGGACGGGCTCCTGGACGGCGAGGACGACGCCCCGAACAACGGCGACGCGGACCATGACGGCCTCCCCGATGGTGTGGACGAGTACGAATGGGAGCACAATACGCTCTTCGCGGCGAACGCCGGGTACACGAATCTCGTCCTCACGGTGGTCCAGGGCATGGACCCGCCCGCACAGAACACCCCGCGCCTTCTCATGGGCACTCCAAACGCCTCCGTTTCCAAGTTCGCCATGCTCGACATCGGCGGGCTCAAGATCCCGGCTTATACCGGGACGGCGATTCCCCTGGGCATTCCGTACGGCAGCTTCTATCCGTTCACCGTGTCCGTCCGGGGCAACCAGTTCGTAGAGGTGCAGCTCTCCACGGCCGAGGCGCTCTATGCCGATGGAGACACGCGGATCTTCTCGGGTGGCACCCCGGCGAGCGGCACCGGGCGACTCGCGTTCCCGCGCCTCTACCTCGTCCCGCAGTCCGACAGCGGCCTCACCTGCCTGCACGAAGGGGACTCCGGCATTGAGTTCCGCGCCATCCTCCAGCCTGTGGGGTGGTCGGAAGCGGTGGACCACGCGGTCATCGAGGGCTTTGAACTTCAGGACAACGGGCGGCTCTGGCTTGCGGGAACGCCGACGCAGCGGCCCGGCGAAATATCCGACGGAACGGTCACGCTATACATGCCGTGGCTCTTCCGGGGGACGCTCTCGGAGTCGGCAAGCGTCCATTGGTGCGAACACGGCGGAGCCTTCTGCTATGCCTGTGGCGTATCGCATACGGACATAAATTCCTGCTCACATGAAGCCACTTGCGCGGCGAAATACGACATCGATGCGGAATGCACCTGTTCGCCGATTTTCGTCAGGGTGAATTCGGATGACGACGATTTCAATGGTTCCGAAGACAGGGGCGATTCAAAACCCTTATATGACGAAGACGATTTGGCCGGGTACCGCGCCATAGGTCTCGGGGGATGCTGCTGTGTGCATCCCCAGGGCGCTCGTGCGCGCATGACCGGCCTCTCCAGCGGCCTTCGCCTGTGGGACTCTCAATACGAGGAGATCTCGTCCGGAAGCACGATAACCGATGGATGGTTTTCCGTGGAGGCCACAACGGCATCACCGACCATCGGCGGCGGCTCCATCTCCTACAATGTCCTGAAAGAAGACGGTTCGACGCTTCGCTCCATCACCCGCCGCTTCACCATGGCGAATGTGCAGATCAAGCCGGACATGAATGACGATGGGAT
>JAZUKQ010000382.1:0-3905 GCA_045643325.1 Kiritimatiellia bacterium | reverse complement strand
TCGCGCCACCTCCCTCGAGGGAGGCGCCTGCGGCGGGCGGCGGGCGCGAACTCGGAGCTTGCCCCTGTGGAAAAACGCGGAATGTCCGGGAAACTTCCTGTCCCACCTTCCCGCCTGTTATGGTAGAATAATCGATTCTCCAACCGTTTTTTGCGACGGATGGGTTTGGTTTATCTTTTTTCTATATTTCCGCGTTTCGGGCGTTTCTCACGCGCCCCGCCCTCCAAACCGCCATGCACCCCTTTCCCCCGACACTTATGGACATCTCCAGCTGGGGAGGCCCTTCGCTTCTCAAAGAGGCGGAAGGCCTGCTCAAGCGCGGCGAAGTCCGGAATGTCCGCTTCGACGGGAAAACGGCCACGGGCGAGGTGAAGTGGGGAACGAACTTTGTCAAGGCGGGATTCGTCCTGTCCTTCGACCTGCGCGGCAACTGCAACCCCCGCCTCATCGACAACATCTGCCGCTGCGCCGTCAACCAGCGCGACGGGGGAGTCTGCGTCCATGCCGTCGCGCTCGGCATGCAGCTCTTTTTCGAGGAGCACGACGAGGACCTGCGCAAACGCCGCGAGCAGGAGGAACGCCACGCGCGGATTCTCGCCGAGGCGGAAAAAACCCAGGGCGGCGTCATCCGGCGCGCCCCCGTGAGCCAGGGCGGGCAGCCCGCCGAGATCCGGATCCGCCTCCCCCAGGACTGGGGCGCGCGCTTCTGGGACGACCGCGCGGCCATCGAGGTCGCCTGCCGCGTCTCCATCGCCGGAGCCCCCTCCATCCCCGTCGAGAAGGCCTGCGGAACGCCTCTGGCCCTCTCCAGGGAGAACGAGAATCTCCTCGCCGTCCTCGAGGACATCTGCGAGGGACACCCCAAAAACCGGATCACCCTCTCCCGCGCCGACTTCGTCTCGCTTCTCGAGCTCCACCGCGCCAACCGCCTGAAGGTCTACCTCTCCGGAAGCAGCGTCCCGCTCGCTCCGTCCGACACGAAGGTCCGCGTCCCTGTCTCCGTCGACCTCATCAAGGAGGAGACGGACGAGCATTTCGGAGAGCTCTACCTCTTCTCGCATCCCATTCCCCCGGGAGAGACCGAGACCGACCCCTTCGCGACGATGGTCGCCTTCGGGAACACGGGCTGGGTCCAGTCCGGGACGTGTCTCTACCGCATGGAGACCGTCGTGCCCGAGAAATACCAGAAGGTCTACGCGCGCGCCCAATGCATCCCGCGCAAAGACCTCGTCCGGTTCCTGAGCACCGACCTCAAGGCGTTCCGCGACCGCAGCCTCTCCTCCGAGGAGATTTCCGTCGACCTTTTCGAGATGGTCCCCGCCGAGCCCACGTTCTCCCTGCTCGTCAAGGGCTCCCTCGCCTCGCTCAAAGCCTCGCTCCACGCGCTGTACGCCGACGGCGAGTACAATCTCGTCGTCGGGGCCGACGAGTCCAACGGCGCCTTCGCGCTCCCCGATCCGGACAACATTTTCCGCTACCGCGTCCGGAACAAGGAGGCGGAGGCGAAAGCCCTGAACCGCCTTGTCGCGATGGGCTTCAACGGCCCCAACGGAGGCACCCTCGAGCCCGTCGTCGGCGAGCGGGAGGTCCTCAACATCCTCGGGGGGGGCATTCCCGCCGTGGAACGCCTCGGCTGGAAGGTGAGGCTTCTGGGCAACGTCCAGAAGGACTTCGCCGCGCTGCCTGTCGCCCGTCCCGTCGCCCAGATCAACGCCTACGGCACCGGACCGGACGGCAAAGGCGGGGGCATGGAGTGGTTCGACGTCGGTTTCGAGGCGCGCATCGGCGACTCCGGCGCCCGGCTTTCGTACGAGGAGGTCCGCCAGGCCATCCAGTACGGGGAGTCGTTCGTCCGCCGCGGCGACTCGGTCATCCTCTTCGACTCCGCGACCGCCCGGTCCGTCCGGGACCTCTCCGCGAAGGGGAAGATGCGGAGCAGCGAGGCCGCGTTCGTCCAGAAGGAGCTCGAGGAGCTCGGGCTCGGAGACTCGCGGAGCGTCGAGGCCGTCCCCGAGTGGAAAAAGGTCGCCGACCGGCTCAACCGCCGCGGCGCCCTTCCCCAGGTCGACGTCGGAGAGCGCCTCGGCGCCATCCTCCGGCCCTATCAGAAAGACGGCGTCTCCTGGCTCCGCTCGATGGAGGAGACGCGCACCGGCGGCATCCTGGCCGACGAGATGGGCCTCGGCAAGACGCTCCAGACGCTCACCTGGCTGCAGCTCGAGCGCGTCGACGAGCGCATGCGCGGGCTTCCCGCCCTCATCGTCTGCCCGACGAGTCTCGTCGCGAACTGGTGCCACGAGGCCCTCACGTTCACCCCCGAGCTCGCGCCGCTCAAGATGTCCGGCGCGGCCCGCCACGAAAACTGGGAGCGGATTCCCAAGGAACGGCTCGTCGTCACCTCCTACGCGTTGCTCCGCCGCGACATCGAGCGCTACGCGAAAATCCGCTTCTCCTGCGTCGTCCTCGACGAGGCCCAGAACATCAAGAACCGCACGACGCAGAACGCCGTCGCCGTGAAGATGCTCCAGACGGGCCACCGGCTCGTCCTCACCGGCACCCCCGTCGAGAACGGGGTCTCCGACCTCTGGTCCATTATGGACTTCCTCATGCCCGGGCACCTCGACACCTATCTCAACTTCAAGGCCGAGTACGAGCTCCCGATGAGCATGCCCGGCGAGCCCGAGGCCGAGGCGGCGCGCCGGAAGCTCCAGGCGAAGATGCACGCGTTCCTCTTCCGCCGCCACAAGCGCGACGTCGCGAAGGACCTCCCCGAGAAGATCGTCCAGGTCTCCTACTCCGAGCTGAGCGAGGACCAGAAGGTCGTCTACAAGGTCCTCCTCGAGCGGACGAAGTCCTCCGTGAGCGGCATGGTCGCCTCCGAGGGCTTCGGCGCCTCCCGCATGAAGATTCTCGCCGAACTCATGCGTCTCCGCCAGGCCTGCTGCCACCTCGCCCTGCTCAAAAGCGCCGAGGAGGTCGCCCGGCTCGCCGAGAAGGCCGCCTCCCCCTCCGCCAAGACCGAGCAGTTCTTCGAACTCCTCGACGAGGCCCGCGGCGGCGGGCACAAGATGCTCGTCTTCAGCCAGTTCACGAGCATGCTCAAAATCCTCCGGGCCCGTCTCGACGAGGAGGGCGTCCCCTACTGCTACCTCGACGGCGAGAGCAAGGACCGACTCGAGAGCTGCCAGCGCTTCAACTCGCGCCCGGAGATTCCCGTCTTCCTCATCAGCCTCAAGGCGGGCGGCACCGGCCTCAACCTCACGGGCGCCGACATGGTCGTCCATTTCGACCCGTGGTGGAACCCCGCCGCCGAGGACCAGGCGACCGACCGGGCCCACCGCATCGGCCAGAAGAAGACGGTCTCCTGCCTCAAGCTCATCGCCCAGGGCACCATCGAGGAAAAAGTCCTCGAGCTCCAGCGGAAGAAGCGCGCTCTCATCGACGCGGCCGTCGAGGGCTCCGCCGCCGCCTCGCTCGACGAGGTCACCTGGGACGAGGTCCGCGACATCCTGGGCATCCAATAGGTTGGGGCACTCTCCATTTTTCACAGGTGCGGTTCGAGCGACCGGACCGGTTCCGCCGGCAACCCTCGTCAGAGGCCTTTCATGTCGTGCCGCGGCGACATCCGTCACAACGACAACCGCCTCCCCCGAAAGGAGGCGCCTGTGGCGGGCTTTGGCGTCTTCGGGGAGGCTCGGAGGCTGGCGGTGCCGCTTTCGGGCGAGCCCGGCCCCCTTGAGGGGGCTGCCGGCGAAGCCGACTGGGGGTGTTTTTCCGGGCATACGGAGGTGGCAGACACCCACCGGCGCTTCGCGCCACCTCCCTCAGAGGGAGGCGCCTGCGGCGGACTGCGGCGTCTTCGGGGCGGCGCGGCGGGGGGCCGCTTTCGGGCAAAGCCCGGCCCC
>JAZUKQ010000381.1:0-7169 GCA_045643325.1 Kiritimatiellia bacterium | reverse complement strand
ACTCGATCCGGTACTTCAGGCGCATCGCTACCGCTTCTCGGCCTTCGTCGCGGACGGGGCCTTGCCGGCGGCCGCCTTGCGGGAACGGGAGACACGTTTCGGCTTGTCCGGGGAGTCCTTCGCGGCGGATTTTCCGGATTTCACCTTCTTCTGACCCTCGGCGGACTTCTTGGTCTCGGCGGACTTTTTGGCCTCGGGAGGATTCAGCTTCCGTTCCCAGAGCGCCTCGATGTCGTAGTACGTCCGCGCCTCGGGAAGGAAGAGGTGGACGATGACGTCGAAATAGTCGAGGATGATCCAGGCGCTCTCGGCGTCGCCGGAAACGCGCGGATACTGCTTCCCGGGAAGCGTCTCGAGAATGTGGCGGGCGGTCTCGCCCGCGAGCGCGCGGAGGTGGGGGGCCGAGGTCGCGGAGGCGACGACGACACAGTCGCAGATGGGGGATATTCCGGAGAGGTCTACGACGCGGATGTCCGTGGCGAGCCGTTGGTCGAGGAAGTCGGCGACGGCCCGCGCGAGCCGCGCGGTATCTGTTTTTCCGGCCGTCTGTGCGTTCTGGGATTCGTTTTCGTTCATGTTCCGAGCCTCCTTCGTCGTTTTTTGAAACTTGTCTGTCGAAAAATACGATTATATCAAAAAAACTCCGCCCGGCGAGAGGAAATCGGGGCGGATGTGGCCGACGGATTGCGGAAACACGGAATATCCAGTACACTTATTTCCGTTTTTCGGAATCTTTCCACGGCGTCGCCGGTCCGGCGGTCCGGAAGATTCTCTCCACGGAAACCCTCAAAACAAGCCATGAAAAAACTTCTCTCCTTCGCCGCGATCGCCGGCTCCGCCATGATCCTCCTTTCCGGCTGCGCCCCCAAGAACGACACCAACGCGTTCACAGTCGGCTTCGACGCCGAATTCCCTCCGTACGGCTACAAGGACGGAGAGGAATACAAAGGATTCGACCTCGACCTCGCCCGCGAGGTCTGCAAGCGTCAGGGCTGGACCTTCGTCGCCAAGCCCATCGACTGGGACGCCAAAGACATGGAGCTCAACTCCGGCGCCATCAGCTGCATCTGGAACGGCTTCACCATGCAGGGCCGCGAGGACGGCTACACCTGGAGCCCCGCCTACATCGACAACTCCCAGGTCGTCATCGTCAAGGCGGACTCCGAGGTCAAGGCGCTCGCCGACCTCGCCGGAAAGACCGTCGCCGTCCAGACCGACACTCCGGTCCAGAAGGCCCTCTCCGAAGGCGGCGACAAGGCCGACCTCGGCAAGACCTTCAAGTCCATCGTCGTCTCCGCGACGTATCTCAACGCCGTCATGGAACTCGAGTCCGGCGCCGTCGACGCGGTCGCGCTCGACGTCGGTGTCGCCAAGCAGAAGATGTCCGACAAGCCCGGCGTCTTCAAGATGCTCGACGAGATTGTCATGGCCGAGACCTACGGCATCGGCTTCAAGAAAGGCAACGAGTCCCTCCGCGACACCGTGTGGGCCACCTATCAGGAGATGCTCGCCGACGGAACCGTCGAGGCCATCGCCAAACGCTACGAGATCGACCCCGCGCACCTCATCCGCTAGGCCGTTCCGCCGGGGCCGCCGACGGCGCCGGCACGCATTCACGGCCTGCCCGCCGCGAACCGGCGGGCAGGCCGGTTTTTTGAGGACATCCATCCATGAACTTCCCCGCCCTCGTCTACGCGCTCCTCAAGGGTCTCCTCGTCTCCTCGGAGATCTTTTTCCTCACGCTCCTCTTCGCCCTTCCGCTCGGGCTTCTCATCGCGCTCGGGCGTATGTCGAGGACCAACGCCGTGCGGCAGATTTTCCGCATCTATATCTCCATCATGCGCGGCACGCCGCTCATGCTGCAGCTCTTCTTCTTCTATTTCGGCCCGTACTACATCTTCGGCATCCCGCTGGCGTCGAACTACCGCTTCATCGCCGTCATCATCGCCTTCTCCTTCAACTACGCGGCCTACTTCGCCGAAATCTACCGCGCCGGCATGGAGGCC
The DNA here is from genome assembly GCA_045643325.1 of Kiritimatiellia bacterium. Lineage (GTDB taxonomy): Bacteria > Verrucomicrobiota > Kiritimatiellia > RFP12 > JAZUKQ01 > JAZUKQ01. The sequence goes on along the minus strand of JAZUKQ010000381.1, from coordinate 5,163 downwards.
ATCCCCGCCGGACAGCGCGAGGCCGCCGAGGTGCTCGGCTTCACCCGCGCCCAGACCTTCTTCCAGATCATTCTCCCGCAAGTCGTCAAGCGTATCCTCCCCCCGGTCACCAACGAGGTGATCACGCTCGTGAAGGACACGTCGCTCGCCTTCGCCCTGTCCGTCATGGAGATGTTCACCATCGCCAAAATGGAGGCGGCCGCCCATACGACCATGGTCCCCTTCATCGTCGCCGGCGCCCTCTACTACGTCTTCAACTTCCTCGTCGCCTCCGGAATGGAGCGCGCGGAGAAATCCCTCTCCTACTACCGGTAGCCCCTACGCCATGTCCGCGATTCTCTCCATCGAGCACGCCTCCAAGTCGTTCGGCGACAATCTCGTCCTGAAGGACATCTCGCTGTCCGTCCAAAAGGGCGAGGTCGTCTCCATCATCGGCCCGTCCGGCTCCGGCAAGTCGACCCTTCTCCGCTGCGCCACGCTTCTCGAGACGTTTTCCGGCGGCTCCCTCCGCTACGGCGACCTCGACGTCGTCGCCAACGGCGTCTACGGCCCGCCCTCCGTTCTCCAGACCGCGAAAAAACGCTTCGGGCTCGTGTTCCAGATCTTCAACCTCTTTCCGCATTTCACCGTGGTGAAGAACATCACCGCCGCCCAGACGGCCGTTCTCCGCCGCACCCCCGAGGAGGCCTGGAAAATCGCGCTCGACCTGCTCGCCCGCATGGGCCTCTCCGACAAGGCCGGCGCCTATCCCTGCGAGCTCTCCGGCGGACAGCAGCAGCGCGTCTCCATCGCGCGCGCTCTCGCGATGGATCCCGAAATCCTCTTCTTCGACGAGCCGACCTCCGCGCTCGACCCCGAACTCACGGGCGAAATTCTCAAGGTCATCCGCTCGCTCGCCGAGACCCACATGACCATGGTCATCGTGACGCACGAGATCTCATTCGCGCGCAACGTCGCGGACCGCGTCGTCTTCATGGCCGACGGAGTCATCGCCGAGGAGGGACCCGCCAAGGAGACGATCGACCATCCCTCGACGCCGCGCATGCAGGCGTTCCTCCGGAAAATCGAGGAGAAATAGTCCTCCGTCTTCGCGGTTTCCGGTGGACGGGCGCTCCGGCGCTCAGTCGTCCATCAGCCGCGTGATTTTCGGGAACCAGACGGTGTTCTCCACCGTCGCGGGATTCTTGAGGCCGAACAGCGCCCTGGAGACGGGCAGCACCTCGACTTCCTCCGACGCCTCGCCGGAAACCATGCCGTGGAGCGCGGCCGTCGAGCCGCCCGTGGCGAGTTCCTGCATATCGCCGAACCGCGCGCCGTCCACGGCGGACATGTCGCCGTCCGGGAACGTCTTCCGCGCGATCCGGTCGCGGAGCGGTCCGAACGACCCGGCCGTCTCCACATCGTCTTTCGTCTGAAGATAGGTGTCCGCTCCGGGCTCCCAGTCGCGGATCGGGGAGAACGACTCGGAAAGCATCCCGGAGTCCGCGGCGCGGGACGCCGCCTCGGCCGTTGCCTTCTGAAGCGTCTCCGTGTCGGAACGCGCCATCAGAACCAGCTGCAGCAACCCGCCGATGACGACCAAAAGGCAGATCAGGCCGACGACCAGTTCGACGACGGCCTGTCCTTGACGGAGCGCGGCGCTCCGACCTTCCGGCATGGGGTCAGTCGACATAGAACGACGGCGGGGGAAGCACCTGCTCGATAAACACGGCCGATTCGGAAGACGCGGGAGGGACCGCCCCCGACTCCGGGTCCGCGGGATTTCCCTGCACGCCCGTGGCGACGGGCCGAGACTCCGTCCTCGGACGGCGGGCGAGGCTCCGGATGCCCTGAATCATCAAAATGATGAGAAGCACCACGATGACGCACCCCGCCAGAACACCAAGGACGCGGATATGCTCCAGACAATACTCGGCGAGAGCCGCGATGCCGCGACCGACGGACGCGATTCCCTTGCCGACCGCCGAGAAAAAGCCGCCGATGGCCCGGAAAACGCTTTTCCACGGGAAAGGTTTGCGCGGAGCGCGGGGCTCCCGGCCCTTTTTCGGGTTCTCGGGAATGTCGTCCTTCCGGCCCTCGAAGCCGCGGAACAGGTTCTGCGACTGCTGGGGATGGAAAATGACCGACTCGTCGTCCGCCGGCGCGTCGGGGGCGGGAGACGGCGCGGGGGCGGAGGCGGGACGCGGCCCGCTCCGGGGGGCGGACAGGACGGTTTCCGCCTCAAGCGTGAGGTCGCGCGGCTCCTCTTTCGCCGGTTCCGCGGGGGCGGAGGCCTCCGGGACGAAGAGGCTTCCGTCGTTCTGCGTCCCGTCCGCGGAAACGGGGGCGGGAGCGGGCTCCTCCGCCGGCTCCGCGGGGCTCCGGGACACGATGATGGGTGCCGGCGCGGGATGGTCGGAGACCGAGATCGGCGTCACGATCGGTTCCGCTCCGGACGGCTGCGGCATCTTTTTCGAGGGGATATATTCGGTCGGCTGCGACTCGGGAAGAGGGTCGCGGAAAAGGTGGGGAACCGGCTTCGGCTTTTCCACCTTCTCCGGGTTCTTCTTTCGGTTCTCCGCGGCGAGTTTCGCCTCATGGGCGAGGTAGGCCTTCGACCCATACGGGGCGAACTCGTGTCCGCGGGGAACATAGATCCGCTTGAACTCCGCGAGAATCGGCTCCGGGTCCATTCCGAGCTGCTCGCAGATGAGCTTCAGATATCCCTGACCGTAGATCGACGCCGTGATGTTGGAGAAGTCGTCGTTCTCGAAATCCTGGACAATCTGGAGCGTGGTATGCGAGTCTTCCGCAAGCTGGTGCGGGTCGAGGCCTTTCGCCTCGCGGGCGGCGCGGATGGAGGATCCGATGGACATGGAGACAGAGGATGCGGAGGGTGAGGACTAGCAGACTCCCTGGGCGAGCATGGCGTCGGCGACCTTGCGGAAGCCGGCGATGTTGGCGCCCGCGACATAGTTGCCCTTGCAGCCGAACTCGGCGGCGTTGTTGAAGGCGTTGTCGTGGATGCTCTTCATGATGCCCTTGAGCTTGGAGTCGACCTCCTCGGCGCTCCAGGAGAGGCGCTCGGAGTTCTGCGACATCTCGAGGCCGGAGACGGAGACGCCGCCGGCGTTGGAGGCCTTGCCCGGGCTGAAGAGGATCTTCTTGGCGAGGAAGGCATTGACGGCGTCCGGCGTGGAGGGCATGTTGGCGCCCTCGCCGACGAGCTTGCACCCGTGCTTGAGGAGGTAGGCGGCGTCGTCGCCGTTGAGCTCGTTCTGGCGGGAGCAGGGGAACGCGCAGTCGATCTTGTCGGCGACCTGCCAGGGATTCGCGCCGGCGAAGAACTTGGCGCCCTTGACCTTGAGGTCGGCGAGCTCGCCGCGCTTGACGCCCTTGAGGTCCTTGATTTCCTTGAGGATGGCCGGGGTGATGCCCGACTTGACGTAGACGGTGCCGGAGCGGTCGGAGAGGGTGACGGGCTTGGCTCCGAGCTGGATGAGCTTCTCGACGGCGAAGGTGGCGACGTTGCCGGCGCCGGAGACGAGGCAGACCTTGCCCTCGAGGTCGTCGCCCTTGACGGCGAGCATGTTCTGGGCGAAGTAGACGTCGCCGTAGCCGGTGGCCTCGGGGCGGATGAGGGAGCCGCCGAAGGAGAGGCCCTTGCCGGTGAGCACGCCGGTGAATTCGTTGGCGATGCGCTTGTACTGGCCGAACATGTAGGCGACCTCGCGGGCGCCGACGCCCATGTCGCCGGCCGGCACGTCGGTGAACTGGCCGATGTGGCGGTAGAGCTCCGTCATGAAGCTCTGGCAGAAGCGCATGACCTCGCCGTCGGACTTGCCGCGCGGGGCGAAGTCGGCGCCGCCCTTGCCGCCGCCCATCGGGAGCGTGGTGAGGGAGTTCTTGAAGGTCTGTTCGAAACCGAGGAACTTGAGGATGGAGAGGTTGACCGTCGCGTCGAAGCGGATGCCGCCTTTGTAGGGACCGATGGCGCTGTTGAACTGGATGCGGTAGCCGCGGTTCACGCGGATTTTGCCGGCGTCGTCCACCCACGGGACGCGGAACATGATGACGCGCTCGGGCTCGACGATGCGCTCGAGGATGGCGTTCTTCTCGTACTCGGGCTTGGCGTCGAGAAGCGGGGTGATTGTCTCGAGGACCTCGGAAACGGCCTGAAGATACTCGGGCTCGTTGGCGTTACGCTGGCGGATATCGGCAAGGACTTGTTCGACGTACTGCATGGTTCGGGCGTCTCCTGCGCCCTGGAGAAGGATGGAAAGAAAGATGAAAACCGAAAATTTCCACGAAACGGGAGAGTGGTGGAAGTTCGGTGAGAGTTTAATGCTAAACCGCCTGCGCCGCAAGGGTTTTTTGAGGGTATTTTGTGGGACGGAATCCGCCGCGAAGTCCCTAAGCGGTGCGACTGATTATGAATTTCGTTTTTTTCACACCAGACAGATAGACGGCGGACGGATAGATAACGCGCGGATAGGCTATGGGTGAACGGGCAACGCGCGGATAGACAACGGGCGAACGGACAACGCACGGATAGGCTATGGGTGAATGGGCAACGCGCGGATAGATAACGGATGGATAGACTACGGGCGAATCAACAACGGATAGACGGGCAGCTATCGGACGAACATCGCACAGATGGATAAAGGATGGACAGACGATCGACGAATCCTCCCGGAGTCCGGTCTGGCAGAACCATTGTCTGTCCCGGCGCGCCGGATCGCAGGTCTGTCTCACCGCCGGACCGCCGTATTCTTCCTCCCCCTCCCAAAATTTCCGCACCGAAATTTCATTTTTAAAGGGACAGATCAAACCTGTACAAATTCAAACGTATTTTTCGCGAAAATACTTGTGTTTTCGTCAAAATATTAAAATTATGTCGTACATGAAATTATGTTCTTATGACCGAAATTTATATGTGCACCGAACCTGTCTCGGTACACCGGACGGGTCAACAAGCGGCCCAAAGTCGGGTGGGGCGCAGGAATAAAATTACGGTGCGGAAAGTTTGCAACTACGGTTCGGCCGATGCGGCCGCAAAAGGGCGACAGCAAGGGGAAGGGAGGGCGTAGAATGGGCGGGGAGGGCGTGTGAAAAGGGAGGACGGACCGCCTTCCCTAAAAGTTTCCGCACCGTAATTTCATTTCAGATTGATATACAAAAAAC
>JAZUKQ010000380.1:0-11645 GCA_045643325.1 Kiritimatiellia bacterium | reverse complement strand
GCCGACGCCCTGGAGGTACACGACGTCCGCGCCGACCTCGACGCTGACCGTGCGCTTGTCGGCGTCGGGCTTGAGCGCCCCCCGAAAGGCGCCGAAAAGATCGTAGCGCCGCAGGTCGGCGGCAACCGGAATCTCGACCGTGCGCGTCTCGGGGTCCTGCCCGTCCATCGTCCAGAGGGCCAGCACCCAGCGGCGCGGATCGGCGTGCTCGAACAGCATCGCCCCGACGCCGCGCGGGTCGCCGGGCAGCGAGACATCGCCCACGAACTCGCTGCCGTCGATCATGCGCGCGCAGGCGGCGTGCGCCATGACGACCGGCTTGGGCTGCCCGTTGAGTCGGAAGAACCCGAACCAGTGCTCGCGCTCCGTGGGATCCTGCTCGCGGTCGGCCATCCAGTGCGGGATGAGGGTCTTGCAGCCCTCCGCGTAGAGCATGAGCGACTCGCGGGTCGTGCGCTGCGCCTGCACGCGCTCGCTCACGGAGTGCTTGCGCGCGTCTTCCGGCGCGGTGGGCCAGCCGTATTCGGTGACATAGTAGTCGAGCTTCCGTCCGGCCATCCCGGAGTAGATCTCGTTGCGGTTGCGGAGCCAGGCCCGGATGCGGTGCTCCGGCATGGGCGTGAAACTGTAGGGGTGGACGACGTGCGCGTTAACGCCCTTGAAGCCGCCCGCCGCCGCGAAGCGCCGACCATACGCGAGGTCGCCGGGGTCGACCGCGATGGTGCAGCCCGGACGCTCGGACTCTAGCACGGGCACGACCTGGTTGCACCACTCGGCGAACTCCTCGGCCTTCATGTAGCCCCAGACCTCGTTGCCGATCTCGAAGACCGTCTGGTCCGCCGGCAACGCCCGGATCCTCTCGCGCAGCCACGCCTGATAGGGCTCCGTCTTCGGCACGGAGCAGCGCCGCCAGCCGCGGCGGTTCTTCGTCTCCGCGAACTTGTCCATCGGTCCGTAGCGCCCGGCGTCGTAGGCCTCCTCGGGGATGCCCTCGATCTTCATCACGCAGTTCATCGCGTGCTTCGTCACGACATCGACCGTCGGGATACAGCCCGGCTCGCCGTTCGGCTGTTGGTCGAACGCATGGCGCGTCCACTGCAGCCCCAGCGCCGCGCAGGCGTCGCAGCACTCCCCGATCTTCCACACCAACGGACGGCGCCACCAGATACCGGGGTCCCCGACCTGGAAGATCTTCAGCCCGAAGCGGCTCTTCTCCGCGCGGGCCTCGGCGGCGGAGCGGTCCGTGAGGAACGCGACGCCGAAGCTGTCGAACGACTCCCGGTCGAACGGCTCGCCCCACTCGTTGACGAGATGCGCCTTGCAGCGGACCTCGTAGTAGCCGAAGTCGGGCGTGCCGAGGGTGAGGGTCTTGCGGTACGTCTCGTGGGAGGCGATGGTGACGTCCTCGTGCACCTTGCCGGCGTCGAGCGGGCGGCCGTAGTAGTCCACGACCTCGATGTCGAGTGTCCCCCTCATCGGCGGGAACTCGACGAGCGAGACCTCGAACGAGACCGGTTCGCCGGACTGGAAGAGATTGAACGGCTCCTTGTGGGACACCTCGATGTGGGGGCCGGCGAGAAGCGGGAGGGCGGTGGCGAGCAGAACGAGAAAGGATATTTTCATGGGATCGGATCCAATGGAGGGTGGGTAGGATGGTCCTTCGGTCGGACGAGAATTATGGCAAAGCGGAACAGATCGCGCAACAGTTTCGTCGGATCTCTTGCGCGGCGTTTTCGGAAGGTGGTAGAATGACTATTGTTCTGAGAAAACCATGAAGAAATCCTGCGTTCTCTGTTTCGCTTTCGCCGCGCTGGCCGCTTCATCCACTACATCCAGCGCTCCGAGCACCTCTCGGACGACCGGGGCGAGCCGAAACCGAACGACTGGCGGCACACGTTCAGCGGATAAGAACGCGGCCCCCCCCCTATTGACTTCTTCCCGAAGTTCCGCCATACTATGCAACTGTTGTAATAACATCTTTATCACAATGGTTGAAAAACAGTCCAGAATTCACGGGAAAAACGAGAAGCGGATCAGTCTCCGCGGCTTGGCGCGTCTTGCCGGCGTCGATGTAAGCACCGTCTCCCGAGCGCTCAACCGCGACCCGAGCATCAGCGAGGCCCGCGCCCAGGCCATTCGCGAGCTCGCCGAAAAAGCCGGCTACCGCCCGCAGCCCATCCGCACGCGGCGCACCCGGTCCATCGGCGTCCTCCTCGCCTCCGACAGCCGCGACCACATCGGCGGCGCCGGCGCCGAATTCCTCCAACGCATCGCCTGGATCGCCGAGCGCAAGCTGTCGGAACACGACCAGCACGTCAACATCGAGTGCGTCCTCCGCTCGGAAACCGAGAACCTCCCGGAAATCGTCAAGCAGAACCGCGTCGACGGCGTGCTGGTCGCGGGCCATCCCTCCGCCGAGCTCGTGCGGCGCATCCGAGAGACCGGCCTCCCCGTCGTCGCCCTCAACGACACCGTCACGCGGCTTTCCGTCCCCTGCGTCCTGTCCGATCCCTCCGAGGCCATCCGCGAGGCCGTCCGGACGCTGGCGTCCCAGGGCCGCCGCTCTTTCGGCTTTCTCTTCTCCGAACTGGAATCCGCCACCTGCCAGGCCCGTCTCGCGGCCTTCCGGGAGGCGCTGTCCGGACTCGGGCTCCCTGTCCGGGACGACCGGATCGTCTCCGGTCTCCCGCCCGCCATCGCCGGCGGCCGCGAAGGCGTCCGGCGCCTCTTCCGCGAAGGCCCGCGCCCCGACGCCCTCTTCTGCATCAACGACTGGGTGGCGCTCGGCGCCCTGCACGAACTGCAGGTGCGGGGCCTCGCCGTACCGGACGACATCGCCGTAATCGGGCACGACAACGTCCCGTTCTGCGAAACCCTCGAGCCGCCGCTCACCAGCATCGACCGCCCGGAATCCACCCTCGTCGGCGAGGCCGTCCGCCTCCTGCTGGAGGCCGTGGAGGGCAAGGCTTCCGCCCAGCCCGTCGAGCTCCGCGTCCTCGGCCGCGTCGTCTGGCGCGGAAGCGCCCGCCAGATTTCCGAATCCGCTCACACCATCCACCCCGAAACCGCAAAACAAGCATGAAAACACGCATCACACTCCTCGCCGCAGCCCTCTGCGCGGCCGCCGCCAATGCCGACATCGCCACGGAACACTTCTTCACCAACGCCTTGACCGTGGCCGAGGGAGAGACCCAGGTCACGGGCCACTTCGACGTATATTCGGAGGAGGCCCCGGCCTATGCGACCGCCCCGGACGACCGTTTCTATCTGTACAAGGGCAGCGGCTATGTGAGTGAAATCACGACAGAGCCCACCGGCTTGGGCCGCCGGTGGAACGACTTCCTGCAGAACGGGTTCTACTCCGGCAAGAACTTCACGGCTTGGAGCGGAAATTCCAAGGCGGGCATCCGGTCGCAACAGGACACCTTCCAGGTACTGCACAGCAACCGAGGTTCGCAGACGGTCGGCACGATCTACATGGTGTTCCGCCCCCGCTCCGACCGAGGATGGAGCGAAGCCAGCCGCAACGCGCTGTTCGGCTTCGGCCATACGGGCTACTCGTGGATCACCTGCTGCAAGCCGAAGGGCAGCCTGGAACTCCAGCTGGACTTCACGGTCAAGAAGAACGTCGAGGCACACTATGTAGTTACGATCGCTCCGGAATGGAACATGGGCAGCTGGTATTTCGTGGCGGCAAGCTTCCCGGCGAAGGCGGGCGAAGGCAACCAGTGCCAGTTCTATCTGCGCGAGATGAACAACCGCGGTCCGGCGTTCTCCCCCGAAGGACTCGTCGGCCAGATTGTGACGTCCGAGGGCTACAGCACCTACTATCCGCCCGCCAACTCCAAATGGCCGTTCGCGGAAAAAAGTCCGCTCGGCATCGGCGGCCAGTACATCACGGACGGAGGAAACTGGCATTTCGTCAATACGTTGGGCGGCGACATCGCGTACTTCCGCGCGGACAACACCTACCAGACCATCGAGGACTTCGAAGAGGTCTTCATGTCCCTCGGCATCGTCAACGAGCCCACGACCGTCTTCCTCATAAACTAACCCGTTGAAAACACATCCGTGTCTTTTCGCGGCAGCCCTCTGCGCCGCCGCTACGGTCCATTCCGCCCAGCCCGTCGAGCTCCGCGTCCTCGGCCGCGTCGTCTGGCGCGGAAGCGCCCGTCAGATCTCCGAATCCGCTCACACCATCCACCCCGAAGCCACAAAGCAAGCATGAAAACACGCATCGCACTCCTCGCCTCAGCCCTCTGCGCGGCCGCCGCTACGGTCCATGCCACCCTGATCGCTTGCGACGGATTCGAGGACGCCTCCGTCGGGGGCCTCGACGGTCAGGACTCCGGCACCGGCTTCTCCGGCGCCTATTCCGCCAACTCCGGCGCGACCGTCGTCGGCGCAGCGACGACCGGACGCGGCAAACTCGCCTACCAGAACGGCGACATCAAGCTCGACGGCGGCGCGCTTCACCTCGTCCTCTCGAAGGGCTCCGCCGACCGCGTTCTTACGCGCGAGTTTCCCCAGCAGGCAGGGCAGTATCTCTACATGAGTTTCCTCGTCCGCACGCCCGTCGGCACGATCGGCGAGAACGACTTCGACAACGCCTACCTCGGCATGGCCGATGCCGCCGAAACGGGCGACAACCGGCTCGAGTCCCGCGCTGGCTACATGGCCGGCAACGTCCGCCAGGGCAACGACTACATCCACGGCCTGCGCGCCAACGGCGAGAACTACGCCTCGGAAATTCTGATCGTCCCCGACACCGCCGAGTTCGTCGTCGTCCGGGCCCGCAAGAACTCCGATGCCGAGAACCACATGTACAAGCACGTGGACCTCTACGTCAACCCGTCCACGCTGGACGAGCCTGCGGAACCAGACTTCCATGCGCAGCGCGACAACGTGTCGTCCCTGTCCCATCTCGTCGCCACGCTCTACCGCAGCCGCTCCGAGGACACCGACCTCTACGACGTCGACGCCATCCGCATCGGCACCACGTGGGCCGACGTCGTCGGTCCACTGCCCGGCTCCTCCGAACTGCCCCGTCCGACCATCACTCCCGCCGGCGGCGCCTTCGCCGGAAGCGTCGAGGTCGCGATTTCCTCCGTCTACGAGGGGGATTGCGAGCTCCGCTACACCCTCGACGGCACCACGCCCAGCGCCTCCAACGGCATCGTCTACACCGAGCCCTTCACGCTCACCGAGTCCGCCACCGTCCAGGCCATCGCGCTCCCGACGACCGGCTCCGAAAACGAAAGCCCCGTCATGACCGCCACGTTCACCGTCACGGCCTCCGAAATCCACTGGATCGGCGAGGGCGAAGACGACGACTGGATGACCCCCGAGAACTGGCGTCCGAACGGCAGCCCCATCGGCGCGAGCATTGTCTTCGGGGCCGAGGACCGCACGTCCAACGGCACCGTCAACAACACCATCCCGTACGACATGGCGGTCGCTTCGCTCTGCTACACGAACTCGAGCACCTACCCCGCCCCGACGGTCGGCAACAACCGCTGGCACGTCACCGAGATTCCCGTCGGCGTGACGCTCACCATCACCGGCGCAGACTCCCGCGGCAACGCCCTCTCCCTGCTCGGTCCCGTCGACTACGAGTTCACGCGCGGCGAGTTCGAAACGTCCGTCAACATGAGCGGCCACGGCACGCTCCGCGTGGATTCCCCGTCCGCCGACGTCGTCATCGCCGCGCCGACCACCGACTACCGCGGGACGGCCCGCCTCGACATGCGGCCCCTCACCGAATTCGACTGCACGGCGGCCAACGTCTGGATCGGCCGCGGCGGCCGCTGCGACGGCGAGATTTTCTGCGCCCGGGAGAACGCCGGCACCAACACCATCACCGCCGCGAACCTCTTCGTCGGCGACGGCGACGACTTCCGGCAGGGCGACGGCGACGACAACCCGAGCCGCCTCTGGCTCGCCAAGAAGAACGTCCTCAACGTCGACCGCATCCTCATCGCCGGCTCCGACAAGCGCAACACGCAGTGCGGCAAGATCGACTTCCAGACCGGCATCTCCGGCGACGACCCGCTCCTCGTCGTCCGCGGACGCGATGGCGGCGAAAGCCGCGCCGACCTCGTCGTCGGCTCCCACGGCAACGGCGCCTTCGCGACCGACACCGCGCAGGGCATCCTCGACCTCACGGGCGGACGCGCGGACGCGCTTCTCGGCGACGTTCTCGTCGGCGACGGCGGCGGACGCGGCGGCGAGCGCCAGGGCAAGGCCGACGGCATCGTCCGCCTCGCGGACGGCGTCCTCGACATGGAGTCCCTCGTCCTCGGCCGCTCGACACTGCACACCGGCGACGCCGCGACGGACTGCGCCTCCGCCTTCGGCACCATCGAGATGACCGGCGGCCGCCTCGTCGTCTCCGGCGACACCGTCATCGCGACAAACGGCGTCGGCGCCATGCAGTCCGTCGTCGGCACACTCTCCCAGAGCGCCGGCGACATCGAGATCGGCGGACGGGTCGTCATGGGCACCCGCGCCGGCGCGGCACTCCGCATGCTGGCCGACCTCGAACTGCGCGGCGGCACGTTCACCGCCTTCGGAGGCATCGTCTCCGGCCCCATCGTCCGCGCCGACGAATCCGACGGACCCGCCGTCACAAACCTCATCCATCTCGCGGGCGGCACGCTTTGCGTCACCAACGCCGACGGCACCGCCGAACTGAGCCTCCTGCCCGGCACACTGTCGCTCGAATCGGGCGAGGGCGTCGCCGACTCGGTCTCCTTGGACCACGACGACTCCGTCCTCGAGGCCATCTTGAGCGCCGACGGATGCGCCACAATCTCCGTGAAGGGAGACATCTCGGTAGGCGGCACCCTCCGCGCCGTCCTCGCGGAAGGCTACACGCCGCGCGACGGTCTCGTCTGGCCGCTTCTCGCCGGTTCCCGCGGCAGCGTCCGCACCGGCACCTTCGACGTCCGAGATCTTCCCGAAAACGTCCGCGTCCTCTACACGTCCAACGGCGTCAGCGTCTTCACACCGGCGGCCGCCACGATGATTCTGCTCCGGTAGTCTCACGCTGGAAACATTCCCATGAAAACATCCGTCCTCGCCATCCGCTCCCGGATGGCATTTGCCGCGTTGTCTTTCGGAATCCTCTTCCTCCCCGCCCTCGCCGACGAGCCGATGGCGCGGAAATTCCCCGACGGCATCAAGATCGATGGCGACCTCGCCGAATGGAAGGGCGCGCCCAAGGTCGAGTTCTCCGTCCCGCAGGTCGCGACCTGCGCGCGCCTCGTCGACGGCACGAAGTTCGCCGGCGACCTCTGGTTCGGCCCCGGCGTCGAGGCCATCCTCTTCCGCGGAAAGTGCTCCACCACCCTCGCCCTCTACACGAAGGGCGACAAAAAGACCGTCCGCGTCCCGGCGGGCCGGGTCGTCGACCTCTTCGGCACGCCGGTCGAGGCCACGGCGAAAGACGGCGAGCTCGTCGAGCTCGAAGTCGGCGGCGAACCGCTGTACGTGACCGGCCTCCCCGCCGACCTGCACGGCAGCATGGAATTGCGCGACGACCGCTGGCCCGCGGCGGAGAAGCCGCCGCGCACGCCCCGCACCTCGCATGAACGCTGGAAAATCGACCCCATCGACGCCCGCGACGGCCTCGTCCTCCCCGAGGGCCCGCCATCCTGGTCGTTCCTGGAACTGGCGGAATAGAAACGCCATGAAACACCTCCTCGGTTCTGTCCTCGCGACGGTTTTTCTCGCCGAGGTCCACGGCGCGGACATCGCGGTCTCCGGGTTATACACGCCCGCCGACCGCGCCGAGGCGCTCGCGATCCTCCAGGCGCATTGCCCGGAACTCGGCGGCATCGTCTTCGACGCCGACGGCGACGGCCTTGTCTCCGCGCTGGAACAGGACGGCGAGGGACGCGACCCGCTCACGCAGATTCTCACCCGCGAAAGCGTCGCCGCCGCCCCGGCCATTCCCTGGACGCCGGACCTCTTCCCGGAATGGCTCATGACGGCGTTCGTGCAGGACGACGCCCCCATCGGCAGAGTGAACGCGCTCCCGACACGCGGCGTGCTTACGAGCGCCACGGCCTCGGCGGGGGCGCGCGCGCCGGAAAAGCGGGGCGCGCGCGCCGGCATCGAGTTCGCGCCGGGCGCGCAGTTGAACTTCCCCGGGCAGAAAGAGACGCACTGGCGCTACCGCTGGGGCGTCCTCACGTTCCGCATCGGGCCGGACGCCCCCGCGACGACGCTCGTGGACGTGAATCTCGGCAGCGGGCCCTCGTACGGATCGCCCCGAATCGCGTACTCCGCGCAGGACGGTCTCTCCGTGCGCTTCGCCGGTCGCGGAGCGCAGGGGCTCGACGAGCGCGTGCTCCGCTCCGACGCGGTCGTGGCCGACGGACAGTCCTGGAACGTCGCCGTCTTCGGCATGCGTCAAGGGCGGCTTTTCCTCAGTGTCAACGGCGTGCCGTCGGCCCCCGGCGCGCAGCCGGCCCGATATTCCTCGGACAGATTGAATCGGGACGATCTCCAATCTCGTCTGGGCGACGCCGGCGCGCAATCCGCCGCCTGGGCGATGGACGCGCTGATGCTCGGTCAGGCCGAACCCTCCGAGGCGACAGTCCGCAAGCTCACCGGCTGGGCGGCGCACCGGCTCGGGTTCGCGGCGCGTCTTCCGTCAGGCCACCCCTACCGCGAGAGCCGCCCCGTGCTCGACGCCGAAGACCTCCCGCACCGCTTCCGCGTGGACGACGACACATGGGCGGCCCTGCTCGCGCGGAACACCGCCAAGACCTTCACCCGCTCCCGCACAGGACTGCCCCGCGAGGAGGTGGCGACGGGCTTCGAGCGCGTCTTTTTCGACGACTTCCGCGCTTTCCGGGTCTCCGACAGCCGTTCCGGCACCGGAGACCTCTGGATGGCGCCGGGCTTCAACACCGCGGTCGGCGCCCAAGCCCAGCTCCTTCCCCCCGGCGGCGATCCGGATGTCTACCCCCACGATTCCGGAGCGGGGCTGCAGAATCTGTCCCTGGCGAAGAAGAACGGCCGCTGGTATGCCGGGGCCTTCTACAGCGTGAACGACATGGGACAGGGGTACTCGTGGACGGGGCCGAAGATATTCCGCCTCCGATGCCGCTTCCCGACGCCGGCCGGGGGCATCGCCCCCGGGCTCTTCCCGGCCTTCTGGTCATACGGAACGGAACACCTGTTCTGGCGCACGTCCAACCGCATCGAGTGCGACTGGTTCGAACTCGACGGGGCTTCGTCGCGCTGGCTCAACGGCCTCTCGACGCACCTCCACTACCCCTACATCGACAACCCGCACGTCCGGCGTCCCGAATCGTATCAGCGCTTCAAGCTCATGGGCGCGGAACTCACGGAGCGGCTCGTCGGGGTACCCGGCGGCATCGACTTCTGGGACGGCGCGTTCCATACTTGGGAATTCGCCGTCGGACCGGATCTCACCACCATCTGCATCACCGTGCCCGACGCCGAAGCCCCGGGCGGGGAACGCTGGATCGAGCTTTGCCGGGGCCAGACCTCGCCCACCTACCTGGAGCGGCTGTTCCTCTTGTTCGACTACGCGCTCAGGGACACGGACGGCATGCCGGCGAACGGCGAGCGCCAGGATTTCCAAGTCGACTGGGTCGAGGTGCTGCAGCGCACGGAGGACCTCGCGAAAGTGCCCGCGCCGTTCGCCTCGAGGCCCGTGGTGCGGCATGACGCGAAAGGCTTCCATTGCGAGGTTCATGTCCCGGACGTCACGGACCTGCGGTACTACTGGTTCGCCGACGGCTATCCTGTCACCTACGGGGCGGATTCCACGATCCCGGAGAGCCTCGTCCCCGCAGGAGCGGAATCCGTCCGATGCATGGTGAAGGCAGCGGGGGCTCTCGACCAGCCGGAATGCTTCTCCGAGTCCGTGAGCGCCGCGCCCGTCGGTCCCGCGTCCGTCCACGTCGCCACGGAGCACTTCTTCCTCGACGCCCTGTCGGTGGCCGAGGGGGAAACCTCCGTCGTGTCCTCGTTCGACGTGTACACGGACACGAACGACAGCGCGCGGTTCACGCTGTACCGGAACGGCGGCTATGTTTCCGAGATCGTAACGAACGCCACGGGCCTCGGATGGCGCTGGAACGACTATCTCCGGCACGGCTACGGCACCTTCCAGAACGTGACGTCGTGGCCCAGCACGCCGACCGACGCCATCCAGTCCTCCGCCGCGACCTACCGCATCATGAACAGCAATCGCGGATCGTCCACCCGGTGCACCATTGTCACGGTGTTCCGACCGCGTCCCGACCTCGGCTGGAAGACAGCCAACCGCTGCTGCCTCTGGGGCTTCGGCCATGCCGGATACTCCTACATGTATCTTGGGAAAGGCAAAAACTCCGACGTCCTCTCCCTCTACTTCGAAGTCATTAAGAACACGCCGGCGAAATACCGGCTCGATATCGCCCCGGAATCATGGAAGTCCGACACCTGGTACTTCGCCGCCGCGAGTTTGCCGCAGGCCATGGGCCCCGGTTGCGAGGCACGTCTCTATCTGCGGGAAATGGATCCCCGCGGCCCGGCGTTCTCCCCGGCCGGCATGCAGGCGACCGTCCGCGCGGAGGAGGGCTACGTCGCCTACTATCCTCAGGCCGCCAGCAAGTGGCCGTTTGAAAACGGCGGCAAGATGGGCATCGGCGGCCACAACTACAACACCGGCGGAAGCCAGGCCGTCTGCAACACGCTCGGCGGCGACATCGCCTATTTCCTCACATCGAACGACTACATGACCTACGGGGAAATGGACGCCGTCTTCAACGAACTCGGCATCGCCGACGCCCCCGCGGCCCTCCTTCTGATCCGGTAGCCCCCGCCCACAGGAACGCGAATCCCACTCCAGCGGGTTCTATTTTCAAGGCGGAGCCCCTGTTTCAGAGGATGAGGAACGTCGTACCCGGAGAGACGTGGCGGAGGCTCACGCCCTTTGCCGTGTAGGTGACGTGGAACTCGGGAGAACATCCAGGGTCTCGAACAGGTTCATCGGCGTGACATGCTCGATCGCGCCGTTGGAAAAGCGGCCGGCGGCCAGTCCGGTGTCCTTTATTCCGACGCAATGTAGTCGGCGTTATCGAGTACGGGTCTTGACTCCGATGAAGAATCTTCATACACTCGCGGGAAAGGGAAACAAAGGCCATGAACCACGGATACCCCGAACAACACTCGATGAAGCGCCGCTGCTTCTGCCACGACTACCGGGAACGCGGCATCTACATGGTGACTGTCGATGTGACGGGGCGACTGCCCGTCTTGGGGAAACTGGAAGGCGGACAGGTGGTGAAAACGGCGCTGGGCCAAGTTGTGGAAGAGTGCTGGAAGGCAATCCCGCGCTTTCACCCGCAGGTAAAACTGCTGGAGCATGTCGTGATGCCCGACCACTTCCATGGGCTGTTGTTTGTGCAGGAGGCCATGGACCGGCACTTGGGAGAGGTGGTGAGAGGGTTTAAGATAGGGTGTACCAAGGCGAGTCGCGCTATGGGTCGCGCCATGTATGGCGCTCCACCGGACAGCGCTCCACCGGACAGCGCTCCACCGGACAGCGCTCCACCGGACAGCGCTCCACCGGACAGCGCTCCACCGGACAGCGCTCCACCGGACAGCGCTCCACCGGACAG